>JAOUHN010000010.1 GCA_029865125.1 Candidatus Moraniibacteriota bacterium
CAACAAAGCAACTCCCATACCCAAAAAAATAATCAAAATCGGTTCAATGAGGGCGGTCATGTTTCTCACGATATCATCAATTTCTTGCTCATAGAAAATAGCCACATTCTCCAAGGATTCATCCAGCTTTCCAGTTTCTTCTCCAACTTTCACCATTCGAGAAACAATGGCTGGCATGTGTTTTGTCTTGAAAAGAACATTGCTCATGTTTCCTCCCGATTTCACTTCATCCGCACTGCGAAGAATAATCCCTGAATACACACTATTGTTCACAACATCTGAAACAATCGCCAAAGATTGGACAATTGGAATTCCACCATTCAAAAGCATTGAGAGATTCCCTGCAAATCTTGTCAGATATACATATTTCAACAGCTTTCCAAAAATAGGAATTTCCAATTGAATTCTGTCCCACTCTCTTTTTCCAGCTCCTGTGCTGATGTAATACATTATTCCAAGCACAGCCGCAATAATCACAATCAAAACCGCCCACCAATAATTTTGCATAAAGTCACCCAGCAAAATCAGTGCTTGTGTGTACCAAGGAATTGTGAGCCCCATCTCTTGAATCACTGATGTCAACTTTGGAACAATCAGTGTCAGTGACAAAAATCCAATCGCACCTGCTGCAACCAAAACAAAAACAGGATAGAGTAATGCCCCTCTGATTTTAGATGTGAGTCGATAACTTTTGTCCAGATTGTCTGCAACATATTGAATGGATTTTTCCATATTTCCTGATATTTCCCCAGCTCGAATTGTGCTTGATGTGATCTTTGAAAACACCTCTGGATATTTTTCCATCGCATCAGAAAAAGCCACTCCATCATCAATATCATTAGAAATTTCTTTCACAATATTTTTGATGTAATTGTTCTCAAGCTGATCTTCAATTGATCGAAGTGAGTGTGTCAAAGGAACTTTTGCAGAAATAAGCGCCTGCAACTGTCTGAAAAAAATTACCAAATCTTTTTTGCTCGCTCCTTCCCAAGAGCGTTGCAAATCTCTTATGATCTTTGGAACATCTTCCTCTCTTGTGACTGAAATCGGCACAAGTTTATTGTCCCTCAAAACCTTCAAGGCCAGCTCTTCATTGACCGCCTCAACCTTACCTTTTTCAATTTCGCCTTTTTGATTTCTGGCTTTAAATATAAAACGCATATTTTTTTAACACCTCGTTACACACATCGCTCTGTGTAAGTGTGGCTATTTAAACACTTTATTGCTTGATAATGGTCTTTAGATATTCCTTATTATTGCTAAACGCCATCGCATCCTCAATTGTGATAAGACCTTTTTGAACCATTTGACTCAAAGATCGGTCAATTGAAATCATTCCGTCTTTCAAACTTGTTTCAATCACTGAATCTATTTGATATGCTCTATTTTCTCTTATTAGATTTTCAATTGCATGATTCTTAATCATAACTTCCACAGCAGGAATTCTTCCTCCTCCAATTCTCGGAATGAGCCTTTGGGATAATACCCCCAAAAGAACACTTGCAAGCTGTGAACGAATCTGATTTTGCTGATGAGCTGGAAAAACATCCACGATTCTGTCTATTGTTTGAGCACTGTTATTGGTATGAAGCGTTCCAAAAATAAGATGTCCTGTTTCAGCAGCTGTCATCGCAGTACTAATTGTGTCCAGGTCTCTCATTTCACCAATCAAAATTACGTTCACATCTTCTCGAAAAACCGCACGAAGTGCTGTTGAAAAATCCTTCACATCTTCTCCAACTTCCCTTTGATTAATAATGCAACGATCCTGTTCATAGATATATTCGATTGGATCTTCAATGGTTATTATGTGTTTGTCATAATTATGATTGATATAGTCCACCATGGCTGCCATAGTGGTTGATTTTCCGTGTCCCACTGGACCGGTAACAAGAATCAGTCCTTGAGAATATTTTGCAAAATCATACACAACCGGATCAACACTCAACTCCTCCAATGTTCTAATTTTTGTTTGCACCAAACGCATCACGATACTAATATTTCCTTTTTGAAAGAAAATATTTACTCTGAATCTTGCTTTTTTTTCAAATGGATAGGAAAACCCAGCTTGGCCCTCATCCATCAATTCTTTCTGATAATGCTCAGAAAGCATTACATTGGCAATAAGCTTTGTATCTTCTGCTGTCAAAACCTGCTCATTAACTAACGGGGTTAATCTTCCATCCACTCTTATGGTCGGGTGTCTTGCAACAACCAAATGAAGATCAGAAGCCCCTTGTTGGGCAACTGCTACTAAAAAACTTTTTAACTTTTGTTCTGCATGAATTGCTTCCATTTTTGTTTTTATTTATAAACACTTAGTGCTCTATAGTAATGATTTTATTTTTTCAACTACCTCTGCTGGTGTAAAGTGGGACTTTATCAAATATTTATCCGCTTGTTCCAAAATCTCTGGCTCCATATCATCTTTCTCTGAAACATTTGTTAAAAATATCACTGGAATATTTTTCCATTCATCTTTTGCTTTCAACTCCTTAATCACTTCCTTACCATTCATATATGGCATCATCACATCTAGGAGTATCAGATCAGGAACATCTTTTTTCAATTTTTCTATAGCCTCCAGTCCATTTGATGCAAGCTTAACATCAAATCCTTCATTTGTAAGTTTTCTATAGTATATATCACTCACAAAAACATCATCCTCTGCCAACAATATAATCTTTTTGTCCATATCAACATTATTAATTTATTATTCAAAAAATTTATTCTATCCCTTATCATCCTCCACAGCACCTCCTACAGTAAGACTTCCCTCTGTAATTCTTTCCACTTCTGCCAAGGTTGTCATTCCTAATAAGGCTTTCAATATTCCATCTTGTTTCATGCTAAGCATTTTTTGTTTATTGGAAACATTTCTCAATGCTCTGTCTCTGTCTGTTGAAGTGATCGCATCCCTAGCATCATTGTCCACATTGAAACATTCATAAATAGCCAATCGACCCTTGAGTCCTGTGTTTCCGCATTCTTCACATCCAGCTCCATAATAAAACTTGATTCCTTTGGATAAATCTATTCCGTATTTCTTGATTTCACTGTCCTCAATTTCATGCACTAGTGTCTTAATTTTTCCATAAAATTCCGTTGGAAGTTTTTCCTCGGTTTTGCATTTTTGACAAATCTTTCTCACAAGTCTTTGTGCAGCCAAAACCCTCAGAGAAGATGCCAATAAGAACGGCTCGATTCCCATATCCACAAGCCTCACTACTGACCCAATAGCATCATTGGTATGCAAAGTTGAAAACACTAAATGACCCGTAAGTGAAGCATGAATTGCCAATTCAGCCGTTTCTGCATCACGAATCTCTCCTACCATGATCACATTAGGGTCTTGTCTCAAAATAGACCTGAGACCGCTTGAAAAAGTATATCCGATTTCTGGCTTTATTTGACTCTGATTAATTCCTTCTACAGAATATTCAACTGGATCTTCAAGTGTCACAATATTTCTTTCTTCATTATTAATAATTTGAAGAAGCGCATACAATGTTGTTGATTTTCCTGAACCAGTTGGTCCGGTCATCAAAATTATTCCGTTATTTTCTTTTATTGCCTCTGTTAAAATCTCATTATTTCTTCCAAGTAATCCAAGTTCTTCCAATTCAAGAACCTTTCCACCTTTTTCCAAAATACGAAGCACCACCTTTTCCCCTCCAACAACTGGAAAGGTGGAAACACGAAAGTCAATACTGTCTCCTTCCATTTTTCCTGCAAAACTAAATCTTCCATCTTGTGGTTTTCTCGTTTCATCTATTTTCAAATTTGAAAGAATTTTAATACGAGAAACAATTGCTTTTCCAACCTCCCTAGGAATCACCAAAGATGAATGTAAGACTCCATCAACTCGATATCTCACTCGATATCCCTCAGAACTAGGCTCAATATGAATGTCACTCGCTCGCCCTTCAATAGCGTGTCCAATTACTACCTTGGTCAATTTTGAAACAGGTGCATCCTGAATAATTTTTTGATAGCTATCCTCTTTGGAATCTTCTTTTCTTGCAGCTTCCTCACGATCACTTTCAAAAGACTGAACGACATCCTTGATAGCTTTTTCTGCGGTTTCATAATTCTTCAAAAGCTCATCCAAATCATCTTCTGAAATCAAATATATTTCCGTTTTCAAATTATTCTTTCCTGCAACAAAGCCAAGAACATTCAGAGCTTGGGGATCACTTGGATCCACCATTGCCACTCTAATAATTCCTTCGCCACCGTCAAAAACAACTGTTTTGTTTTCTCGAGCAATATCCTCAGATAAGATATTCAAAAACCGTTTCGAAACAACCTTGGGCACTTTCTCCAAAATAGGAATGTTCAACTCCTGAGATCGCTCTTTTAATTGATCTTTATTAACCATTATTTAGATAAAATTAAGGAAGAAAAGGATTATTCTTTCCTGATTGTCCAATTTCAATTTGAGCTGCAGCACGATACACAGCTGCGTTTATACCATTAATGTATTCAAAATTAAACGCACTCTTCGAAAAAGATTCGTGGCTGATAAAATCTCCGGTTTTGTCAATCTTAGATGGAGATAAATATCCAAAACATACTCCAATTTTTGCATTCAATTGATTTACTGAGGGTGTTTTAGCTCCTCCCTCCACATTCTCGGTTTCGTCTTTCGCTAAAGAAATGCTGTGCACATTGTTAATCAACTCTATCCCTTGCAGGCGAGTAATGAAATTTCTAATCTCTTCATATCCTCCAATAACATTCACATCCATTGTTGTTACAACCACCTGTCCTTCTTCAATAGGCTTAACTGTTGCTGCACCTGCTTGAACCGCAGTAGTCGCACTTGTTGTTGCATCCACTGGAAGACAAGCAAATCTTGCCTCACCACCTCTAACTCTTCTATCGGATCTGTCCATCACGTTCACATCCATGTCCACAACGGCAACACCTGTTCCGCTTGCAAAATTATTAATCTCATTGATTATTTTTTCTGTGTCCTTTTGATCAGGATAATATTTTTTTGTCAAAGCACTGTTACTCACTTCTGAATCAATATTATTTTTCAATGACAATAAATTATTCTTTCTGGATTGCACGTTGGCCAACTCTTCCTCTTGCTTCTCAATATCTTTTCTAATTGCAACAATCCCTTCTTCTGCATCAAACCATGTCGGCCAAATGAACCAAATAGACAGTATGGTTGCCACCACTAATGCAAAGGGGAAAAACAAAAATTTCAATCTCATATTTTTTAAAGTTTACGAATGAATTATTATTATTTTTTGGCTAACTGTAGTTCCAAATTGAAAACCACTTGGCCCTCTTTATCTCTTTTTGTACTTGAAATTTCCACTCTAGAAAAATATCCTGATTTATTTAGATTTAACATTTGCTCTGCAACTGATTGATAGCTCCCTGTAACTGCCTCCATTGAAACTAATCCTTCGACATAGTCATATTCATAGCTGTTCAAATATACGCTATTTAAGATCAACTCTTCTAATCTAGCAAAGTTTTCATCCGCTTTATTTTTATTTGCAAGATTATAAGCTATTGATTTAGCTCTTGTATTGAAATCAACAACTTCACTAACGATTTCTGTGTCGATAGCGGTCAATTCTCTTTGTTTTGAATCGATTACATTTTGCTTTTCTTTTTCTAGTAAAGATCTATAGTAATCTAAAGCAAAATAAGTTCCAGAAAAAACTACCAAGATGATGATTGAAATGAATGTTCTGCTCGCAAAAAAATTTGGTTTCTTTCTCATCTCCTCCCCGCGCTCGAATGATTGATGTAAATTTATATTAGCCATTTTTTTATTTATTTTAAAAACTTAAACTTTTATTTTATTATACTATATATCTCGACAATAATCATCTACACCTTTCAATGCCAATCCGATCGCAACTGAAAAAGATGGGGCCATTTCGCTTAGACGTTCTTCAAGCAAAGGATCTTTGACTTTCACTCGCTTCCAAGGATTACTACTCACCACCTTAACCCCAAGCTCCTTTGCAAAATATGAATCCAGATTTGTCAGTAAAGATGTTCCTCCTGAAATGATGACACTGTCTACTGGATTCTTTTTTTCAGGATTTTTTTTAGAATATTCATTGATGATGCGTTTTGCTTCACTTGAAATTGAACTTAAGATGGGCAAGATACTCACAGCTTCTTTGCTACTAAAAAAATCTCTAGGTTTTTTCTTGAATCTTTCTGCTCTATCCCACGTGACGCTCATACTGGATTTTATTGTGTTTGTAATTTCATTTCCTCCCACACTCAAGCTTCTGTTGATTCTGACTATTCCCTTATCAACAAGAATTATATTCGTTGCTCTAGATCCGATATCCACAATCAGATATGTCCCCAGATCTTCTCCAATCACAGATCTTACTATGGAAAATATATCTAATTCCAATGATTTAACCTTCAATCCACATCCTTTGATTATATCTTCATAGTTAAGCACCTCCTCTTTTGGAGCCGCCACTAGCATTACTTCGATGCTCTCTTTTTTCTTTTCACCTTCTTTATGAGACATCCTATCCTTAGCTTTATCAAAAATACCTCCTTTTTTCTTGTCTCTCAAAACAACATCCCAACTCAAATATACTTCATCTAGCGGCGAAGGTATGTGTTTTCCTGCTTCAAGTTTAATAGCTTTCGCAATTTCTTCATCACTAATATCAGGAAAATTAACAATCACAGAAAGTCCGTTATGTGCTGGAATGGCAGTATACACAGAATCTGATTTCACTTTCATTTCTTTCAAAAGCATTTCCAGATATTTTATTAACTTTTCTTTTTTGTTTTCATAATTCATCTTTCCAGAATTTTCATCACTGCCAAAATCAACCCAGCCATAATTGGAAAGGGTTATCTGAGAATTTTTATAAGCAAGTTCTACTACCTTGATGGCAGAAGTTCCAAAATCTACCCCTAAAAAATGATTTTTCTTAGTTTTAAAAAATTTGAACATTTTTATTTTTATTTTTTATGAAAAGCTCTGGAAATCATCAATTTCAAAAAACATTGAATCAATTCTTATTATAAATCAAATCCTCTTTTTTGACAAACATCATCAATAATGTCACAAGCACTCAACAAACGACAAATCAAAAACCCCTCAACAAAGTCAAAGGGTTTTTGATTTATCTTTTGAAAAAATAGTTTTTTACTTAACAGCTTCTTTCAAAGATTTACCAGCAGTAAATTTAGGTACTGTCATAGCTGGAATTTTAATAGCTTCTCCTGTTTGAGGATTTCTTCCTTCTCTTGCAGCTCTAGCTGATGTTTTGAAAACTCCAAAACCAGTAAGAGTTACTTTTTTACCTTTCTTAAGGCTTTCAGTTACTTGATCAGTGAAAGCTTCGATCACAGCCGCTACATCTTTCTTTGATAGACCAGTTGCATTAGCCAAAGCATCCACCAACATTTCTTTGTTTACGTTTTCCATATTTCCACCTCCTTTCAATAATTTTATCAAAATATTCTTTTGATTGTTGTGTTATTTATTTTCAACTCACACTCGGCCTTTATTGACAAAATAGAGAAGTTAGCGATATTTGTCAACCTATTTAACTATCTTGCATATTCAACTGATCTTGTTTCTCTAAGAACATTAACTTTAATTTCACCTGGATATTTCAATTCCTCTTCAATTTTGTTAGCAATATTTCGAGACAATTTCACAGCTCCAAGATCATCAATTTTTTCTGGATTTACAAAAACTCTAATCTCTCTTCCTGCCTGAATTGCATAACTTTTTTCAACGCTTTCAAATGAATTAGCAATTTCTTCCAATTCCTCAAGTCTTTTTAGGTATTGATCCAGAGTGTCTTTTCTTGCTCCAGGACGTCCTGCTGAAATCGCATCTCCCGCTGCCACAATGAATGATTCTGCGCTCTCAAAAGGATATTCCTCATGATGAGATTTCATTGCACTAATCACTTTTTTATCAATATTGAATTTCTCCAAAATCTTAATTCCGATTTCCACATGAGTTCCTTGAATTTCATGATCTACGGCTTTTCCAATGTCATGCAAAAGACCCGCTTTTTTTGCCGCAGAAACATCCGCTCCAAGTTCTGCTGCCAAAAGACCGGAAAGATGCGCAACCTCAATCGAATGTATCAAAACATTCTGACCATAACTTGTACGATATCTTAAACGACCTAGCAGATAGACTAATCTTGGATTAATTCCTGCTAGTCCCACATCATACACAGCTGCTTCTCCAGCCTCTTTGATTTTATGCTCAACTTCTTTCTTGGCATATACAACCGCCTCATCAATTCTAGTAGGATGAATTCTTCCGTCCTCGATTAATTTTTCAAGTGCGATTCGTGCTGTCTCTCTTCTCACAGGATCAAATCCTGAAATAACCACTGCTTCCGGAGTATCGTCAACAATAATTTCGACGCCTGTAAGTCTTTCCAACGCTTTAATGTTTCTTCCTTCTCTTCCAATAATTCTTCCTTTAACCTCATCAGAAGGAATGGATACTGTTGTAGTAGTAATTTCTGCTGTGTGAGATCCAGCATATTTTTGAATAATTTGCGTCATTATTCCCAATGCTTTTTTCTTCAAACTCTCAACACCTTCTCTCTCAAGTTTCTTTATTTTTTCCAACAACTCTACTTTGTTTTCTTCTTCTGCAATTTGAAGCAAAACGGTTTTGGCTTGCTCCTTGTCTAATTCTGCAATTTTTTCAAGTCTTTTCAGCTCCTTTTCTCTAAGTTCGTTTACTTCCTCTCTGACTTTTCTAACTTCGTCAGCTTTTTTTATTAACGTTTCTCTACCTTTGTCTAATTCTCTCATTTTACTGTCGATCATACTGTCTCTCTCTTCCAATCTTTGTTCTTTCTTCACAAGATGATCTTCTCGCTCTTTTTCTTTTTTCTTTGATTCTTCCAAAATATTTACTGCTTTGTCTTTCGCGTTCAGAATCATTTCTTGTGATTCTTTTTTAGCATCTTCTAAAATACTTGTAGCTCTCCCTTCTGCTGTAGAAAGTTGCTTTTTGGCCACTGATTGTCTCACATAATATCCGACCACAACACCTATTCCAACAGAACTAAGAAATACTAGCAAATCTACTAGGTTTATTTCCATATATTCAAACACATTCAAAGTTGACAAAATAGCTAGCGACCACAAGAAAAATTACGCGTATCTTTTATTAACTTTTTTCATTAATAGCTTAAAGGTTATATAAAAAAGAAATAATATCTACAACGTTTCTCGTCTTCTGCGCAATTCTTTTCGGTACTGTATCTATTTATATCAATCTGAGTTTAATTACTTATTCAATGAAAATGATATTATATTGAGAGCCTTTTGTCAAAGAAAAAATAAAATGATATATTTATAGATAGAGTGAATCTTTATTTTTTATGTTTTTAATTCAACTATGTATAAACCTGTAACATTAATAATTTTAGATGGCTGGGGTCTTAGCAGCACCACGGAAGGAAACGGAATCAAGAAAGCAAATACCCCTACAGTAGACAAGATTGAAAAATATTATCCCGGCATATCCCTCCAGGCTTCTGGTGTATCCGTAGGAATTCCTTGGGGAGAACCAGGAAACAGTGAAGTTGGGCATTTAACCCTTGGAGCTGGAAAAATAATCTATCAAAATCTTCCTAGAATTAACTTGTCTATTGAAGACGGAAGTTTTTTTGCCAATGAATCTCTTTTGAAGGGTCTTGATAATGTAAAAGACAAAAAAAGCAATCTTCACATCATGGGACTGCTCAGTGAAGGAACTGTTCATTCTCACTATGAGCACCTTTTTGCCACCCTTGATTTAGCCTCCAGAAATAATGTTAAAAACGTTTTCATTCATCTCTTTACTGACGGACGCGATTCATCACCTACTTCCGGAGTAGATATTGTTGAAAAACTTCAAAGCAGAATCGGGGAAATCGGAGTTGGAGAAATTGCTTCAGTGTGCGGAAGAAATTGGGCCATGGATCGAAACAACAACTGGGACAGAACTCAAAAATCATATGATGCACTCACACTTGGAAAAGGTGAGCCAATCAAAGATCCTGTAGAATATCTTCGAGCTTCCTATAAAAAAGATGTTACTGATGAATACATAGAACCTGCGGTTGTCACTAAAAAAGATGGAACTCCTCTTGCAACAATTCAAGATAATGACACCATAATTTTCTACAATTTCCGAGAAGATAGAGCTCGTCAAATTACAAAAGCTTTTTCTGTTCCGGATTTTGACAAAATCAAAAAGGAAAAATTCCTAGATGTAACTTTTGTCACATTCACAGAATATGAAAAAGATCTTCCGGTACTGGTTGTTTTTCCTCCGGAAAAAGTACGTTTCGGATTGGGAGAAGTGCTTAGTGAAAATCACAAAAAACAACTTCGAATCGCTGAAACGGAAAAATATGCTCACGTAACCTATTTCTTCAATGGCGGAAAAGAAACCTCTTGGCCAGGAGAAGACAGGGAGCTTGTTCCTTCTCCAACTGTTTCAAAATTCGATGAAAAACCAAGAATGAGTGCAGACGAAATCACTCAAAAAACAATTGAGGCTATCGAGCTAAGAAAATATGATTTCATTTTACTCAACTATGCCAATGCTGACATGGTAGGTCACACTGGAAATGAAAAAGCTGTAATTGAAGCAGTGGAAGCAGTAGACGAAAATCTTTCCAAATTAATCCCTGTGATTCTCAAGGAGGGTGGATGCGTTCTCATCACCGCAGACCATGGAAACGCCGAGGAACTCGAAAATCCAAGCACAGGAGAGCACATGACTGAGCACTCCAACAATCCTGTTCCATTCTGGCTTGTCACTCCGACCAATCACTTGGAAGAGCCTCTTAGCGCCGAAGAAATTGTCATCAACCAAAGAAAGGTGGCAGGACTTCTCAGTGATGTTGCCCCAACCGTTTTGGAAATCATGGGAATTCAAAAACCAGAAGAAATGAGTGGTGAAAGTCTCATCCCAATGCTCAGCGGGGAATAGTCCTCAATTTTTCCAAATATTCAACCAAAAAACCCCGATGTTAATCGGGGTTTTTGTTCACAGCTTATCCACAAGAAATCCACTTTCTTACTTGATAATCTTATCGACGATTCCATATTTCTTGGCCTCTTCAGCGCTCATGTAGTAATCGCGATCGTTGCTAATCAAGAACAGTCCTTGATAATTAATAAGCACGGTTATTGTTTGAAGAAATATTCTCAAACTCCGTTTTAAAATTAATTTATGATCAAGATTCTTTGACGTCTATAATTTATGAATAAATTATAACATAGCGGTAGCTTGGATTTTGAAAAACAAAAAACATCTAATTTTCCCAAGGTATTCTTGTCTTAATGTTTTCCCATTAATCGATTAATTTCTTCAATAAGAAAGTGAATGCTTGTTGTCGGATTACCATTCTTACTCAAAATCTCTACCCAATCAATTTTTTCATAATCCATTGATAACAATTTTTTTGCATTACTAATCGCTTGTGCTTGAAACGGTAATAAAGTTTTAAATACACTTTGATTCTTTTTAAATTCTCCTAATTTATTTTTTTTAAAAAACTTCTGGATCCTCTTTTCAATATCCTTTCCTCTATAAACTGGGGACGTCAATCTTTCAAAATGAAGTAGTATCCAAAGCTCAAAGCACTCATTCATCAATGCAATTTTAATATTATTGTCTTCGGCCATCGCAATCAATCTCAATAATTCAACCTTATCCTGCTCTTCACAACAGAAATCATCTACATCAAAAATACACCAAACTTGATCTCTATCTTCATCATAAATTTCTTCTCTTTTCCATTTAATAACTTTTTCTATTAACTCTTGCGGCTTCCAACATAATTCCTTTTTTGGCATCAGCAAAGGTGTTTCGAGATAATTTTTAAAATCTTGAAAATATTCTATTTCAGCTTTTTCTGTATGTGACCAAACAAAAATCTTGGGATGAACCTTACGATGTTTCTGTTTGTTTTTGTTTCTGTATTTTACCATATTACTTAGAGAACTTTATATTTTCAAAATTAACAATATACGGTAAAGCACTATATCTCCCTTCTAGATATCTCTTAGCAAAGTCGAGTCCTTTTCTTTCAGAAATATTCATTAGCGAAAAAAGATTTGTCATTCCTTCATCATTTTTATCAGCAAAATATATTTGGTCTCTGCGAAGAAATTCTTCGTTCAATAAAGAGATGTCGTGTGTGGTAAAAACTAGTTGAGAATTTTTTTTGTTTTCTTTTTTAGAGTTAAAAATTGAAACTAGATACTGACAAAGCATCGGGTGAAGACTTGCATCTATCTCGTCAATGAACAATATTTTTCCTTTTTCCAATGTATCAATTACTGGAGCAGAGAGCGCAAAAAATTGCTGCGTACCCTCTGATTCCTCAGCAAAAAAGTCTAGAGCCTCGCTTTCAATTTCTTTACCATTCTTATCATGCTTCTTATGTAAAAACCTAAGACTTCTTTCGGCTATTTTTGAGTTTTCTTTAAACAATAACTCCTTAAACTTATCAGGAATATTTTGAGTCTCTTTTGCAGAAATCATTTTTTCACTAGCGACAATATCTACAACACCAAAATCAGCCATAACCATAAAATCTCTTATCTTACTAGCCCTATTTGAATTGCTCAGATATTGACCAAATGAATAATCAAGGGTATTTCCTCTATCCGCCGCGGAAATACAATTTATTTTTTGAATAAATTGAACAATCTCTTTTGAAATAGGTTTATTATTACTTGCTAAAATAGAAAGGAATAGCACTCTTTCGCTTGTCTGATCTTTTAAAACCTTAGTTGCTTCTTGAAAATAGTTCTTATTACTTTTAATATTCTGATCAACCCTTTCAAATAAAGTCACATTTCCTCTTTCTTTTTTTAACCACTCCGCACAAATCCTTTTCTTATTCATTTCAAACCCATATGAAACAATCTCTTCATTAAGCAAAAAATCCATCTCAAAAAAAGATGGTGCGTTTTCCGACTCTAGGTTCAGTTTAAAATACTCTGCAGGCAAATCTACTGATGTATTACTTCTAAGTAATGACTCCAAAATCATCAAACGGAAAACAATCAGGGCCTTAAAAATATTACTTTTACCAGATGCATTTGGCCCATAGATTGCAGCTGATTTCAATAATGCGGTTTTGTCATTTTCAAAGACTGATTGAGCCTTCATGGTTTTATCGCTTGTTGCTCGCAAATCTAAATATACTTCGTCCTTAATTGAACGAAAATTTTTAACTTTAAAACCTACCAACATATTTTTAAAAAATTATTATTATTTACAGCCTAATTCTAGCAATTTATTTCCAAAAAGTCAAGCTTTTTGCAAAAAATTGCACTAAACACTCAAAAAATGGAACTTGTACTCTTTTTGCCTTCATATTCCTACAAAAAGAGACACCCTTTGAGGTGTCTCTTTTTTTGCAAGATTACTTGATAATCTTATCTACGATTCCATATTTCTTTGCTTCTATGGCACTCATGTAGTAATCTCTGTCGCTGTCACTCTCAATTTTTTTGATGTCTTGACCCGTGTGATCAGAAAGAATTTTGTTGAGGCGCTCTTTGGTTTTGAGAATGTGACGCGCGTGAATGTCAATGTCAGTTGCCTGACCTTGTGCTCCACCCATCACCTGATGAATCATCACTTCACCATTAGGAAGAATCATTCTCTTTCCTTTTGCTCCAGCAGCCAAAAGCACAGAAGCAGCGCTCGCAGCCATTCCAACACAAATGGTTTGCACATCACATTTGATGTATTGCATTGTGTCATATATCGCCAAAGCAGCAGTCACCACTCCTCCTGGAGAATTGATATACATTTTGATATCCTCTTTCGAATTTTGTGATTCCAAAAACAACAACTGAGCAATGATAACATTAGCCATATTATCCTCAATTCCGGTTCCAACAAATATTATTCTGTCCTTCAACAATCTTGAATAAATGTCGTATGCCCTCTCACCATAACTCGTCTTTTCAATAACAGTAGGAATCAAAATTTGATTGTTAATTTTGTTAGACATATTTAAGTTTCAATTTAATCTTATAATTTTTCAAGCATCTCAAAAACTTTTTGATTTTGAAGCATCCCTTTTGTATAGTTATACAATCTTGCCATGTCAATATTTTTTTGAGCATCCTTGATATTTTTGTACATTTGAAGAGTTTTGTTCATTTCTGCTTCAACTTCTTCAGAAGAAACTTCAATTTCTTCTTCCTTTGCAACCTCTTCAAGAGCTAGAGCTGACTTGATTCTTTTTTCAGCTTGAGGCATCCAATTTTTTTCAAGATCCTGTCTGGTTTTTTTGATTTGTTCTAGATATTGATCCATTGTCATTCCCATTCCTTGGATTTGACCCTCGAACTCATAAAGCATTTTTTGGATTTCTCCGTCCACAAGAACCTTTGGAATTGTCACTTCAATTTTTTTGATCAATTCTTCTACGATGTCGTTTCTCTTTTTCTCTTTTGTTGCAAATTCTTTTTCATCTTTCATTCCTTTTTCAATAACATCTCTCAAATCCTTGAGTGTTTCAAATTTTCCCAAAGATTTTGCAAATTCATCATCGATTTTTGGAATTTTTCTTTCTTGAACTGCATTAACTTTAACCTTGAAAGTAGCTGGTTTTCCTGCAAGATGTGTAGCATGATATTCTTTTGGAAAACTAAGCTCAAATTCTTTTTCATCTCCAGCTTTTGCTCCAACCAATTTTTCTTCAAATCCAGGAATAAACACATTGCTTCCCAAAACCAAATTGTGTTTTTTGCTAGATCCTCCTTCAATAAGAACTCCGCTTTGAAAAACATCGAAATCAATTTCAACGCTATCTCCATCCTTAGCAATTCTTTCAACTGTGTCCAATTCAGTTCTTGAATTTGCTAATTTTTCAAGCTCAGCATCAATATCTTTTTGGTCAACTTCAATTTTTGCGTCTCTATTTTCTTTGTTCGCTTTTTTCACTGCATCTTTCCATGCATTCATTTTCACCTCTGGCATAACTGTTGTTATCACCTTAAATTCCAACTCATTTCCTTCAGCAAGCTTCATAATGTCAACTTGAGGGGAATCAATGGCATTGATTTTTTCTTTCTCTAAAGCTTTTGCATAGCTTTCTCTTATTGCTTTTTCTGCAGCATTGTTCAAAATAATCTCTTTTCCAACTTTTTTTTCAACCATATTCTTTGGAGCTTTTCCAGGTCTGAAGCCTTCAATTTTGACATCTTTGGAGATGTCTTCAATAGCTTTATCAAAAAACTTACTCCAATCTTTCCATGGAATGGTTATTTCTAATTGTACTTCTGAGTTTTTCAAATCTTTCTTGATTATTTTCATGAATTTACTCTCTTAAATTATTATCTTGTTTATTATTTCTCCTCGTTTTCTTCAGATTCTGGAGATTTTTTTTCGTCTAGTTTTGGAGCTTCTTCTTTTATTTCTTCTTTCTCAGCTTTTTTTTCATTTTCAATTTCAACATCTTCTCCAACAACGTCAATTTTCCATCCTGTAAGCTTGGCTGCCAAACGAACATTTTGACCGCTCTTTCCAATTGCCAAAGACAGTTGATCATTTGGAACAACAACTTCAGCTCCCTTATTTTCCTCATCTTTGATTCTTACTGAAATAACTTTTGCAGGACTAATCGCTGAAGTGATAAATTTTTCAATATTATCATTCCATTCAACAATATCAATTTTTTCTCCTCCAAGCTCATCAATAATTGCTTGAACTCTTGTTCCTTTCTGACCCACACATGATCCCACAGGATCAATTCCTGTTTCTTTTGAAGAAACTGCGATTTTTGTTCTTGATCCTGCTTCTCTAGAAATAGCCTTAATCTCAACTGTCCCTGCAAAAATTTCTGGAACTTCCAATTCAAAAAGTCTTTTCACCAAGTCAACGCTTGATCTACTAAGAACGATTCCAGCTCCACGAGTGTCGGCTTCAACGCTTGCAATGTATACTTTCAATCTTTGTCCAACATTGTAAGTTTCTCCTCTAACTTGTTCAGTAGGGAAAAGTACTCCTACTGATTTTCCAATGTCCACAAAAACGTTTCTACCTTCAACTCTTTGAATGGTTCCGTTTACTACTTCTCCTTCTTTTTCTTTGTATTCTTTGAACATCGCGTTTCTTTCTGCTTCGCGAATTCTTTGAATGATTACTTGTTTTGCGGTTTGAGCTGCAATTCTTCCATAATCACTTTTGGCTTCAAGCTCCATTTCTACCTCATCACCGAGTTTGATTTTCTTGTTATCTTTTTTTGCATCTTCTAAAAGAATGTCTCTTTCAGGATTAAATCTAATCAATTTTTCTTCTTGATCCTCTTCTTCTCGAACTTCTTTTTTTCCAACTTTTTCATTAATTTCATCTTCTTCAACCTCCTCTTGTTCTGGATCAATAAATTCTCTTGTAGTTTCATCTACAACTTCTTTCACCAAGAAAAACTTAGCCTGACCAGAAACCTCATCAAATTTTGCTTTGATGTTTTGACTCTTTTTTCCGTAATCTTTCTTGTACGCTGCAGCCAGTGCAGCTTCAATAGTTTCAATCACCTTGTCCTTATCAATTCCTTTTTCTTCACAAATTTGGTTAATTGCACTACTAAATTCATTTGGATTTATTCCTGTTGAATCATCGCTTTGTTTAGCCATATATTTTTTCTATATTCTTTGTTTTGCAAAAAATGCAACCAAAAGAGATATAAATACGTTAATTAGTTACTTAATTACTAGTTTAATAAAAAAAGTTCGCTCCATGCGAACTTCACCATCACTTCAGTATTAACACTATTGTAGCAAACAAATCGGCTTGTGTCAATATTTGAAAAAATTAACAGAATGTCTGATTCAATCAAAACATCCTGTTTTTGCGTACTTATAAATTCCTAATAAAGACTATGAAAACAGTAACTTCACTGTTTGCATTGCAGATTCCTGCCACCCAAATCCTTTAATTATTGGGGCAAACATACATAGTGAAATTACTCCCAAAATCAAGAAAAGTGCTCCTACTATCAAAAAAGTAATGGTCACCACTCCAATTCTTTCTATTGTGGGATATTTCTGACCAAACTTACTTGATAGCTTTTTTTCTACAATAGGGGCCATAAACACAGCCACGATAGGCCACATCAGTATTCCAAGATATGAGATATTATTCATCTCATTTTCTCCTTCTAGTTAGTTTTTTTATCTACATACAAAATGCACCATTTTTGCATTTCCACACATCGCTGCTCATTTGCTTGCTACAGCAGCTAATAACTTCTTGACAACCTTCATCAAAAGTTACTTTGATACTGCGCAATTCCTCATAGATTCCGGAGTACGCGCTTATGATTTCTATTTGCACTATGTGTCCATCTTGATCCTGAACAAACCACCCACTGTCTTGATAAAAAAACTCCAGAAAAAAAGCAAGACTCCCTTTTTCTTCCAAGGAAATTTGAGCTAGCCTTTTTGCCAGCCTTACATCCCGTGAATTGCACGTTCGAAGTGACCCAGACATTTCTGTCATCTGCGAAAATTGTTCAAATGTTTCCGCATCCAAAGTTTGACCGCTTCCATACACAGAGCAGCCAACTTGAACAAGACTGACTTGCTCTTCTTCGTAAGGCTGCGCGCAGCCACTGCAAATAATTGCCCCTGCCATTATTGCCAGAAAAACTATCCGATTCATAATCTCCTCCTCTTAGTACTGTAGGGACTACTAAAATGAACTTAAAATTTGTCGAGTTGTACAACACAAAACGACACCTAATACTAATCCTGCGCACCAAACTAGTCAAGTTTTTATCACCTCCTCAGAATCTTCATTCTCTCCTTAAACAAACTTATCAATATAACGCATTCCATGCTCCATGTTCCATGCCCCATGCTCCATGCTCTATGTTTCATGTTGCATGCCCCATGCCTGCCATTTGACAATCAAAAAAATTACTGTTATCTTTATCTACTAAACTTATATAAATTAAATCATGTCCATGGAATCAAAACCGAGTGAACAATTGAAATCAATTTTGGCCAAGACTCAGAATGCATTGATTCTTACGCCATCACAATTTGATGAAGACATTATCAGCGCCAGCTATTCGATGTCTTTGTTTTTGAGCGAAAAAGGAGTGAAATCAACGATTATTCTTGATGATAAGCACGGGGAAAGAGATCATTTGAATTTTCTTCCGGTCCCAAAAAAAATTGAGCGCAAACTTTCTCAGGCTCGTGATTTCATTTTGGCTTTCAACACTTCAAAAAACAAAATTGCCAACGTTAAGACTGAAGAGAGAGAGGATGAACTTCGAATCTATATCACTCCAGAAAAAGGATCCATTCACCCGCAAGATTTTTCTTTCATTCCAGCAAAATTCAAATATGATCTCGTCATTGCACTTGGATCTCCGGACAAAGAATCTCTTGGGAAAGTTTTTGAAGAAAATCCTGACATATTCTATGAGGTTCCTGTGATCAACATTGACAATCACAGTAGCAACGAAGAATTTGGTCAAATCAATGTTGTTAATGTTGTTTCATCATCAGTTTGTGAAATCATCACAGAGCTCCTAGAAGAAGCGGACAATAAAATTTCAAAAGAAATTTCTCAATGCCTTCTAACTGGAATCATTGAAAAAACAGAAAGTTTTCAAAACAAAAAAACTACTCCGAAATCTCTTCAAATTTCAGCAAGGCTCATGAGCTATGGCGCGAACCAACAAGAAATCATTCGTCATCTCTACAAGACTCAACCACTGCACATTTTGAAATTGTGGGGGCGTGTCATGGCCAAGCTTCAGTGGAACGATCAAATAAAACTGATTTGGTCTCTCGTTTCAGTAGAAGATTTTGTTCAAAGCAGAAGCAAACCAAAAGACATTCGATTCATTCTCAAAAAAATTCAAGACAATTATTCTTCTGGAAAAATATTCATGCTTCTGTATTATGAAACACCTTCCATTGCAAAAGGAGTGATCAAAACTTGCGATCAAGGAGTTTTGAAAAAAATATCTCAGACTCTCGATGGAACAATAGAAGCAGGAGTGTGCGAATTTAAAGTTGACACTTTAGAAATCAAAAATGTTGAAAAAACAATTCTTGAATCTGTGAAATAAGCTCAAAAAAACGCCTTCTCTGACACTAACTCAGAAAAGGTGTTTTTTTATTGTCAAAAATAGGTTAGAATAGTAGCATAACGGAAATATTCTTCAGAAAAAATCAAAACAACAAATCTTTAAAATAAAAATAAAATAAAATGGTACAAATAGTAAGCAAAAAAATACCTAAAAGTGTTGAAAAAAAAGAACAAGCAGAAAAAATAATCAAGCGTCTTAGCAAAAGATCGGAAGAATCTCAAGCACAATTCATGGCGTCATCCTATCTGCTTCCATATATCGATCTCTACATCGTCCCTATTGATATTAATGATGTTCGCATTATTCCAGAAGAAGATTCCAAAAAATATCAGGTCGGCGCTTTCTATAAATCTGGAAAAAGTGTTAATGTTGCTGTAATTGATCCTCTTAATAACGACACGATCAGCTATCTTGAAAAATTACGCGAAGAAAAAGGACTGGGCATCAAAACATACGTGGTTTCACTTTCTTCAATGAAAAAGATTTGGCAGAAATATCAAACCAATCCTCTTCTTGAAACTGTCGATATGTTCTCCCTCAACCTGAGTGGAAAAGATTTAGAAAATTTTGAAAATAAATTTGCCGACCTCATCAAACTCAAAGAACGATCTGATGAAATTCCAACAACCGAAGTCATCAATATCATCATCTCGGGTGCTGTCAAAATGAATGCGAGTGACATTCACTTTGAACCACAAAAAGAATCCGTCAGAATGAGATATCGAATTGACGGGGTTCTTCAGGATATCGGGTTTTTCCCTCACACATTATACAAAACCATTGTATCCAGAGTGAAAATGCTTGGAAAAATGAAATTGAATATTCGTGACATTGCACAAGATGGACATTTTTCAATTGAAATCAAAAATGGAGAAGAAGCCGAGAGATTGGATGTTCGTGTTAGCATCATACCTGGAAACAATGGAGAAAGTATTGTGGCTCGTCTTCTCAGTCAATCCAGTGCCATGGTTCAAGTTGAGGAACTTGGTCTCCAAGGACTTGCTAATGAAAGAATGAGTGTTCAAATATCCAAACCCAATGGAATGATTTTGGTCACAGGGCCAACCGGATCCGGAAAAACAACCACACTGTACGCTTTCGTCAATAAACTAAATCACCCGGAAGTAAAAATAATCACAATTGAAGATCCAATTGAATATCAAATCAAAGGAATCTCTCAAACTCAAATTGCAGCTGATAGAGGATACACCTTTGAAAAAGGTCTTCGTTCCATTGTTCGTCAGGATCCTGATATTATCCTAGTGGGAGAAATTCGTGATGCAGAAACAGCAGAGATTTCAGTTCAGGCTGCTCTCACTGGACATCTTGTGCTTTCCACTCTTCACACAAATAATGCTGTTGCATCCGTATCCAGACTCACTGAGATGGGTGTTCGACCTTCCTTGATCACATCCTCTGTCAATGCCTTTGTTGCTCAAAGACTCATCAGAAAATTGTGTCCGCATTGCAAAGAAAAATATGAGCCCGCATCAGAAACTATTGACTCCATAAAAAAAATAATTTCAATGATTTCTCCAAAGGCTCGTGTTGAAATTCCGAAAGAAATTCAATATCTCTACAAGCCTGTCGGTTGTCCCAAATGCAATGGATTGGGATACAAGGGCCGAATTGGAATTTTTGAAATCTTGACAATCACCGAATCAATCGAGAAGCTCATATTGAATATGGCAGGAGAAAGTGAATTGACTGAAGCTGCACTTGAAGAAGGCATGATCACAATGTCTCAAGATGGAATTGTCAAAACACTTCAGGGACTCACTTCCATGGAAGAAGTTTGGCGCGTCACTGGAAAAACAACTTTTCTTGAAGATTTATATGAACGACTAATGGATCAATCTCTCTCGAGATCCATCACTGTTCCTGAAACAATTTTGGAAGCCGTTTCAAAGAACACTGAAAGTTTTGAAAAAATTGACACTCACATCAACAGTGTTTCAAGCAAAGCAATTACAGAAACCATATTCGGAGCAGCCTTACTTTTGAAAGCTGGAGATATTCACATTGAACCAGAGGAAGAAAAAGTGAAAATCAGATTTAGAATAAACGGGATACTTCAAACAATTGCTTTTCTTCCATTAAATGAATATCCTGCATTTCTCGGAAGAATAAAACTTCTCAGCGGATTGAAAACAAAAATTAAAGCAGGAGTGAAGGATAGTCGTTT
Organism: Candidatus Moraniibacteriota bacterium; assembly: GCA_029865125.1. Taxonomy (GTDB): domain Bacteria; phylum Patescibacteriota; class Minisyncoccia; order Moranbacterales; family UBA9337; genus JAOUHN01. The sequence goes on from JAOUHN010000010.1 coordinate 21,316, forward strand.
CAGTATCAAAATTGAACAGCCTTTTGATGAATTGAAGGAGGGAAATGTAGACGTTAGAGTCTCAATCATTTCTGGAGGTCATGGAGAAACAGTTGTACTTCGACTTTTGAATCAATCAGCCACTGCTTTGGACATTGAGAGCCTTGGAATCAGAAAACAAAACATAGAAAAAATCATCAAAGAATTAGAAAAACCCTATGGAATAATCATCAACACAGGACCAACCGGATCCGGAAAAACAACCACACTTTACAGTCTTCTTAGTATCCTAAATAAACCTGAAGTAAAAATAATTACAGTTGAAGATCCAATCGAATATCAACTCAAAGGAATTCTTCAAACTCAAGTGAACAAAAAAGCTAAATATGATTTCGCCACTGCTCTTCGAGCTCTTCTCAGACAAAATCCTGATATTCTGATGATTGGAGAAATCAGAGACAAGGAAACTGCAGAAATTTCAATTCAAGCCGCTCTCACTGGACATCTCTTGCTTTCAACATTGCATGCCAATGACACATCCAGCGCTCCATTGAGATTGATCAACATGGGAGTTCGTCCTGACGATCTTGCAACAGCCATCAATGCTTTCATTGCACAAAGACTTGTTCGAAAACTTTGCCCCGATTGCAAAAAAGAGTCAGCACCAACACCTGAAGATAAAGCGCTCATTGAAAGAATCGTTAAAACAATCTCTCCAAAATCAGGAGTGGTCATTCCAGAAAAATTCCACGTCTATTCCCCCGGAGGTTGTGTCAAGTGTCACAACACCGGATTCATTGGAAGAACCACCATCAGTGAAGTACTCAGCATTGACAGTGACATCGAAGAACTCATCTCAAGAAACACTCTTTCATCTGAAATAAAAGAAAAAGCCATTGAAAACGGAATGATCACAATGACTCAAGATGGAATTTTGAAAGTTTTGGAAGGAGAGACTACACTGGAAGAAGTGAAAAGAGTGACGGAAGAATAAGGCTTGAGATTTGAAAGTTGAGATTTGAGAAAAAACAAAAACTACCACAAACATGTCATCCTGAACTTGCTGCGTCCCGCTTTCTTTGCGGGGTTTCAGGATTCCAAAATAATAGCCCTCACTTTGAGTGCTTGTCTAACAAAAAATTAACGGGATGTCTCGGTTCAACCGAAACATCCCGTTTTTAGTTTTTCTCAAAGCCTCTTAACGTGGCAAAAAAATACCAATGATGATAATTATAATCATCGTTCCAATAAGTCCGCTGAAATCTGGAATTTCCATAGCCTTTTCTTCAGGGCTATCCAGACCCGGACAAACTTTTTCCTCTTGAAGGCATTTTTCAAGTTCATTTTCGAAAACATCTATGAACGATTGAGCTAAAGCTATTGCTTTTCGATACGTTTTATCGCCTAAATAATCGTGATATAAAATGCAATTTAATTGTCCAAAAAATCCATCAAATTGATCATTTTTTAGATAAAAGCATGTTCCATTTGTGTTTTTTATGTCTCCGATAACCTTCCAAATGTTTTTATTCACAACATTTCGGCTGAACACCATATATGGATTATAATTTACAAATCCTCCATGGCTACACGAATTATGGATATATTCTTCCCGCGCATGAAGCCGACGGAGTGTTTCTCTCAACACTTCTAGTGCAACTTGAATCATCTCTTTTCTTTGCATCGCATTCTCCTCTCAGCGATATGTTTGTGTAAAAACTTTTCTTGAACTTTTGAGAACAACTATTCTCAGAATAACCCAAAAAAATATCAAATGTCAATGACAACATGAAACACGTAGCATGAAGCATATAACAAAAATACAATTAAAAAAACAACACTCGCAAAAGTGTTGTTTTTTTGAAGTTTTTATATTCACAATTCCACAGACAAATCCTAAAGAATAAATTCCCTAGGGAGAGAACGGTGTCGAGGAGAAGCGCAGCCGAAACCACCCAACCCATATCTGGACAAAAGTTCCCAGATTGAGGATAAAAGATAGGAATCCCCAATCCTGTCTGCAGAACAATGAGCACAAAAACTATTTTATTCAATTTTCAAAAATCGCCACTTTCTCAACGTGACTTTGAATCCTAGCATGCCTTTATTTTTTTGTCAAGCCCTGGTATACTTAAAGCATGTAGCACATAACATAAAACATATAACAAAGAACCAGAAACTGCTTAAATTAGTGAAAAAACAGCTTTAAATGTGCTCATATGTGCGAGAAACACCCATAATTCAGAAAGATTAAAATAATATATTCAGAACATAGCCATATTAATGTTTTATGTTCTATGTTATATGTTTCATGAACCACGATGGCAATTACAAACTCCGTAGAGCAAGATGAAGACAAAATCATAGACACCACTCTCAGACCTCAAAGATTTGATGAATATGTCGGGCAAGAAAGAGTCAAAAACAATTTGAAAGTTTTGATTGAGGCTGCCCAAAAAAGAAATGAAGCTATTGAGCATGTTCTTTTATATGGCCCTGCTGGGCTTGGAAAAACCACTCTTTCCAACATTATTGCTAGGGAAATGAACGTTAACATTAAGGTCACATCCGGTCCTGCCATTGAAAGAGTTGGGGATTTAGGTTCAATTCTCACCAATCTTCAAGATGGCGATGTGCTGTTCATCGATGAAATTCACCGTCTCAACAAGCTGGTTGAAGAAATTCTATATCCTGCCATGGAAGACTACAAATTGGACTTAATTGTCGGAAAAGGACCATCAGCCAGAGTATTGCAATTGGATCTTCCAAAATTCACTCTCATTGGAGCCACCACAAGACTGGGATCACTTTCCAATCCTCTTCGAAACAGATTTGGTGGAGTGTATCGATTGAATTTCTATACGCATGACGAAATGCAACACATCATCAAAAGATCCAGCAAAATACTTGGGGTTGAAATAGATGAAAAAGGGTCACAACTTATTTCTTCTTGCTCAAGGCAAACCCCGAGAATTGCCAATAGAATTCTAAAAAGAGTGCGTGATCTTGCTCAAATTAAAGATCAAAAAACAATTGATGCGGATATTTCTCGAAAAACCCTGGAAATGCTTGATGTCGATGAATTGGGATTAGAGCCTACTGACAGAGAAATCATCAAAACTATCATTGAAAAATTTGGAGGCGGACCTGTCGGAGTGGGAACAATTGCTGCTGCTCTTTCTGAAGAAGTTCAAACAATTGAAGATGTATACGAACCATATCTGATTCAAACTGGATTGCTTGCTAGAACTCCGCGAGGAAGAGTTGCAACCCCCAAAGGATTTGAACACCTAGGATTTACTTATAACAAATAAATATAAAAAAATGAATCTCCTTTTCAACGTATTTTACTTGGTTTTGCTTCTTTGTTTTGCTCTAGCCAGCCTTTTTATCATTTATCACATTATCAGATATTCACTCAATAAAGCTTCCAGTATGTTGATGTTTTTGGTTTTTTCAATAGGATTAACAATACTTTTGTCCATCAACATCCTTTTTTTCATGCGCCTCGATTTTTCCCAAATTCTTAATTTATCTGGAGGAATAGGTTTTTAGTTAACTGATAAAAAAATAAATATAAAACAAAATAATTTTATGGAAAGATTTAAAAATTTTCACTTCAGAGGTCAAGCTGAAAATGAAAAAATTATCAAAGTCATTCGCAGACATTGGTTCAATATTTTTCAACAATACATCATGGTTTTGGTTTTTCTTTTTTTCCTTATATCCAGTTTTTGGACAATTCCAGAGTACTATGACTTGAGCAATCCTCAAATGCTGAATTTATTTCTTTTTGGAGAAAGCCTGCTCTTTTTGATGGCATGGATATTCAGTTTTATTTTATGGATTGATTTCTATTTTGATGTTTGGATTATCACGGACAAAAGAATTGTGGACATTGAACAAAAAGCTCTATTTGTGCGTCATGTCAGCGAACTTAAATTTGCAAAAATTCAAGATGTTTCCATTGAAGTCAGCGGACTAATTCCCACTATGCTCAACTATGGTGATGTACACATTCAAACTGCTGGGTCTAAAACTCGCTTTGTTTTTCAAAAAGTTCCTGATCCCTACAAGCTAAAAAGTCTCATTATGAACATGCAAGCATTTACTCATGTGCATGTTGAAAACATCACGCCAGAAAATCTTTCGCCATTCACAGAAGAATAACTCTTTGAGGAAACAAAAACTCACGCCAATAGCGTGAGTTTTTTTACATTCTTTTTTCTAGAAACTAACAGCTACATCTCTTGAATCCTCCACTTCATTTCCAGTATCATCAGTCAATACTACTTTGACCTTCAGCGTAGTATTATTCTTTTCAGCAGGCACTGCATATGAAACATCATATGGCCCACCTCCCTTTGAAGCAATTTCCGCTCCATCTACATAAAACCTAACCTTGTCTACTCCATAATTTGCACTCACGCTCGCATTAATTTTGACACTACTGCCACTCGCTGAAACACTAATTGACAACTTCGGAAGATTTTTCTTAAAATCATCTGCGCTACATTCTTTCTCCGGTTTTTTTCCGAAAATTATTTTCTTATTTTCTTCTTCTTGTTTTTCATACCATTTCTCAACTCCTTTTTCCCATTTTTTGAATTGAGGATCGTTTTTTGGATCTTTTGGCATCTCTCCCCTTGGATCATCTTTGTCAACATAATATAGAATATTATGAACATTCACAAAATCACGCTTCTTTTCTTCATCCTTGGGGCAATATTTGTTTGCCAAACAATATTCATCTTTGTCATCAGGAAGTTCACAAACTTTGACATCTTTCTCAATATCAATTTTTCCCATCAAAATATCTTTGATATCTTTTTCTTCTTCATATTTAGGAAAATCTTCTGCATTATAATTACTCAAAACCTGATTCATGAATGATCTCCAAATCGGGGCTGCCACATTAGCACCTGCCGCTCCTGTGTTCATAGCTCTGTTGTCATTGTTTCCAGCCCAAACTCCCACAGCAATTGATGGTGTATATCCAATTGCCCATCCATCACGAAATTCATTTGTTGTTCCGGATTTAGCAGCCACCTGACGATTGTCAAAACGAAATGGATTGTTTTCTCCAAAAGCAGGCGCGCGATATTTGTTCGTTGAAAGAATGTGATCTAACATTGCAACATATTTCTCTTCAATAATTCTTTCCCCTTCAGGTTCTTGAAATTCTTCCAAGATTTCTCCGTCTCCAGTTTCAATTTTCAAAATAGCAGACTTGTTCTTGAAGACTCCTCCGGCCGCCAAAGAAGCATAGGCATTGACATGATCCACTAGCTTCACTTCTCCTCCTCCTAGCACTAATGAAAGTCCATATCTGTCCGGTTCATTTAAGCTCGTTATTCCTAGTCTTTTGGCCATGTTAATACAGTCTTTCACATTCGCCAAATAAAGAGCCTTCACAGCTGGAATGTTCAGAGACATTCCTAGCGCATCTTTCATTTGAACAGGTCCGTGAAATTTTCCATCATAGTTTTGTGGTTCATATTCTTCTCCTTCTTCTGTGTCAAAATCAGTCGGAACATCAAACAACATCGTTTCAGGAGTGTATCCCTTCGAAAAAGCTGTGAGATATACATATGGCTTAAATGATGAACCGGGTTGCCTGTCGCGAATCGCAACATTTACTTGTCCATCAATAGTTTTATCAAAATAATCTTTTGATCCCACCATGGTTAATATTTGTCCTGTTTTTGGATCAATCGCAACTAAGGCTGCATTTTCTGCATTATAGTTTTTCAAGTTTTTCTCAGCTCCTTCAGACACTACTTTCTCAGCAATTTCTTGCATGCTCCAGTCTAGTGTGGTGTATACACTCAAACCTTCTTGTTCAATTGCAGTATCTCCATATCTTTCCTCCAAATATTCTTTTACATACATCACAAAATGAGGCGCCTTGATTGACTCTCTTCTGTTGACAATTTTATCTAAAACATCCACTGCCTTATACTCATCCGCTTCTTCCTGTGTAATGTATCCCAAGCTTGCCATTCGGTCTAAAACAGCTTCTTGACTCGCTTTCAATCTGTCTAAATTTGATCCGTATGGTGAAAAGAAAGTTGTAGCTCGTGGCAAAATCGCCAAAAGAGCTGCTTCATCATATGTCAAATTTTTTGCATTCTTGTCAAAAAAAGTTTGCGCGGCGGCTTCAATTCCATATGCATTTGAACCATATGGGATCTCATTTAGATACATTCGAAGAATTTCATTTTTTTCAAATTTCTGCTCAATCTCAAGTGAGAGAATCACCTCTTTTATCTTTCGAGTAAGCGTTTTTTCAGAAGTTAGGATCGAATTTTTCACAAACTGCTGAGTGATTGTTGACCCACCTTGAGCAGCTCCTCTATACAAAACGTCTTTCAGTGCCGCACGTACAATTGAAGACACTTTCACTCCATGATGAGAATAAAACTCTTGGTCTTCGGAAACAATAGTTGCATATTTGATACTCTCCGGCATCTCTTCAAAAGAAATCAAGGTTCTTTTTTCTTCACCATGAATCTCATACAAAAGATGTTCTCCAGTACGATCATAAATCTTGGTTGACTCTGCAATGAAGCGCTTGTTCACCTTATTTGGATCTGGAAGATCTTTTGCAAAATATGCAAAAACCACCACAACGCTAAGCACTCCCAAAACCAAACAAGCACCAAAAATTTTAACCAAAATTCCCAGCCATTTCTTGCCGTCTTCTTTTTTTCCTTTAAATTTATTCATTACTAAACTCATAATATATTTAAAGTATAGCCTACTTGTAAATATTTATAAAGTCAAGAATTTTAAACCGCTTCTTCTGATTTATAATCATCCGCTATTTCATCCCAGATTTCCAGAGCATACAGCTCAGGCTCTTGAATATCGCCAAGATCTACGAGTCCCGCTTCAGCCAAAGAAACCAGGTTTTCCAAATTAACACCCATAATGAGTGAGAGGTTTTCCAAATTTTCTTTTTTTAACTCCTCCATAACCCTTACTTGTTCCAAATAGACCGCATCCCGACTTCTTGGCAATTCCTTTCCAGATATTGATAAATCAGCCCCATTACTGAACAATCGCCTTGGACCCGCAACTGCATTCTTAGCAATCGCCTTTATGCTGCTCTTAAACTTTGCCTCATCAATTAGTCCAAGCTCTTTCTTTTTTCTTAATATTTCCAAAGAGCTATTGTAATAAGCTTCAACGCAATCAATGTAGTTTCCTCCGTCTAATTTTCTTTTCATGGCTCTAAGATAATGAGGAATCGGCACACGACCAAAACCAAAGGCTTCTTGTGAAATCTTATTTTCAATCATCATTGCGCCTCCTTCAGCAAGAACATCTTGCCTATCGGACATTTTTTCACGAAATATCTGCAATCCCACCTTTTCTCTGTTGATGTTTTGAATGACATGCGTCCATTCATGGCCCAGATATGTAGCCACCACCTTATAAATAGATTTATCTGAACTATTAAGCTTAATCAATTTCTTTTTTCCGTCCACATCAGCCGCTCCATATTCACTACTAACATCAATCTGCCATTTATCATCTGGTGCAGCACCCTTTCTCTTGGCATCTTGTTCTGAATATTGATCTTCACTTAGCTGACCTTGTTTTTCTAGTAAATCTTCAAACCATCCAGCGAATGTTTCGGATTTGACACTTTCTTTTTCAATTTTTTTTAAATCAAGACCTTTTTCTCGACACCCTTCAATCTTTCTTATCTCATTTTCCACATATGCATCTGCGATCTCATCCCCATATTTCTCCAGCTCTTTTCCAATCTGCCTTCTCATTCCATCTTCATCATATTCCCTTGATGCACCGAAAATAAATTTGTCATATGCGCTATACCTTCTCTCCTTCTTGCTTGTCCCAATGAATAATTTTTTCACAACTTCTTTGTTGTCATCATAAAAATCACTATCAATTTCTTTTATTTTGTCAAAAAATACTTCTGTCCTAAAATGCTCTGCCAGTGTTTGATTAACTGATTTTGCATATATATCTAGAACTTTTTTCTTCGCATTCTCAACATTACTATCCCCAAATGATTCATATGTTTCTTTTAGATCCGCTTTAAACTCCCTAAGTCGCTTAA
>JAOUHN010000011.1 GCA_029865125.1 Candidatus Moraniibacteriota bacterium
GATATATTCAATCGAAATCTAACTGAATGGTTGATTGAATACAACTTTCATAGGCCTCATCAAACACTCAATTATGAGACACCCATGAAAATATCAAAAGTGTTACCTATGTACTCATCTTGTACATGGTCTTGACAGGAGCCTTGAAATGTGCTATGATGGTCTAACGTGTCGGAAATGGGTCTGGCATGTGTTACTTATAAATCTTTTCAACTGGGGAGTTGAAAATGCAAGGATTGCAAAATCTTATAAAAATTTCAAGAGTGAATACGGGAGTATATCTGATGAATTCAAGTCATGTTACTTCTAATATCCGACCTGTGTCGCTACACGGACAACCTGGTAAGAGAGTTCTTCATTTAATTATGGAGGATACAGATAACGGAGAAATTTTATGGTTTTCAGGAACTGCTGGAAACATGCGAAGGAAAGAAGTGATTGTTTCTGGAAGCGAAAGTAACCAGAAAAGTGGTGTATCCCCGCAGATTATAGTAGGGGGTAATACCATTGCCCTTGAGAAACTCGAATTGATATTTTCATAAATAATATTTCCTATAATACCCATGACCTAAAGGGCATTTCGCAGTTGCGGAATGCCCTGATTTTTTTCTTTACAATGTGGTGGTGGAGGAGTTATACTTAGTGTAATAATAAAAATGATTTATAGTTATATATTTCTAAAATACTTTTGAAGATGAGGTTTAAATTTCTGGTCATAGTTTTGTTTTTCCTATGTGTTCCATTTCTTTCCTATGCGAAAGAATATGATTTTTATGTGGATGCATCTGCCTCCTCAGGAGGAGATGGAAGTAAGGCAAGTCCATTTAGGAAAATAGCAGATGCTCTAGAAGAGGCAGGAAAGTCTGCCTCTGTTTTTTTGATGAAAGGAAACTATGAAGAAGATGTTGATTTGAAAAATTCAATCAAACTTTATGGAGAGAATGAAGTCAGTGTGGTGATTATTGGTGATGTGACCATGGGAAATAATACAAGACTTGATACATTAACAGTGTCTGTAAAAAAAGATCCATTAATTATTTTTGGAGATGCTGATGTGCAAATTGAAAATTGTGTTGTGAGAAACTTCGAGGGGACGGGAATTATCCTTTTGGCAGGTAGCGGGAAGGTGAGTATTGTTGACTCAAGAATAAAGAATGGAGAAGGAAAGGGAATGTATATTGAAAGAGGGCGAAGCGTGTATATTGCCAATAATCAGGTGATGGGAAATGGTGAGGAAGGAATTGATGTGAGATCAAATGTTAGTGGAAGCATTATTAATAATAACATTGAAGATAACGGGGAAAGCGGAGTAGAAATTATTGGAGAAAAAGTTGATTTGATAGTGTCTGGAAATAAGATTAAAAATAATGGAGCCAATGGTATCGCTTTTCAATACTATCCCAGCTTAAGTGGTGATGGGAAAGTCGTTGTTAGTGAAAACAGTATTAGCGGGAATAATAAGTATGGGATTGATTGCAATGTTCCACATGGAAAAGGGCTTGGATTTGTAGGATATTGGGAGAGGTTAATTGAAATGAAGGAGAATGATATTTATTCAAATAAAATAAAGTCTATTAATAATTTTTGCATGCTTTCTGAGAAAAAGAAGGAGGAAGAAAGTGAGAATAATATTGTGGAAAGTGGGTTTGTAGAAGATGAAGATGGTGAAGGGAAGAATGAGATTTCAGAGGAAGAAAGATTGGAAATGGAGCGAATCAAAGAAAAAGAAAGAAAAAAGGAGGAAGAGAGGCTGAGAAAAATTGAAGAGTTGAAGTTGAAATTGGGAATGTATAATGACATCACAAACAGTGTGGCGCAAGTGATGAATGAAATGAGATTGAGAAGTAAATTTTCACTTTTTGTTTTTGGTGTGAGAGATGCGGAATTGAAAAATATGGAGATAATTTTAGAAAATAGCGAGAGACAATTGGATGAAATTCAAGGCGGTATTAATAATTTTCAGCTAGATGAAGCCGAGGAAAGTGCTTTGATTGAGAAAGTTAAGGAAAGACAAAAAATAATTGAAGCGCAATTGGAATTTATGGATAACCAGAAGAATAAGTTTAGTATCAGAGGTTGGTTTCGAAATCTTTTCAAGTAGAGAATAAAAAAATGTCCCGCCCCTACAATTGTGACGTAGGTGGCGGGTTTTTTGATCCACGTGTGTTACACGGGGATGCATTCAACAGGCATAGGCGTAGGACGGAATTTTGGTTGAGTTTCTGCAACTCCTGTCATGTAATCAATAACCCCATATTTCTCGAGATATTCTCCCGAAGGTTTTGCAGGTTTTTTCTCTTTTGACATTCCAAAATTCAGCTGCTCAGTGATAGTTGTGGATTCTTTCATGACTTCTCTCCTTTAGAGAATTTGGGGGCTTTTCACTGTGAAAAATGCCCTTTGAAAAAATAAAAAACCGGTTTCTTGTAACCGACTTCTTGATGGATGCTATTTTATTTAAAATAAAGCTCAAAAAGCCAGTTGTGAAAACCAGTTATTATTTTGATTATTATTCAATTGGCAAAAAATTGCTTTTTTCATAACTTTATACGAAAATTATATACCCAGTTTTTTAGGTTGTCAAATAATCAAGAAATTTAGTTTGATTTTAAAAAAAGAATGGATTTTGGGATTTGAATTCGCTGAATTTAGGAAACCCTTTATAGATTTTGATTTTACTGCTATTATTTAAGCACTATGAAAAATTTTCTAATACTTTATCAAAAAAGGATTGCAATTTTTGCGCTGGTCTTATTGATTTTTGCGTTTGGCATCGGTGTTTTTGTATTTGCAAAAAAAACAAAAATTTTTTCAACAAAAAAAGAATCTTTTGAAAATATTTCAAGTGAGCCTGCCATTGACATACCACAAGCACAGGAGATTGAATCGAACCTCGTTGCAATTGACCTGCCTGAAGAATCCACGGAAGAAAATATTGCTTCAGAGGAATTTCCAGGAGAAGAGGAATTGCAAGAGGAAGTAAATCAAGAAGAAGTGGATGAAGCTGAAACTGAAGAGAATCAAGAGCCGGAGGTTCTGCCGCTGCCATCAAGAAATCATGGATCAAATGAGCTTAGAATTGGATTTTTAACAGATCTTCACGCTGACTCCAGTTCGGGAACGTCAAGATCGGACAGGGTCATAAAACCATTTTATACTAATGTGATTGATAGCTTTATCAAAAAATCAAACAATGAGCTTGGAGCAGATTTTCTGATTCTTAATGGGGATGTTATTGATGGAACAAATAGGGATGATATTGTTGGAATGGGAGAGCTTCGTTCTGTTAAAAAATTATTTGAGTTTACTCAAATCAAAAAATATTGGATAGTGGGAAATCATGATCTTCGAGCGGTCAACAAAAAACAATGGAAAAACGCACTTGAAATAGATTATTTGCAGAATTCTTTTGATATTGGAAATTATCGTGTCATCATTTTGGATAGCAGTTTTGATGATCTTGAAAAAGATATTAAGCCAGGACTTTACTTTACCAGAGGGAATATTCCAAAAGCGGAAATTGATTGGCTGGAAAATAAACTTAAAACAGATAAAATTAAAGTTATTTTTGTTCACAATCCGCCTTTGTATGCAACCAGTGCTTTTAGTAACGCAGGAACAATAAAGGAATCGCAATATCTCCAGCAACTATTTTTTGAAAATGATGTTACCGCTGTCTTTTGTGGTCATCTTGAAAGTCTGTATCATGAAAAAAAAGATGGGGTGGAATATTTCATGATTCCTGGGGCTAAGAAGAATGAAAGCTATCAAGGAACATTTGCAGAAATAATCTTAAAAGGAAGAGATGTTGATGTGGACATTAATTATCTTGATAAAAACGGAAAATATAAATCAAAAAATACTTTCTAGGAATTTCAAATGTGAATCACTGGACATTTCTTGGTTTTTTTGAAGTGTAGTATAATTAAGATACTACAGAGTCTAAGTGAGATTTTTGGGTGTTGTCGGAAATAATTCAGAGTTGAATAAAATAAAAATTTAAACAGAATTGAAAAAAATGGATAAAGTTGAAAAAATATTGAAAGAAAATAATCTTGTTTTGGGTGAAGGGACTTTCTTGATTTCAAAGAAAAATGTTTTGAGAGTGAAGGATGAGGAAGGAAGCTCATATGCACTGAAGATTCAAGAGATTGATCCGTTTCAGCTGGACTTAATGGAGCTTGCGGAAGAGATGAAAGAGGAGCTTTGTTTTCGAGTTCCGCACATTGTGAAAAGAGGTGAGGATTGGGCTTTGTTTGAGGAGATTCATGGCGAATCGTTGAATGTTTTTTATGACAAAAAACCTGAATGGTGTGTGGAAGTTTCAAAAAAAATTGCAGATGATTATCAAAAGCTAATCTCAAGATTGAAAGAGAAAAAAGATATCGGTGATCTTTTGAAGAGAGGAAATGAATGGCACCTCAGGAGTCTTCGAATGTGGAGTAGTCCCATCATCAAGGAAGGGCTCATGACCATGGATGAATTTGAGCAAATCAAAAATGACTTCAAAAACATGATAGATAAGAAAGGTGAAGAGGCTTTTGGGTGGAGTCATGGAAATATTATTGGCGATCATATTATTGTTGATGGGGATGATTTCTTTCTTTTGGATTTAGCTGTTGTGCCGAGAATTGGGAAAGGGTATTATGATTTCTTAAGGGCGATGGATTGGTTTTTCATAAAATCAAAAAATCCAAAGAAAGATATTGCAAAGATTAAGGAATGGATCAAAAAACACACTGCTGAATTTGATGAGAATGAGGTGAAACTCGTTTTTGCTTTTAGGATGATTGGAGTTTTGGGTTGGGATATGTTTGAAAATAATGTTGGATATTTTGAGGGAGATGTTGATGAAAAAGCTGACTTGGCAATGAAATTCATCAGAAGAGAATAGTAGAAAATGAATGAGTATTTTGCTCAAGGATGATTTGGAATGGAATGCAACTTTATTTTTTTCTTTTTCCTGGGTGAGACTATAAGCTCTTTTATTTGAAAAAATGACAAAAAAGAAAACAAATAATAAATTTTTCACCGCATTGATTGTTGTGTTGTTTTTGATTTTGTATATTGTTTTTAGTCGTGAGAAATATTTAGAGGTGGTTTCTGAAGAATCACAGCAAAAAGAAATTGAAACTATGGAGGAGGTTGTGACCTCACAGACGTTGATTGAGGAAGAAGTGACTTTAGATGGGGCTGTGCAAGAAGAAGTTATGGAGGATGAGAAAAAAACTCAAGATGATGAAGGGGCATCAGGGGAAAAAGAGAAAAAAACTGACACAAAAGATTCTAGTGTGCTTCGAATAGGTATGATTAATGATTTGCACATCAAAGCAAGTCAAAGCAGAGAAGTTATTCGAGAGAAATATACTGAAAAAATAAATTACTTTATTGAAAAAATGAATAATGATTTTCATCCGGATTTCATTGTTGTCAATGGTGATGTGATTGAAGGAACTGATAGTGATGAGAAATTTGGTGAGATTGAGCTTGAGTTGACCAAAGACCTTTTTGATGAGGCTGATGCAGAAAAGTATTGGGTGATTGGGAACCATGATCTTCGCGCTGTGAATAAAAAGCATTGGAAGCGAGCCCTTGAGATTGGATATCTCAACACTTCTTTTGAGAAAAAAGGTTATGGTGTGATAATTTTGGACACAAATCTTCAAATTGAAGACGGTGGAGATGATTATGCCGGAGGACAACTCTCTGAAGAGCAGCTTGATTTTATTGATGATGAGCTGGGTGATTTTGACGGAAAAGCTGTTATTTTTTCTCACTATCCTTTGTTCAAGAGGAAGAACAAAGAAAGTGATAAATACGTGCTAATTTACAGTGAATTGGAAGATATTTTTGATGATGATGGGGATGTTGTGGCTGTTTTTTCTGGACACAGAGAAAAATTGCTTTTTGAAGAAGTTGAGAATGTTTGGCATTATGTAGCTCCTGGGATTATCAGAAATTCGAAATATGAGGGTTATTTTTCGGAAATTACAATCAGAGGTGACAAGCTATCAATAGATGGGTATTATTTGAATGATAATGGAAAGTATGACCGGGTGCATCTTGAGAATTAATGCATTTTATTTTTGAAAAAATAAAAAGCGCATTTTTTGGCACATTTTAACGAATCACATTGCAGCAGTATGAATTCTTGAAACCAAAATAATTGAAAAATATTTTCTTAAACACAGAAACGTTTTTGTTGTGAGAAAAATGAACATATTGTAAAATAAAGATGAAAAAGTTTTAATGCTTAAAAAAAACAAGTTATGGAAAAAAAAAGTCAGAATTGTTGGGATTTCATGGATTGCCCTGAAGATCACAAAAATAAGTGCGACGCATTTAAAGATAACATGGGAGTAGAGTGTTGGCTTATTTTTCATTCAAGAGGTGGCTGTAGAGGGCTAGAAGAGGGTAATGATTGCACCGAATGCCTATGGTACAAAAAAGTTAATTCCATTGAATAATAATTTTTTATAGAGACATATGAATAATAAAAAATGTGGATGTTCATGTAATGGTGAATGTTGTGAGTCAAAGGAAAATCAAAATTGTTGGGATTTTCATAATTGCAGTGAAGAAAGCAAAAAAGAATGCGAAGCTTTCAAGCATGAAATGGGAAAAGAATGTTGGTTTGTTTCACATCTCACAAAAGGAAATAGAAAATGCTTTGAATGTGGTTGGTTTCAGAAATTTAATCAAGTGTAGGCACATCAAGAAACACCATGGGGTGTTTTTTGATTTTGAATAAATATGATACAATAACGATAAGATGCTCTTAGCGAGGCACTCAATTTTTTGAGTGCTTTTATTTTTTAGAAAAAACTATGAAAAAGATCTTACTTGCAGAGGATAATAAGCCCATGTCTCGGACAATGCGGATTAAGCTTGAAAAATCTGGTTTTGAGGTTGTGGTGGCTATGGATGGGAAAGAGGCGATGGACGCATTGATGAGTGAAAAATTTGATCTGGTCTTGCTTGATATTATGATGCCTAGAATGAGTGGATTTGAAGTTTTGAGAGAGATGAGAAATCGTGGAATTGCAGCTCCGGTCATTATGACTTCAAATTTGAGTCAAGAAAGTGACATTAAAAAAGCTAAGGATTTGGGGGCGAGGGAATATTTTGTCAAATCAAACGCTTCAATAAGTGAGATTGTGGAATATGTGAAGAATAGCTTACCTAGTTAATTTTTATTTTTTGTAAAATGAAAGGATTAAGTGATAGTCAAATAAGTGAAATACTCCTTAAAGGTGAATATGTCACTCAAGAGGACATTTCCAGCGCTAAGGAATATTCAAAAAAGCACCGCTCTTCCATTGTGGATTATTTTTTGTCTGAAGGTATTTTGGATAAAGATATTCTTGGGCAGGCCATTGCGGAATATTTCAATATGAAATATGCGGATCTCAATACTCATCCACCCAGTGCTTCCCAGGTGCTGAGGGTGTCTGAGGAAACCGCAAAAAAATATCGATTAGTTTTGTTTAATGAGGGTGAAAAAGAGGTTGTTTTCACTACTGATAATCCGGCGCAGGTGGGACTGAAAGAGGAATTGGAAAAAATTTTCAAGGGAAGAAATATTGTGTTGGCGTATTCCATTTCAGAGGATATTGATAATGCCTTTATGCATTATCAAAAAGATTTCAATATTCGCTTCAAGGAAATTATTGAGAATGAAGATGATTTTGCACCAATTGCTTTGAATGAAATTATTGACAGTGCGATTTTGAATCATGCTTCTGATATTCATTTTGGAACACAAAGAGATGAAGTGATAATAAGATTTCGTATTGATGGTGTGCTTCGGGAGATGGGGGTTGTTCCAAAAAGCTACTATCAAAACATTCTAAACAAAATTAAGATTGATTCTGAGCTGAAAATAGATGAGCACTTTGTTGCGCAGGATGGCTCCATGCAGCTTGAAAGGGAAGGAAAAATAATTAGCATGAGAATTTCCATTGTTCCTTCCAGGCATGGTGAAAAAGTCGTGATTAGGATTTTGTCGAAATATGTGACCAGTCTCAGCTTGGGAGATCTTGGAATTCTTCCTGGGGATCAGGAGGTTATCACTGAGGCATCAAAAAATCCTTTCGGAATGATTTTGGTTGTGGGTCCAACAGGATCAGGAAAGACAACAACACTGTATGCTGTGTTGAAATTGATTAATCATCCAGAAATCAACATCACTACTATTGAAGACCCAATAGAATATGAGATTCCAGGGGCAACTCAAATCCAAGTTAACAATCAGGCTGGTTTGACGTTCTCTAAGGGACTTCGGTCAATCGTGAGGCAGGATCCGGATGTGATTTTAGTAGGTGAAATTCGCGACAAGGATACTGCTGAAATTTCAGTAAACGCAGCTCTCACGGGACATCTTCTTTTTTCCACTTTTCATTCCAATAATGCATCCACAACAATTCCTCGATTGATGGATATTGGACTGGAACCTTTTTTGCTGTCATCTACTTTGGATTTGATTATAGCTCAAAGGTTGGTGAGAAAAATTTGTGACAATTGTCGTAAAAGTTATTCTGCAAAAAAAGAAGAGATAGAGCGCATATTGCCAAATGCAGATGAATATTTTTCAGATGATGAAGTGACATTGTACAAGGGTGAGGGTTGTTCTGTGTGTGCAAATACTGGATACAAGGGGCGAAGTATCATTGTTGAGATTATTGATGTGACTCAGGAAATAAAAGAAATGATTTTGAAAAACCCTTCAAGCGGTGAGATTTGGGAGGTAGCAAAAAGACAGGGATCACATTCATTATTTGAAGATGGAATAGAAAAAGTTAAAAACGGATTAACTACCATGGAAGAATTGATAAGAGTAGCCCCCAGGAGTCATTAAGATTTTATAACTTAAATAAAAATGTGTTTAAAGCTGAGAAAATAAAAGAGAAAAAAAAGAAAAAAGGAAAAAAACATTTTTTTACATTCGGTCTTAGAAGTGAAATGTATCTTTTTGTTGAGAATCTTTCCATCCTTTTGTCTACTGGAATGGGACTTGTTTTGGCGCTTTCAATAATTCAAAAAGATACCACTTCCAGAAGAATGAAGGCTATTGTTAGCTATGTTCTTGATGAAATCAAAAAAGGGTCTCCGTTTGGAGAAACTATGGGGAATGCAAGGATTCTTCCGCGTCACTCTCTTTCTCTTGTTAAGGCAGGTGAAGCAACAGGGAGACTGGCAGAAAACTTGAAAGTAGTTGTGCTTCAAAATGATAAGGAAAGAATGTTTCGTTCCAAGATTAGATCATCTCTTTTGTACTCTACAATCGTGATTGTTTTGACTATTGTCATTGGGGTTGTGACGGCGATGTTTACATTGCCAAAAATCGCATCTTTTTTTGATAATTTTGAGGCAGAGTTACCACCGCTAACAGTGGGATTGATTGCGGCTGGTAGGTTTTTGGGTGAATATGGAAATATCATAGTTCCGTTTGCGTTGGTTTTTTTGGTTATAGTTTTGTATTTTTTGTTTAGTTTTCCGAAAACAAAGTTTATTGGGCATTCCATTCTTTTTCGAGTGCCAATTATCAAAAATTTGATCAAACAAGCAGAAATTGCTCGATTTGGTTTCATCTTGGGAACTATGCTAGAAGCTGGAATGCCAATGCGGGAATCTCTTTCAAGCATGCCAGGAACCACAACCTTTCGTAACTACAAGAAGTTTTATGAGCATATGATTGATGGAGTGAGCAAGGGAAAAATGCTGGACGAGTGCTTTTCAGGGTATCCAAAAATTAACATGCTTTTTCCTTCGGCCGTGAGACAGTTGATAGTAGCAGCAGAAAAGTCAGGTAAATTATCAGAGACTCTTTTTAGAATTGGCGAGATGTATGAACAAAGAGTGGAATCAACTGCAAAAAATTTGCCAATAGTGCTCGAGCCACTTCTCATTGTGATTAACGGAATTGTTATTGCTGTTTTGGCTTTGGGGATTATTTTGCCAATTTACAATTTAGCTAATATCATTTAATTTTTTTCATGAATTGGAATATTAAAAATACAAAAGGAGCCTCTTTGATTGAGGTTGTGATTTCAATGAGTATCATTTTGATTTTTGTGTCGGTTTCTGTTCCTGCATATCGAGCTGTTCGAGAAAAAAATAATGTGAACATCGCAGTTACTTCTTTGGTGAAGAGTTTGCGCTATGCTCAGTCTATGTCTTTGGCAAATCGAGGTGATGGTGATTGGGGAGTGAGAGTAAGGACCGGGGAGGTCATTGTTTTTAAGGGTTCGAATTATGGGAATCGAGACAGTGATTTTGATTTGATTTTAGAAGTGTCTTCAAATGTTGATTTTTCTGGAGAAACGGAAGTGGTTTTTTCAAAAGCATTTGGAATTCCTGATGTCACAGGGAGCATCTCAGTTTCAAATGGAGTGAGTTCTGAGGATATTGTGATAAATGAAAAGGGGACGGTGGATTATTAGTATATAGCACATAACATGAAACATATAACACAAAACGAGAATAGATTTTTTTAAATTTGGAGTTTAATTTTATTAGTGCAGGTGAAGTTAATTTTAAAGGACATGCTGGAATGCGCAACTATCGTAATTGATAATTCATTAAAATTGATCTATTTTAAATTGAATGAAAATTTTAAATTTTAAATTGAAAATTTGTAAGCAAAGGGGTTTTAGTGTGGTGGAAGCAGTGGTTGCAAGTGCTGTTTTTGCCATATTGGTGACAGGGTTCACTAGTTTGCTTATGTTTTCATATAAAACTGATCGAAGCTCAGGCGACAGAAACAGAGCCACTTTTTTGGCGGAGGAAGGAATTGAGATTTCAAGAGCAATTCGAGACAAAGATTTTTTGAATCTTTCCGATGGAACGCACGGAACCACTGATTCTTCCGGGGTATGGAGCTTTTCAGGTTCAAGTGATGGAATCGACAAATTCACAAGGCAAATTGAAATTTCAACAATCAATGATGATACGAAAAAAATAATTTCAAATGTAAGTTGGAGTGAGGGAGTGATAGATAGAGAGGTTATATTAACAGCATATCTGACTAATTGGAGAGAAGTAGTTGCTCTTCAGGGTGATAATTTGAATGTTGATTATTCTGAAGTCACTTGGTCTGTGGACGAAAAGGATTTGCTGGGAATTACTTTGGAAAACATTGGAGACAGTGACATTGTCATTGATAAGATGATAGTTTCTTGGAGTGGAAGCCAAAGAATCGAAATGATTGAAATTGATGGTGTTGAAGTTTGGGCTCACAATGGGGCGGGATCACCCAATGGGAAACAGGATTCTGGAATAGAGATTGATATCGTGGATGTGACAATTTCTCCAGGAGGTGTGATTGATGTAGACAAGATTGCGTTTAGCAAAAAGATGATAGGAGAGACGGTGGACATTATTTTCATTATGGCGGACGGGACACAAAAGGAGGTGACGGGAATAAATCCATAAAAATCATGATGCACATAGCATGAAGCATGTAACACTAAACAAAAAATGCGCACAAAATTTCAAAGATTGAATACTAAAAGAGGTTTTACACTGATTGAGTTGTTGGTGTATATTTCCATTTCATCCATTATTCTTGGAGGAGTGGTTTCTTTTACGACAACTTTTTTCAAATGGAACATTAAAAACAGGATTGTTTCTGAAGTGGAAGATCAGGGGGTGTTTGTCATGCGGGAAGTTATTCACACGATTCAAGAATCACAAGGGGTTGATTCCCCAAATCCATCAAGTGATGATTCACAGCTGTTTTTGAAAGTTGCCGATGCAGGAAAAGACCCGACTAGATTTGATGTTAGCTCGGGTGTTTTGAGGATCAAGGAAGGAAATTCTTCTTCAGTGGAACTTACTAATTCACATGTGACAATTTCAGATTTTGTGGTGAGAAATTTGTCAGAAGCGGAAACTCCTGGGATTGTGAGCGTGGAATTTGTGATTAGTTATGTTAATTCAAGTGACAAGGATGAGCTTAATTATTCGAAAAAATTTCAAAATTCAGCATCGTTAAAGTGAATTAATAATTAGAAATGAATAATTAATAATTGGAAAATGCAAAATACTAAATGCAAAATACTAAATATAAAATACAAAAGACCAGATACTAGGAATGGTTTTAGTATTATTTTGGCAGTTGTTTTTGTTGGAGCTGTTTCACTCACAATACTTTTGTCATTTTTGGCATTGGGAAGAGTTTCAATTTCTGGAAGTTTGGTTTTTTCAAAATCAGTTCAAGCAAGAACTTTGACTGAATCGTGTGTTGAAACAGCACTTCAGGAAATTAGAAATGAAACTACATTTTCAGGATCCGGGAATATATTAATTGAAGACAATGAATGTAGTTATGAGGTGATTGATAATGGCGCTGAGGATAGAGAAATAAGAGCAGAAGGTGTGGTTGATGATGTCGTTCATCGAATTGTTGTGACAGCGGACAAGATAAATCCACAAATTAATATTGTTTCCTGGGAGAGGATAGATAATTTTTAGTAAATAGTAATTTAAATATCGTTTTATGAATAATATTGATACTAATGTAGTTGAGTGTGAGGCTAAAATAGTGGAGCGTAATAATATTTGTGATGATACCACCGAGATTGTTTTTGACTTGAAAGACAAAGATTTTAGATTTAAGTATGGTCAATATGTGGAAGTTATTATCTCCGAAATTAAAGAGGATATTAATACATATGAATTTTCGATTGCATCAGCTCCAAATAAAGATGGAAAAATTGCTATTGTATTTAGGAATTCAGAAAGTATTTTCAAGAAGAAATTATTATCATTGCCACTGAATTCAAGTGTGAGCGTCCGAGGACCACTTGGAGGAAAATTTATTTTTAGTGATGAGAAAAATGACTCAATCGTCATGATTGCTGGTGGTGTTGGAATTGCTCCGTTTATGGGAATGATTAGGTCGCTGGTTTCTAGTGATATAGGAAAAAAGGTGAGACTCATTTACAGTAATGTCAATGATCGCAGAGCTCCTTATTTAAATGAGCTGAGAGATTTAGATTCTAGAAGTGATAAATTTTTACTAATTGAAAATACGGGACTTTTGACAGAAGACTTTGTTCGAGTTAGTGTGGATAATCCACTAGGCTCAATATGGTATATTTGTGGACCTCCTCAGATGGTTTTAAATATCAGAGATTTAATTATCAACAAAATAGGTGTGTCTGAAAATATGGTTAGAGTTGAAGGTTACACAGGCAACCTAGGTAAAAGCAAAAAACCGTCGCGAAGAATTGGACTGGATGAGGAAATTATGATGAACTTGGAATTAAAGGATTTGACTGATACGATATTATTAGCGCTTAATGACTCAGCCTTGGTGGCTGTAACTGATGCTAGAGGGGATATTCTATATTCCAATAAGAAGTTTGTGGATGTTTCTGGGTATAGCGAAGTGGAGTTGCTGGGTCAAAATCATAGGATAATTAAATCCGGATTTCATCCTGATGATTTTTATGCTGAATTATGGCAAACTGTTTCTTCTGGAAAAGTGTGGAGAGGGGAAGTTAAGAATCAAGCAAAAGATGGAAGTTATTATTGGGTGGATACAAATATTGCTCCAGTAATGGATAATGGGGTTGTGAAATATTACGTAGCCGTTAGATTTTTAATTACAGAAAAAAAACAATTAGAAGAGAAGGCTAAGGAGTACGCGGGAAACTTGGAGGTAAAAGTTAGAGAGAGAACCAAGGAGTTGGCAAAGGAAAAAGAGAGATTGGGAACGATATTGTATAGCATCGGGGATGGGGTTTTTGTTATAGATAAAGATTTTAATGTGATACTGTTGAATAACGTAGCTTCCGAGTTGAGCGGATTTGATATAGATGAGGCTGTGGGAAGTAAGTATGAAAAAATATTTAATTTTGTTAATGAGAGTAGTGGCGAGAGAGAAAGTTCTTTCATCGAAAAAGTTTTTTCCACAGGTAAAATTAATGAGATGAAAGCAGATACCATTATCATCAGGAAAAATAATGAAAAGTTACCTGTCAATGATAGTGCGGCTCCGATATTAGATTCAAATGGGAATGTAATTGGTTGTGTTGTTGTTTTTAGGGATGCAACAAAAGAAAGGGAGATTGGGAAGATAAAAGAGGAGCTAGAGGTGGCAATGAATCGATTTAATCTAGCTACAAATTCAGCTGAGATTGGAATTTGGGAATGGGATTTGAAAACCAATGAGCTTATTTGGAACGATCAGATGTATGTGATATATGGGATCGAAAAAGAGGATTTCGATGGAGCATATGAAGCTTGGGAAAAAGGAATACATCCGGATGACATTGAGTATTCACGAAACGAGATTCAAAAATCTATTGATGGTAAAAAGGATCTGGATATGGTTTTCAGGGTGGTTTGGTCTGATGAGACGATTCATTTTTTGAAAGCCAGGGGGATAGTGATGCGCAATAAGGAAGGAGATCCTGTGAAGATGTTTGGAGTAAATTGGGATGTGACCGCTGAAAAAGAGGTTGATCAGGCAAAAACAGAATTTGTTTCACTGGCTTCTCATCAGCTGCGAACCCCGTTGGCGGCAATGGGATGGAACGCAGAAATGCTCCTTCAGGGAGATGTTGGTGATTTGAGTCAAGAGCAAAAAGAATTTGTGGAAGAGATCTACAAGAGCAACAAGGTGATGAATGATCTGGTAAACGCACTTTTGAATACTTCAAGAATTGATCTTGGAACATTTGCAATTGAACCCAAGATGATAAAAATTGGCGAAATTGCCAGAGATGTCTTGAAGGAGTTGGAGTCGCAGATTAAAGAAAGAAATCAAAACATTATCTATAACAGCGATGAATCAATAGAATTTATGGCTGACCCAAATTTGATCCGAATCATTTTTCAAAATCTTCTTTCGAATGCATCAAAATATACTCCTGAAAAAGGTGAAATTGAGTGTGAGATAAAAAAAGATAAGGACAATGTTTTAATCAGAGTTTCTGATAATGGTTATGGAATTCCAAAAAAGCAACAGTCAAAAATATTCAAGAAACTTTTTAGAGCGGAAAATATTCTCAATAAAGATATGGAAGGAACCGGATTGGGATTATATATTGTAAAAGCAATTGTGGACGCTTCAGGCGGAAAAATTTGGTTTGAATCTGATGAGAACAAAGGAACAACTTTTTATGTGGAGATGCCATTGAGTGGCATGAAAGAAAAAAAAGGAGCAAAAGGATTGACTTAGGATAGTTTAAGATTTTTTTAGAAAGATTTCATCTCTAATGTAATATAATTGAAAAGTAAGTTAATAATTAAAAATAAAAAAACTATGACAGATGAACTAATCAAAAAAATGAAGGACTCAGTGGTGGGGGCACTTAGGGGTGTTGATGACATCTATGACACATTGTTTGATATTGTTAAGGGGGATGTTGTTGATGTTCTCAAGGCTGCAGGAGACATTACTGAAGTTGGAGCTGGATCAGTATCAAAAATTGTGAGTAGTCTCATTCATGGAGTCACTGAAGTTGGCGGTGAGGCTGTTGAGGGTGCGGAGAAGATTGTGATGGCGACACTTCGAGGAGCTGTGGATGCAGGAATGGGAACAGTGGACATGATCACAGAATCCGTTCATGGTGTGATCAAAGGAACAAGTGAGGTTGGTGGTGACATTGGAAAGGCTGCTGTTGGAGCAGTGAAAGGCGCTATTGGTGCTGCAGCTGATTTGGGGGTGAGCACTGAGGAGGCTCTTGAAAAAGCTGTGACAGGAGCAATTGATGCTGCTGGTGAAATTAGTGAAGAAGCTGTTGAGAATGTAAAAAGTGCTCTCGAGGCTTCTATTGAAGGAGCAAAAGATGTTTTGAAAGCTCCTTTTGAAAAATAGATTTTAGGCATAAGTTGTGAAATTAAAAGTACTCATTTCGATGAGTGCTTTTAAGATATGTGGATAAAATTGTGTTAAAAATAATAAATTAGTGTATAATGAAAGTATAATTAGTATTTAAGTAATAGTTATGAAAAACAAAAAAAGATTTGTTGCGGCAACTGTATCATTTTCATTGATATTTGCTTTTGCTGTTTCAGCTTCAATGGTTGCGGCAAAGCAAGGTGGTAATTCAAATGGAGGTGACAAGAAAGTTTCTCAATCATCAAAGGGAAAGGACAAGTCAAAGGAAATAAAAAATTACGAAAAACCAGAAAAAGAAAAGACTAATGCAAAAATTCACAAAGAAAAAACTAGTGAAGTCAGTGGTGATTTGAAAGGAGTGGCAAAAAAGGAAGAAGAAAAAAACAAGAACAAAAATAAAGGAGATGATCAACAAGAGATGGAGCAAAATCAAAATGGACTGGAGAATGAAGAAGTAGTAACAGAGATGGAAGAAGTTGCAGAAGAAATAGCAGAAACAAGTGAGGAAACTGCAGAAGCTATTGAAAAAGTTGAAAGTAGAAATAAGTTCAAAAAAATGCTAGTTGGAACTGACTACAAGAATCTTGGACAACTTCGAAGTAGTTTGGTGAAAAATGAAAATCAAATCAGAAAATTAACGAGAGTTGCTGAAAAAACTCAAGCTGGAGAAACTGATACTATTGTTGATGAGCAATTGATTGCATTGATGCAAGAAAGAGAGAGGATCAAGGCAGTGATTCAAGAGAATCAAGATGGATTTAGTATTTTGGGATGGGCTGTCAAGCTTTTCGGAGGATACACTGATGAAGAGATTGATGAAGAAACCGAAGAACAATTAGAAGAAGACGTTTTGGAAGTAATAGAGAATGAAGTTGAAATTGATGAGATGATGGATGAAATGGCAGAAGGAACTGAAACAATGTAGTTTTCATAAAACAAAAAAACACTCGAGCGTGCTTGAGTGTTTTTTTGTTTGTAAGACAAGGGAAAATGTAATAGAATGAGTAATATTAAGTAAAAGCAGTTTTTGTGGATTTTTATGAATAAATACGAAAAAACACAATATTACACTTCAATAATTCTGAAGATAATGATTGGAGTTTTGATCCCAATTAGTATTTGGAGGCAAAGCTTTTTTTTGGTTTTTGCTTCTGTTTTTGTTTTGTTTCTGAGTTTTCTTCCATCAATAATCAGTAAAAGTTTCAAGATTAAACTTCCAACCGAAATTGATTTTGTAGTAACGTTGGTTCTATACCTTCATTATTTTTTGGGAGAATACAGCGGATTCTATTTGAAAATCTCTTGGTGGGATTTGTTTTTGCATACAGGAAATAGTTTGATTTTGGGACTTGTTGGGTTTGTGGTGGCCTATTCACTTCTTCTCACAAGCAGAATCACTGCTAAGCCGTTTTTCATTGCGATGTTTTCACTTTCTTTCGCTGTTTTTGTGGGTGTAATTTGGGAAATTTTTGAGTTTTTTGCAGATTATTTTTTTGGATTTTCGATGCAAAAGAGTGGGCTTGTGGACACAATGACTGATTTAATCGTGGATACACTCGGAGCACTTGTTGTTAGTGTGTTAGGATTTTTGTATATGAAGCATAAGAAAAAAGGAATTATTCACAAGATTTTAGTTAGATTCATTGATAATTTAAAATAAAAAAAATATGGGTGAAGGAAGAATTTTCGAAAAACCAATCAGTGATCAAGAGGTTGATGAAGCTGGCGAGCTGGAATTAGCACAACGCACAGAAAATAGTGAATTTGCAGCAAAAGAAGAACGACTTTCATATTTAGTGCAGAAATTAGATAAGGAATATTTTCATAATCTAGTTTATGAATTTGGTGAATTGCAAAAAAATACTGAAAACATTGATAAGGTATATGAGATAGTTTCAAGGGAGACGATTGAAAATGCAATTGATTTTGTTAGAAAAACAATTCCAGAATTGATGGACAAGGTAACTGATTTGATTGATAAGAGAGGGATAGATTTAGGAGATGTGAAAAAATGTAGTTTAGAGGCGGTTTTAACTAACTCAATTTTATCTGGAATAGGTGGTGTTAAATGGATTATGGAGAATATCAATAGTGATAATTCTACAATTCAAGATAAAATCAATAATCCAGATTCAGTTCGAAGAAAATTAGCTGAAAAGTTTGAGCAATCTTTCAAATCGGATTCCATTGTATATTATATTGAAGAATTATTAAGTGACGAAGAAAAACTTGCTTACGAAATATCAACGATCCCAGGATATATTTCTAGATTTAGTGAATATTTTGAAGAGGATGTTGCTCTAAGAGGAGAAGATTTTAATCAAGGTAAAAGATATCCTTTGGGGGGTGAAAAGCTTCCATATTTTCGTTTGCTTAGTGAATTAGAGAAAGGAAACATTAAAGATGAAAACAATCTAGAAAGAGAATTAGAAAAATTAAATGATGAGATAATAAGAAAAGAAAAAGTAAAAAAAGATTTTAAGGAGAATAAATTTGTAAAAAAATAAAGAGGATAAATAAACTATGAATGCAATTGAGCTATCAAAAAAGATTGGAGGAAAGATTGAGGTTAATTCGAAGAAAAAACTTACTAAGGAAAATTTATCAATTCTTTATACTCCTGGTGTGGCAGATGTTTCCAGGGCAGTTGCAAAAAACAAAAAACTTGCTTTTGAATACACGATTCGAAAAAATACTGTAGCTGTTGTTTCAGATGGATCAGCTGTTTTGGGATTGGGAAACATTGGCCCCGAAGGAGCGCTTCCTGTGATGGAGGGAAAAAGCTTACTCATGAAGGAGCTTGCAGGAGTAGATGCTTTTCCGATTGTACTCAATACACAAGATACGCAAGAAATTATAAATATTGTGAAAAACATCTCCCCAACATTTGGTGGGATTAATTTGGAGGATATTTCTGCTCCAAGGTGTTTTGAAATTGAAGAGGTTTTGAAAAAAGAGTTGGATATTCCTGTTTTTCATGATGATCAGCATGGAACCGCCATTGTTGTTTTGGCAGGACTCATTAATGCTCTCAAGGTTGTTGGGAAAAAGGTTGGCGAGATAAAAGTGGTGATTTCTGGTGTAGGAGCAGCAGGAACTGCGGTTTCGAAGTTGCTTCTTAAATATGGAATTAAGAATGTGATCATGGTAGACACCAAAGGTGTGGTTTATTATGGAAGAAAAGAAGGAATGAATGAATCAAAAGAAGAACTGGCAAAAATTACCAATCTTGAAAAAATCAAAGGAAATCTCAAAGATGCTTTAGTGGGAGCGGATGTTTTCATTGGTGTTTCGGCGCCGGAAATTTTGAAGGCTAAAGATATCTCAACAATGAACAAAGATGCTATTGTTTTTGCAATGAGCAACCCAATTCCAGAAATCATGCCAGAAGAGGCAAAAAAAGGAGGAGCGAGAATTGTGGCTACTGGAAGATCTGATTATCCAAATCAAATTAACAATGTTTTGGTGTTTCCTGGAATTTTTCGAGGCGCTTTGGACAAAAGAGTGAAAAGGATTACTGACGAGCATAAGTTGAAAGCAGCAGTGGCATTGGCTAATTTGGTGAAAAATCCAAAATGTGGTAAAATAATACCAAGTCCACTGAATAAAGATGCTGTCAAAGTTGTGGCAGGGGTGTTCTAGTTTTTTAATCTAAGCTTAAACTTATGAAAATATATAAGAAAACAATTGAATTTGAAAGTACTACTCAAATTGAATTTATTGATGTTACAGATCGAATTCAAGAAATTGTTGAAGGGTCTGGAGTTAGAGAGGGTCAAGTACTTGTTTTTTCGCAGCACACAACAATGGGGATTACAATTAATCACAATGAAAACATGCTTATTCAAGATTTCATGCGCATGTTGTATAAAATTATTCCAGTGGAGGAACAATATTCGCACGATCTTTTTGAGCTAAAGAGTAACAAATCAGGTAGATCAGATGGGAGAAGTAATGGGCATTCACATTGTAAATCAATTATTCTTGGAAATAGTGAGGTTATTCCAATTGAAAAAGGCAAGCTAATGACTAGTGATATGCAAAGTATTTTTGCAGTTGAATTTGATGGCGCAAGAAAGAGAAATGTTTTGATTCAAGTTATGGGAATGTAGGCGCATATGAATGAAATGACTAACAATTTAATGAAGGATGGGTACATAAAGTCCGATAATGTTATCGAGGCTTTTGCTGATATAGACAGAATGGAATTTGTTCCTCAGGATCTGGAGCTTCAAGCAGAAGCAAACATTCCTCTTCCCATCGGATATGGACAAACAATCTCTCAGCCAATGACAGTTGCAATCATGATGGAGCTTCTAGATGTTCAAAGGGGTCACAATGTCTTGGACATTGGAAGTGGAAGTGGATGGACAACAGCACTTTTGTGTCACATGGTTGGAGAAAAAGGAAAAGTGACTGCAGTGGAGCACGTTCCTGAACTTTTAGAATTCGGAAAGAATAATGTTTCGAAATATGGCTTTATTGAAAAAGGAATCGTTGAATTTCATGAAGGAGATGGAGTGGATGGATATGTCAAGAATGCTCCATATGACAGAATTTTAGTTTCAGCTTCTGCAATGGAGGTTCCTGATGCTCTGGAAATGCAACTTAAGATTGGCGGAAAGATTGTGATCCCAATTCACAACAGAATTTCATATCTCAAAAAAAATGACGAGCATGATTTTTATAAGGAAGAATATTCAGGATTTTCTTTTGTTCCTTTGATGCAAAAGAGTGATGATTAGGTTTTTGTTTCGAGCGTAAAATAGTATTTCTAGGATTAGCACTCTGCCGTAGAGATTGCTAATTTTTTTTATTTGCGATATTATATGAACTGTAAGAAAATAATATGTTACAGGTTTAATTATATTTTATACCAAATTTAATTAACGCTTCCTCAATAACAAATTTCATAATTTCAAGCGAGACACAGGAAAAATATTGAAGCATATCGAGATACGCTGATATATTTTTCCGAAGTCGCAGCTGAAATTATGGGGTTTGTGAGGAATGGTTAACTGGACTTGGTATTAGTACTATGTCAAAAGATTTTTATGAGATTTTAGGGGTTAGCAAAGATGCTTCTGATGAAGAGATTAAAAAGGCATATAGAAAGCTAGCTCACAAATATCACCCGGACAAAGCTGGTGGAGATGAGGAAAAATTCAAGGAAATAAACGGAGCCTATCAGGTTTTGTCTGACAAAGCAAAAAGGCAGCAATATGATCAATTTGGACAAACTTTCGATGGAGCTGGACCAGATGCTGGTCAAGGGTTTGGAGGATTTGATTTTGGCGGATTTCAAAGTGGTCAAGCGGGGGGTTTTGAGGATATTTTTTCAGACATTTTTGGAGCGGCGCAAGGTGGTTTTTCAAGACAAGAATCAGGAAGAGACATTCAAGTGGACACAGAAATTAACTTTGAGGATGTGATTAGTGGAGTTGAAAAAAAGATTAGTCTGTATAAGCGGGTTGTTTGTGATTCTTGTGGAGGATCAGGAGGTGAGGCCGGAAGCAAGGAAGAGAAATGCTCATCTTGTGGTGGCTCTGGTCAAATCAGGAGAACAGTGAAAAGCATTTTGGGTACCTTTTCTCAGGCTTCAGTGTGTCCTGATTGCAATGGAAAAGGGAAGAGCTTTTCTGAGAAATGCAAAAAATGCGGAGGAGACGGAAGAAGGAATGAAGATGTTGAAATTTCAGTTTCAATTCCTGCAGGAATCAATAATGGTCAGTCAATAAGTCTTTCTGGGCAAGGAGAGGCGGGTCCTCATGGAGCTCCCAGTGGAGATCTTTTTGTGACAGTGCATGTGCGACCTCAAAATAAATTTGAAAGAGAGGGCGACAATATCATCACTGAAGAAAAAATAAAAATTACTCAATCCATTTTGGGAGACAAGATTGAGGTTGAAACAGTGGACGGAAAAGTGAAAATGAAAGTTCCTTCAGGAACGCGTTCCGGAGAAGTTTTTCGAATTCGCTCCAAAGGAGTTCCGCATCTTCGAGGCGGAGGAAGAGGGGATCATCTGGTGAAGGTGATTGTGGACACTCCAAGAAGCCTGAGCAGAGCGCAGAAGAAGCTCATTAAAGAATTAAGTGAAGAGGGGTTGTAGGAAGAAAAAAACCATTTGAAATACAATGGTTTTTTTGTTGATTTTATTTTGTCATTCCGGAAAACATATTTTTCCAAATGAGAGACGTTTGCGGCAACTTGATAATGGCTGAAGTTTAATTAAGAATGGATCCCGGATAAGTTAATTTCTAAGGACTCTCCGCCTGCTGGCGAATCGCCCAAGAAATTATACTTTCCGGAATGACAAACGAACATTTTACTTGTTGAAAGTTTTTTGATGCTCTTGATGAAAGAGAAATAACATATTAATATATTATTAGTACATTAGTCTTTGACAGTAGTCAAAATATGGATACGAGAGAGGTGCAACTATGCTGTGTTCAGTGTGTAAGATTCCGATTTTTGGAGTGACAACAATCGAGACTCGTTATAATCTCGATTTATGGAGATTTAAAAATCTCAGAAGTTGCAAGGATTGTTTTGAGAAAGTGTGGGTAAAAATAATCGGATTAAATCATGTTGATTGGAATGAATTTTTATCTCTTGATCACGCAGAGTCTGTTTTGACAAAAAAAATTCTTTTCAAAATAGGAATTTTTTCGTTAGCTCCCAGAGAGGGTGATAATGGAATAATAAAGATAGATGGGATTATTGTTAATCCTAGATATCAAGGTTATATGTTATATATTCACGATAAAATGCGACGGAATTCATATGCTGAAGCATGTCGAAATATATAACTATTCCAAGTGAACTTTCTCTTCGAATCTTTTCAGGGCATCGCTCAATAGCGGGTGCCCTTTCAATTTTGGATCACTCTCAAGAAGTTTCTCAGCTTCATTGTGTGAGAATTTGATGAGTTTGATGTTGGTGATGTTTTTCATGGCACTGTCAGGGAGACCGGATTGACGAGAGCCGAAAAATTCACCAGGTCCTCTGATTTCAAGATCTTTTTTGGCTATTTTGAATCCATCAGTGTATCTTTCCAGAACGCGGAGGCGCTCTGTTTTTGTTTTTGAAAACAAAAAGCAATATGATTGGTGAGTTCCTCTTCCAACTCTTCCTCTGAACTGATGGAGCTGTGAAAGTCCGAAGCGATATGCATCCTCAATGATGATGATGGTTGAATTGGGAACATCAATTCCAACTTCAATCACTGATGTGGAAACAAGAATATCATATTTTTTGTCATTGAAGTCTTTCATGATGTCCTCTTTTTCTTGAGATTTCATTTTTCCGTGAATGAGTCCCAGTTTCAATTCGGGAAAAATATTTTTGGAGAGTCTTTCATGTTCAGTGACAGCAGCTTTTAGCTCTTTGAGGGCTTTGGATTCTTCAATGAGTGGCAAGATGACAAATGCTTGTCTCCCTTTTTTGATTTCTTGCTTCACAAAAGAATACACGGAATCCCTATCTTTTTGAGTGACAATTTGTGTGACGATTTCTTTTCTGTTTTTTGGCATTTCATCAAGAAGAGAAATGTCCAGGTTTCCAAAAAATGCCATTGAAAGTGTCCTTGGGATGGGAGTGGCGGTCATGGTGAGGAAGTGAGGAATTTTCTTTTCGATTCCATCATTGATTTCAGTGACTCTTTGCTGAAGATAGGCTCTTTGGTTCACTCCGAATCTGTGCTGCTCATCGACAATGACAAGTGAAAGATTTGCAAACTCAATATCCTTTTGAATAACAGCGTGGGTTCCAATGATGATATCCAATTCTCCATTTTTGATTTTTTCAAGAAAGTTCTCTCGACTTGTTTTTTTGAATAATCTGTCAGGAGCTGCTCGAAGTTGAAGGTCCCAAGTGATGAGCTTATATGAATTGGTGAGAAGACCAATGTTGATGTCTTGATCTTGAAACAGCTCACAGAAACTCTCAAAATGTTGCCTGGACAAAACCTCAGTGGGAGCCATGATGACCGTTTGATGTTTTGATTTTGAAACAGCATAGGCACTGGTAGCAGCCACCACTGTTTTTCCTGATCCAACATCACCGTTGAGAAGCCTGTTCATTGGATGAGTTTTTTTGAGGTCGCCAAGGATTTCTTGGATGGATCTTTGTTGAGCCCCAGTGAGTTTGAATGGGAGTTTTTCTGTGAATTCTTTTTCATCCGCCTTGTCTAATTTGAATGACACAGCATTTTCTCTCTTGTATTCATTTTTGATTTGAATGGATTTGATTTGAACTAAAAACATTTCTTCAAAAGCAAACCTTTTTTGAGCCACGAGATACTCATCTTCCGTTTTTGGAAAATGAAGATATCTGAGAGCTTTTTTGATTTCAGGAAGATTGTATTTTTCAAGAATTTCATCTGGCAGAGGTTCTTCGATTTCAAAGCCTGCTTCAAAAATCATGTTCAGCTGCCAACGAATCCACCTGGAAGTGATTCCATTTGTTTCGGAATAGATCGGAACCATTCTTCCGGTGTGAACCGTGTCTTTTGATGCAACTTCCCAAGAAGGACTGGAAAAGAATAACCCCTTTGAATCACTAGCAACTTTTCCGCTTATCCGAATTGACTGACCTTTTTTGAGTGAGTTTTGAAGGTAGTATTGATTGAACCACACAACTCGAACCGTTTCAGTTCCGTCGCGCACAAAGCCTTCTGTGATGGTCATTTTTTTCTTCCAAGTTCTCTTTGTTTCAACGTCAATCAACTCTCCAATGACAGTGAAGATCTCTCCTTCTTGAATTTCAGAAATAGGGGTGATTTTGGAATAGTCTTCATAGCGAAAAGGAAAATGAAAAATCAAATCAGAAACGGTTCTGATTCCAAGTTTTTCCAATCTTTTGGCATGAGCCGCACTCACTTTTGAAAGGCGCCCAATTTTTTTGTTCAAATTTATCATATTTAATAGTATAGTGCATAAATCGTGATGTATAAAGTAGTAATTCGTTGTATAATAGGAGTGATTTTTAGTAGAACGAAATTGAGATTTAAAGAAAAGTAATTCTAGGATTAAATATTATGAATAAAAAATGTTATTTTAATGGAAAATTTGTTGATTTTGATGAAGTGAAAATAAGCCCATATGATCTCGGTTTTTTGAGAGGATATGGTGTTTTTGATGCAATGAAAACAGTGAATGAAAAGTGGTTTTTATTTGATGAACATTGGAATAAATTCGTGAGTTCTGCTCAGGAGCTGAACCTTAACATTCCTGTTTCTAAAGAGGAGTTTAGGGATATTCTTGAAAAATTGAAAGAGGCGATGAATTGTGAGAATTGTGCTGCCAGAACGATTTTGACGGGAGGGGTGAGTGAAGATACTTTCAATGTTGGTGAAAACCCAACCTTTTTAATATTACTGAAAGATTTGGAAAAAATGTCTCCGCCAAAAGAGATTTATGAAGGAGTTAAAGTGGTTACCATTGAACACAAAAGATCTGTTTTTAGGGCAAAGAATTCAAATTATATCTCTGCTATTCAAAATCAAACCAAAAAGAGGGAGGCAGGGGCTATTGAAATTGTTTATGTTTATAACAATAAAGCTCTTGAAGCGTCAACCAGCAATTTTTTTATTATTCAAAAAGGGAAGTTGATTACTCCTCTAGAGGATGTTTTTTGGGGAACCACAAGAAATTTGGTGATAGAGTTGGCAGAAAAGAATGGAATTGAAGTGGAGGAAAGAGAGGTTTCTGTAGATGAAATGTTTAATGCGGATGAAATGTTTCTGACCGCTACTTACAAAAATATCATTCCTGTGATCAAAGTGAATGATCGTGAGATTGGTAATGGAAAGATAGGGGAAGTCACAAAGAAGTTGATGGGTATTTTGGAGGACTTCATGAAAAATTATTAATTTTTTTTAAAATAAAATATATAAGTGATGAAATAAATTATGTAGAGAACTGGGAAGACGAGGCAACTCAGTGTAAGAATTGCACTAGCTTTCAGAATCATTCTGGAAAAAATGCATGTGTTCTTCCTGAAAAAAGCTTTGAAGAGGCGCTAAAGGAATATGAGGAAGTTTCTCCAACCGCTCACTGTGACTTTTTCGAGGCGAAGAAATAATATTCAGATCAAAAAAAACTCCCTTTCGGGAGTTTTTTTGAATTTAAGTTCTGTGATTACTTAGCCTTTTGGTATCATCTCGGGATTCTGAATCAAGTCCAGAATGACATGTTTGTGAGAGAGTTTTTTTGATTCTACTTTAAACTTTATGGACTTTTAACTTTCTGACTCACGATGTGTCCTTGGCAGGAATCGTCCGGCATGCGCCGGACGCCTCGCGAATGCCGGGGCGAACCTGCGACCTTTTGGACCGCAACTAAATGCGGCACATGCCCCGCATCATAGATTTTGCAGTGTGCTCTCGAGAGGATTCGAACCTCTGACCTTCGGCTCCGCAAGCCGACGCTCTATCCAACTGAGCTACGAGAGCAGTTTGTTGAAAATATTTTTTACAACGAAATAATAGAAATCTTAAATGGCCGCTTGGTGCGGGGTCCACTGAGCTACAAGGACATGGACACTAGAGCATAGTAGCACAGAAATATTGTAAAATCAAGAAAACAGAACCCTTCCTTTCCACCAGTTGACAGACTCCCCTTGAATATGAAGAAGAGGAAGAGGAATAAGGTTTTATATGTGAAAGGCTCTTTCGATAGAATCAACAAGACTTGGTTTGTGCTTTGCTTCTGGAATAAATTTCAAAAGAATATCTCTGATTTCAAGTGGGTCTTCGTTGTGAATAGGGATGTGGACAAATGGAAGAAGATGACTATCTGTTCTGAGGCTGATCACTTGAAACTCTGGTTCATAGAAAATCCAGAAAGATTTGATGTCTTCGAACTCATATAGTTCTTTGTCTGCAATCACTCCATCATGAGTGATTCTGAAGCGCAAATTTCGAGGTTCTTTTTCAAGATGAATGTATCCCACCACCCCGATCAAAATGAAAGTGATGGCCATGAGGGGGCTGTTTTTGACAAGGGCGTATATGATGATGGCAGACAGAAGTAATCCAGCTATGATATACCACTCCTGTTCTTTTTTGTAGTGAACGTATTCTGGTGCGTTCCATTCCAAAATCACATCATTTCCATAATGATCTGGAATTGAGCGCTCCTCTTGCTGAATGAAAATTTCTTTGTTTCGTGTCTCGTTGAAATTATTCATCTGTTCATGATTGTCAAAATCATTCATTTTTGTTTTTGAAAAGGTTTTTATATCCCTGTTATTTTACCACATTTCTGATGAAATAAAAAATATTAGATAATCCCGTTTATATTCTAAGTGTTTACAAAACAAAAAATATGTTTTATACTCTATGAAGTGAAAATTGAATATATTTGGAGAGATGGCTGAGTGGTCGAAAGCGGCGGTCTTGAAAACCGCTGTCCTTTCACGAGGACCGGGGGTTCGAATCCCTCTCTCTCCGCACACTACATTTTTTATCGAGCAGACCGAGGAGTATCAGAGATTGCTCGGTAAGTAAATGACGCTAAAACCGCCCATAAGGCGGTTTTAGTTTTCGGTATGAAACCAATTAAGAATGTTTATGTTATAAAAAAGGGCTTTCTTATTGAAATGATTATGGAATCCAAGCCAAGATTGTCAACGGATGAAATTGAAGAGCTAAAAATAGAACTACGAAAGTTGGCTTGGCTAAATCGTAAAAATAATGGTGAATTGAAGCTGGTTTAGCCTATTTTTGAAACTGGTATAGAATGCAAAGATATGATAAGGTTGGAGTTGATTATAAATTAACTATTTTTTTTAAAAAAAACTATTTTCATGGACGCTAAACAGAATAAGCTGTTGAAAAAAATAAGAAAAGAATTCCCTGATCTGAAGTGGAAGGAGGCAAAATTTACTGATATGAATTGGGATTTTGATGTGGCAATTCTAGAGGATAAATATATATTTCGTTTTCCTAGGAGTGCGGACAGTCAGGAGAAATTGAAAATGGAAATTGGATTACTGAAGTATCTAAATAAAAAAATTAGCTTGGCGATTCCAAACTACCTGTATGTTGCTAAAGATTTAAGTTTTGCTGGTTATAATCTTATTAATGGAGTGAGTGTAAGCAAGGAGCGGCACAGTAAGCTTTCCACCAAGGAGAAAGTTTTTATGGCGAAACAATTAGCATATTTCCTGAATGATCTGCATAGTATCCCACTGGGTATAGCTAGAAAATGCGGAGTAGTAGAAGAAAATGATTTAGAGGAATATGAAAATTTTAAAGCAGAAGTGGTTAAATATTTATTTCCCAAGTTAAAAAAACAGGAGATAGAAGATGTGAAAAACTTTCTAGAAATTCTGAAGGAAATTTATCCCATAAAGAAAAAAGTTCTCGCCCATGGAGATTTAGCAAGGAATAATTTTCTAATGATAAATGGGAAAGTGTCGGGGATTATTGATTTCAGCGATATGACTATTAATGACCCGGCTCTTGACTTCAATGATCTTTGGGATTATGGAGAAGATTTCGTGAAAAGTGTTTATGCTAAATATAAAAATAAAGATAAAAATTTGATTTATCGCTCAAAGCTATATTATAAGAAAAATTGTCTGCGACTTATGATTATAGCGTTGAAATATGATCTTTCA
>JAOUHN010000045.1 GCA_029865125.1 Candidatus Moraniibacteriota bacterium
GGTCTTTCCATTCTCTTCGATATCAAATGGAAGCCACTGTCCCTTTCTCTGAAAACTACCCTTACCCATAACATCCTGCTTGGCAATAAACCACTTTTGACAAGAGTTACATCGAAATTTTTTGTTATTTTGAGTCTCTATGATTTTCGCACAAAATGGACATTCAAACTTAAGCATATCTCTATTTCCCTCCAAAGAGAAAATTGAATTTGCCAAAATAACGGTTTTGCGCTATCATAACACATATACAATTTTAATCAAGCAATGATGTGGCCTAACCAACCATGGAGCTTGCGTGGTGAGCTGGCGAGACAGCTTGAGAAGAGCGCCCAAATAAAATCGGGAAGCTAGGTGGAACCGTCCTGTCCAACAGGATCCTAGCAATCATGATTTTGTTTAGGCGTTTTTTGTTTTAATAACTAGTAACTAGTAACTTGTAACTTGTAATCAAAAACTAAACTCGGAACTAAAAAATTCCTAGTTACTGATTATTGCTTACTGGTTACACTATTGAATATGAGCAAAGAAAAAAAATCAAACAACCAAGAAATACTTCGACATTCAACTGCACATATCCTTGCAGCAGCGGTTTTGGAAATGTTTCCAGATGCAAAATTCGGAACAGGACCTTCCACTGAAGAGGGGTTTTACTATGACTTCATGCTTCCTCGAACTCTTATCCCGGAGGATTTGGAAATCCTTGAAGAAAAAATGAGCACGATCATCAAAGCAAATCATCCATTCGAAAAAGAAGAAATTTCTATTGAAAGTGCTATTGAGCATTTCAAAAAAGCCAACCAGCCATACAAAATAGAAATAATCAAAGACATCAAACGAGAATCTCAAGCCTCAAATCTCAAGCCTCAAATCTCACTATATAAAACCGGAAACTTTGTTGACCTGTGCTCAGGGCCTCACATTGATTCAACAAGAGAAATCAATTTCAAAGCTTTCAAACTCACAAAAATTTCTGGGGCATATTGGAGAGCTGATGAGACAAGAGACCAGATGCAGAGAATCTATGGAGTAGTTTTTTCTGACAAAAAAGAATTGAAGGAATATCTGAATAATATTGAGGAAGCCAAAAAAAGAGATCACAAAAAAATCGGTCAGGAGCTTGATCTTTTCTCTTTTCACCCAGAAGCACCGGGATCAGCTTTTTGGCATCCAAAAGGAATGATTCTTTGGAATGAATTGGAGCAATTCGGAAAAAATCTCCGAAAAAAATATGGGAATCTTGAAATTCAAACTCCACAGCTTGCAAAAAACATTCTCTGGAAAACATCAGGACACTGGGATCACTACAAGGAAGATATGTTTCATTTTGATGTAGACAAAGAAACATATTGCTTGAAACCAATGGATTGCCCTTTCAATGTGAAGATATATCAAACCAAACAAAGGTCATATAAAGATCTTCCAATTCGCTACACTGAAATCGGAAGAGTGCTTCGAAATGAAAAATCCGGACAACTCAATGGACTCCTCCGAGTTCGAACAATCACTCAAGATGATGCGCACATCTTTTTGACTCACTCACAAGTCGAGAATGAGATTTCAACTCTTCTCAGAATGGTGAAAGAATACTACGCGGTGTTTGGAATCAAACCAGCCTTCTTTCTTTCAACTCGACCAGAAACTTTTCTTGGAGAGATCAAGGATTGGGACAAAGCAGAAAGCGATCTTCAAAACGCTCTCAAAAAAGAAAAGATTGAATTTGAAATCAAAGAAAAAGACGGGGCCTTCTATGGACCAAAAATTGACGTTGACATCAAAGATGCACTTGGAAGAAAGTGGCAAGTTGCAACCATTCAATTGGATTTCCAACTTCCAGGAAGATTCAAATTGGAATATGTTTCAGAAGATGGATCAAGAAAAGAACCAGTCATTATTCACGCTGCAATCTTTGGATCATTTGAAAGGTTCATTGGAATTCTCACTGAACATTTCGCTGGAGAATTTCCTGTTTGGCTTTCCCCTGTTCAGGTTTCAATTGTGCCTGTGAGTGAAAAGTTCAATGACTATGGAGAAAAAATTAGAGAAGAACTTTCTAAGTTAGGTGTTCGAGCAGAGCTCAACAACAGAGACGAGAGTCTTGGAAAAAGAATCCGAGAAGAAGAAAAGCAAAAAGTTCCATATGTTTTGGTGGTCGGAGAAAAAGAAGCAGACGACAAAACAGTAGCGGTCAGAAAAAGAGGAGAAAAGAACAAGCAAGATGTTGTGAAGTTTGAAGAATTTCGCGATGCTGTTGTTGGTGAAATTAAAGAACGGAAATAGTTGCTTTCTTGAGTAGT
Source organism: Candidatus Moraniibacteriota bacterium (assembly GCA_029865125.1). Lineage (GTDB taxonomy): Bacteria > Patescibacteriota > Minisyncoccia > Moranbacterales > UBA9337 > JAOUHN01. The sequence continues at coordinate 2,295 of JAOUHN010000045.1, forward strand.
TGATTAGTGACTTAGTTGATTGGTAAATTCGGAAATTCGCAAAACAAAAAACCCCGAATCAAAACGGGGTTTTTGTTTATTTTCAAAACTTATGCCAATGTCATCTCGAGCGTATCCGCCAGCAGGCGGAGAAGTCGAGAGATCTCACCAGTTCAAATGTCTGAGATTATGTTTAGGTTGAGATTTCTCCACTTCGCTCCTTTGGTCGCTTCGGTCGAAATGACAAAACAATACTATTCCCACATTCATAAATTCCTAAATTCTCAAGAAATAAAAAAGCGCCGAGACGTTGTCGCTGAGAATAAATCCTCAACATTACAACGTCCGGCACACATAAAAATCAGCTTGGCGAGTCTTAATTAATAAATCCAACCCATTTTATATCTGATACCGACAATGTCGATATCGTCTTGCTTTGCAGTTTTCTTGGTTCAACTGGAATCTCTTTATCATTCCTCCCCGCAAGAAGACTCTTGATATTAAAATATTGGAACTTACTTTGAGATCCGCAAATTGGACCTCTTACCTTTATTGTCCTGTTACCGGTCGAACGAGAATGGGACAGAATGCTTTCAATATCAACCACACTATTAACATTAAACTCTATACCAACTGTCATTCGAGGCATATCTCTCTCCAAAAATTGATATTTTGTGATCTTCTTTCGAAAAATCACGGTTTTGTGTAAAAAACTATTGTAAAAGGATTATTGCATATTTTTCGCATTTTGTCAATAGATTGAGTTGAAAGTCAAAAGTCCATAAAGTCCAAAGAAAGATGAATTCAACGGCTCACACGGCCGTGTGAGCCGTTGAAAATGACACAAATTATTAAAATTTTTCCTTCCTTCGTTACTTGTCATCCTGAACTTGTTTCAGGATCCCCAACAATCATCACGCACTTCAATAACATTCCGGGATTCTGAATCAAGTTCAGAATGACACGAGGGTATTGAATTTTTTATATTTCTAAGTTATTCTATTAACTATATTGAATACACTTATTCATATGACAAAATACCACATCAACCCTAAACTAGAACGAAATTCAGTTCAGGGTTAATATTTATAGATATGTCAACGTATTATATCAAAACCTTTGGATGCCAAATGAATCATTCAGACTCAGAAAGAATGGCATCTTTTTTGGAAAAATTACACCTGGAACCAACCTCCAAAATCAATGAGGCTGATTTGGTGATTTTCAATACTTGCGGGGTGAGGCAAATGGCAGAAAACAGAATCTATGGACAAGTGCGCAATTTGAAAAGAAACAAATCTGAGGTGAAAATTATTCTCACTGGATGCATCTCACAAAGAAAAGATGTTCAACGAAGAATGAAAGATAAAATTGACCTATTCTTTTCAATTAATGATTTTTCAAAATTTGAAAATTGGCTCAATGAAAATTTAAAATTTAAAATTTCCCCTCAAAAAGACAATGCTCTTTCTGGTGAAAATATTTCATATCTATCAATAAACCCTAAGTATTCCAACAAATATCAAGCCTATGTCCCAATCATGACAGGTTGCAACAATTTCTGCTCCTATTGTGTGGTTCCACATGCCAGAGGAAGAGAAGTTTCAAGACCTTCCGAAGAGGTTCTCGCAGAAATCAGAGAGCTAGTTAAAAAAGGATACAAGCAAATCACCCTCTTGGGTCAGAATGTGAACTCCTACAAATCCCCTAGTGATGCAATGAGTTTTTCAGAACTTCTACGGAAAGTGAATGATCTCAAAGGAGACTTTTGGATTCAATTTGTTTCTTCTCACCCAAAAGACATGAGCGACGAGCTCATTGAAGCGCTCACTAGTCTTTCCAAAGTGTGTGAAAATGTTCACCTCCCTGTTCAAGCTGGAGATGATGAGGTTCTCAAAAACATGAACAGAAGATACACGCAGAAACATTACCTGGGTCTAATTGAAAAAATCAAAAAAGGATTTGAAAAAAACAAACCTGAAAAAATTTATTCAATCACATCTGACATTATTGTTGGATTTCCAGGGGAAACAGTGAGTCAACTTGAAGAAAGTGCGAGTGTGATGAAGAAGTGTGAGTTTGACATGGTGTTTTTCGGTCAATTCTCACCAAGGCCAGAGACAGTTGCATGGGACATGAAAGATGATGTCTCAGATGAAGAAAAAGTTCGCCGTGAGAAATATCTCAACGAAATTCTCAAAAAAACATCTCACAAAAACAACAAAAAATATGTCGGCGGAGTTTTTGATGTTATTATTGAACGAGAGAAAAGTGGATTTTACTTCGGAAAAACAAGAACTCTCAAAAATGTGAAAGTGGCAATTCCTGCTAATTGTCATCCTGAACTTGATTCAGGATCCCGAGATATTATCGGCACCATTCAAAAAGTCAAAATTACCAAAGCAAACGTGTGGAGTCTTTTTGGAGAACTAGTGTAACTAACTTTATAAACTATGAACAAACCCAAAATAATTGTCATCCTTGGTCCAACCGCATCTGGAAAATCAGATGTGGCCATTCGGCTTGCACAAGATTTTGACGGTGAGGTGATTTCTGCTGATTCAAGACAAATTTACCGTTGGATGGACATTGGAAGCGGGAAAATCACTCCTGAGGAGCAAAAAATGGCTGTTCACCACATGCTGGACGTTGCAGATCCCATGGAAGAATGGAGTGCCGGAAAATTCAAGAGAGAGGCTGAAAAAATCATCGAGGACATCTTAAGTCGAGGGAAGGTTCCAATCATTTGTGGAGGAACCGGTTTTTGGATTCAGTCTATTGTAGACAACGTCACTTTTCCAAAGGTGAAACCTAACAAAGATTTAAGAAAGATACTTGAGAAAGAGACTACAGAAAATTTATTCAATGAATTGAAGAAATTAGACCCCAGAAGGGCTGCGTCAGTTGACGAACACAACCGACCTCGCCTCGTTCGTGCCATTGAAATTGCCACTGAGCTTGGAAGTGTGCCTGAAATGAAAAGTGAACCGAAATATGACGCACTTCAAATTGCTCTTGATTGGCCAAAAGAAAAACTTCACGAAAGAATCGAAATCAGACTGAACCAAAGATTTGAAGAAGGAATGGTGCAGGAAGTTCAAGACCTCCATGACAAACACGATGTGACTTGGGAAAGACTGGATGATTTTGGCTTGGAATATCGTTGGATTTCAAGATTTCTTCGAGGTCAGATCACAGAGGAAGAAATGAAAGAGAAACTTCTTCAACAAATAAAAAACTATGCCAAAAGACAAATGACATGGTTTCAAAGAAACAAAGAAATCAAATGGCTCAAGGAATACGATGACATCAAAAAAGAAGTTGGGGATTTTCTTGAAAAAAATTCATAGAACACATAGCATGAAGCATGGAACATGAAGCGCATAATATAAAACTAGCAGTCTACACTGTCATCCTGAACGCAGTGAAGGACCCCCAGCAATCATCACGCACTTGAATAATATTCCGGGATTCTTCACTTCGCTACACTTCACTCAGAATGACATATTTTTATTTGTTTTAAAATTTTCTTACAAAATAAAACAAGCGTTGAAAGAATGCCTCTTGGCTTTTTCTCTCAACGCTTTTTTCTTCCCAGCTTTTTGCCGGATCACTTTTTCGCCCCACTATTGGAACGTAATTGATCCAAATGCTTTTGAAGATCAAATTTAGGAAGTGGAATCTCGGGTTCTATTTGAACCAAAGAATTATCAGGCTGAACCAAGAAAGTCAACATTCCATTCATAGACCCTCCCGAACAACCACGCCCGCACGAATCAGCGTTTTCTAGTGCTGCATCCACTAGCCCTTCTATTTGCTTCATAATCTCACCCATTCTGCATTTTGAAATCAACTCAACACCCGCACATTAAAAAATGTGGGCCGGAAGTCATACTTTCAGAATGAAGTTCACAATGCTTTTCTGTTGCGAACCCAAACTGATCACTTCCTTTCCACACCCCCATATTACACCACTTAGAGATGCCGTCTTCAAAATTAGCGTAAATTTTGGACCTCCCCAAATTCATGCATTCTGGACAATATGCTTCCACTGACATCACTTTTTTTCCACATATTTCCATCTTATCCCCCCTTTTCATTAATTGCATTATTGATCCAATGAATCCTCAAAGATCATCCGTATCGAGAAGTTCATCAATGGCTTGATGAGTTGCATCAAGATCATCTATACTCCAATCAGTTTCTTTGCAAAATGGACAGCCATCCATTCTTTGTGCTGTTAATAACAATGCATTGTAATCATCGCTATTTGGATCCAATTCCTTCACTTCGTTCATCTCACCATCTTTCCAGGCGTGATAACATCGCGTACAAATATTTTTCATAATCCCCCCTCACCTTCCAGGCAAAAAAGTTTTTTGGCTTCAAAGAACCTTCCTATTCAAGATAATTTCTGTCATCCTGAATTTGTTTTGGAATCCCGGCATTTTAG
>JAOUHN010000071.1 GCA_029865125.1 Candidatus Moraniibacteriota bacterium
TGATAGACGGATCACTCACTTCTCCCTTCTGGATCTTTCTGAGAATATCAGAAGCCAGCGATCGATCAATGTGATCAATAGCTTCTTTGATTTGACTTAAAACAGCAGAATTTTGATTGCTATTCATTTTGTGTATAATAAATTGAAAAACTTATTTATTTTTCTAATCTCAACTTTTTTGAGGGTGCTCAACCGCGGAGTTTGCCGTGACTAAGGAGTTGGAGAAGGAGACTCTTGCTCTACTGTTTTTATAGCTTTATCTTTAGCATCTTTCTTTTCCAGCCCTGCTTCCATGTGATATCCCATTCGGACATATGTTTTTGCAATGTTATTGAGTTGACCGTACTGCTCAATTGCTTTTTTGGCTCTTGTCATTTCTTTGTCAATTTCAGTTTGCGAAGTTGCTTTTTGGAATTCCTTATCGAATTCTTTTTTGAATGCGGCCGGATCTTTGTTTTCGTCCAATCCTTGTTTGTTGAGTTTTTTGGTGATGTTTTCTTTGGCAACTTCTTCATATTTAGCCTTGAACGCAGCAGGGTTGCTAGTTGTTCCTGAATAGGAGTCAACGGTTTTGACAAAGGCGTGCAATTTTGTTTTGACATCACCTCTGGTTCTGTTGATTTGTTCCAAATCATCTCCAGTGATTGCTTCATTGAGAATGTTCATTCCCATTTGGGAGAAAACCGCATCTTCATTGCTTGAATACACAAACATTCCATCGGGATGGATAACTTTTTGACGAGTTTGGGGCTCAAAGTTTCTGAATTTTCCAACCACATTATTGGCACGATCTTTGAAAGCAGAGGTGACAAATTTTCCTTGTTTTTCGTCATACTTTCCCATGTCATAGTATCCGAAGTTACCGTTACTAGCGCCAATTTCACCGATTCTCATCAGGTTTCTTGCAATATGTTCTTTATTGGTGATTCCAGCCGCGTCATACATCTTGGCAAGAACCTCAGGAAGTTTTTCAGAGTCAACTTTTCCGTCACTTCCAAAAGCCATTCCCAGATCACTCATCATGAGGTCATTGAGGTCGTTTTCTTTGGTGAGACGAAGAATTGCTCCATGAACCTTGTTGGAGTCTTTTTGAGCAATTGCGGTTTTCAGCTCATCAAGAGCATAGCCACTGTTGGTGCTGACTTCTGCGATCTTTTTTTCTTCCGTATTGGCCTGATTTGTTTTGCTGATGAAATCACGATCCGTCCTGTCCATGTCACTTGGGCTCAACACTAACTTCTTCAAAATAGAGTCGCTTCTCAATGCTGCTCGCATCATTAATCCTGGATCATCAAACTCTTTGAGTGCTTTTTGCTTTTGACCTTTCAAGATCGCTTTGTCTCCTGGTTGAGTTGCAGCGGCAATTTTTGCGTCATAACTAGCTGCGGTCTTAGTTTTTCTATCTTCGATTAACTTATCCATACCTTCAGCGCGAAAACCTTCTCTGAGCCTTCTTATTCCGTATATTGGATTTAGAACAGAAGCGCGGCTAATGGCGCCTTCCAGCACGTTTTCAATAGCTCCGGATGATTTTGCAATAGCTTCTTGATCAAGACGAGTTTGTCTGGATTTCCATCCCGCTTTCCATGCCATAGGACTGAAATATTTTCCGTATTTACTCGCAGCTAAAGTTCTATCCACCCAATGAGCCCCTCCTTTTGCAAGTGTGGAACCTGTTTTCTTGGCGAAATTCATGGCCATTCCAGAAGCAGCCGCACCAAATTTTTGAGATGCAATGAGTCCCATCCAAAGAGCTGCTATGGGAACAAAGAAAGACACGAAAGAGCCCAGAAGGCTTTGTGAATCTGTATCTTTTGAAATCACAATGTCAGTAGAACCATGAAAAATGAGAACCGTGATAAGAAGGGTGAGCATGAGAATCGGTCCCATTAAAGAATATTTAATAATGTTTTCCCACCATGAATCCGCAATGCTTTTAGTGGGCGGAAAAAACATAAAAGCGAATCCAACAGGAGAAAACGTGATCAAAAGAGAAAGTGCCAATAATCTTATTACTAAACTAGCACCAAATGCGCTAAGGGTTGTGCCAAGAATAAAAAGAAAGATAATGCTGAAAAAAAGCATAGCCGTTTTTTCCATGCCCGTTTCAATGGATAAGAGAG
>JAOUHN010000012.1 GCA_029865125.1 Candidatus Moraniibacteriota bacterium
TTCCTCCTGAATATATTGTGAAGGTCATGCTATATTCTCCATCTGGAACAGGTTCATTTTTTTTGTCTAGAACATATCCTGAAACGTCTATTCTTTTGCTAGATGATTGAGCAGAGGTGATTTGAGAAATGAAAAACGCACTCCCAAAAAAAATGATTACTAAAAGGAAAAAAATCTTAAAATACTTTTTGTTTTGTTGCTTTGTTTTCATCAAAAACCAAATAAACTTCTAAACGCATTTTTAACAGTACTCACAAAAACATTTTCGAGTTCTGTGCGAAAACTGATAAAGCCAGATTCTACAATTTCATTATTTTTACTTTTCACCTTAATATTAAAAACGTAATCTTCATCTTCATCCAACCCCTCAACAAAAACCGCGTGGCTAATCCCGTATGATTTTTCACTGACAGATCCTCTCCCGCCTCCATCTTTCTTTGAATAAACAAGTTCAGAGATGGAGCTCTTAGTTGTCACCCAAGTAATCATTGCGTTTACACCTTCTCCACTCAAAGATTCCATGACTTCGCTTTTAATTGAATTTATTTTCAAATCCACTCCTGCTATTTCATTATTATTTACAACCACACTGTTTCCAAAACTTATTTGATGAACAGAATATCCTTCCATTTCCTCTTCTTTTCTTAATGTTTCACTTTTTTTGATTGTCACATCCAATTCAACATCCGCATCTTCTTCAGTTTCAATAACCTCAGTTTCATCAACAGTTTTCGTTTCAATGCCCTTTTCTGTGTCCAAAGTTTCCTCTTCAGTAATTGAAGCTTTTTTTTCTGTCTCCTTTTTTTTGATTTCTATGATCTCAGCTCCGTTTCTTTCGTGAAGTTTTTCTGAAATTCCTCCTCGCAAAATATTTCCGATCCCAAAAAATTTATTCAAGAGAAATAATCCCAATAACAAAAACACCAAAAAAAGAAATATCCACTTCTTTTTAATTTTTATTTCTTTTTTTTCTTTATTTTGACTTTCATTCATGCAAGTATCACAAAATAACAAACCTCTCGGAGATGGGTTTAGTTACTCTAAAATTATACATCATTTTCAACATATTTCAAAACAAAAAAATAGGCTCTGCGCCTATTTTTCTTCAAAAAACCAGATCGTTATTATACTCAAAACTAAAACATCAACCAATTCGGTTTGAAAGCCAGAAGAATTCCTAAAATGAGCATCAACACTCCTCCTACGATTCTCGAAATTTTACTGTACTTACCAGATATTCCAACTGCATTCAAAGTGAGCATTGCAATTGCAAATATAATCATGTCATCCAACATGAAAATCATAATATAGAAAAATATATATAAATAATATTCCCATGCGGGCAACTCACTAAGAGTCAAAATTTGAGTGAACACAGCCGGAAGACCTGCGGAGCACACAAGTTCAACCAAATTCACAGCCGCCGCCAAGAAAACTACGCCCACAAATGCAAACCAAAAACTCTTTCTTCCCACAGCCTCTCTGAGCCTGTCAAAAATCTTTTGAGCACCCTTTCCCCCAGAAACTTTGCATGCCCCTTCAGGATTAGTGAAATAGTCATACAAATAATACCCTCCGCTAGCAACAGCAACGATCGCAATTGCCATTCTCACCCAAAAAATGAGTCCGATGAACAAAAAGAAGTTGAGCCACGCCACCATAAAAAGAAAATACACAAACGCAGAAGAAATAATAAACGCTCCTCCAAGAATCCACATTCTCTTTCTATCTTTCATTCCAAGCAAAAGACTAATCAAAAAAAACAAAACCCACATAGCACATGGATTGAATCCGTCCAATCCCCCAAGAACAAATGTCAAAACAGGTAATGAAAAATTTCTGTAATCCACCTGTCCTATAAAAGGAATTTTCACAAATGTATCATTGCTTTTTTCAGAATTTCCAACAATAGCCTCTTTGATTAACATTCCTGTAGTCTCACTGCTTTGAAATCCCACAAAATATTTTTCACCAATAATTGTCAGTGGCACACCACTATTCCTGATTTCAAACTTACTCTGATATGCCCTCATCAATTCAAGACTTTTCTCACTATTGGATATTTCAAAATAATTCACCTCAAACCCAGGAATTTCTTTTTTTAGCTCTTTCAAAAATTCAATTTCTTCATGACAATGCGGACACGTCTTAGAATAAAAAAGATTCACATCTACTGTTTCAGAAGCCGCAAAAACACCCCTAAAAAACAAAAGTTGCAGGAAAATTAAACTAAAGAATAATATTTTTTTCATTTTATTTTAAAATATAAATATTCAAAAAGATCTTGGGTAAAATAGTTGCTTATACCTCATACTCATTTCCTTCACTTCTCAAATCTAATACTTATCTCCCTTTTCTTCTTCCTCTTTTTGAATAATCTCGAATAGCTTCTTCGAAGGCATCCTTGCCAAAATCAGGATACAGTTTTTCTGAAAAATAAAACTCTGAATTGGCAATATCCCACATCATGAATCCAACGCTCCAATGAGGCTCTCCTCCTGTTCGAATAACAAAATCAACAGCTGGCAATTCCCTTGTCATCAAATTGTCTTTGATTAATTCTGCGGTCACCTTGCTTGAATCATTCACTTTTTCAACAATTTTCTTTACCGTCTCAATCATTTCATCATCACCATTATATGCCAAGAAAAAATTAAGTGTTCTTTCCTTGTGTTCTTTCGTTTTTTCAATACAATCTTCAATTACTTTTTTCAAAGGTGCCGGAAATTGTTCTCTCCATCTTCCAATCACATTAATCTTAGTTTGTGTTTCAAAAACATCTTCATCCTCAATAAGTTTTTTGAAATATTTTCTATAGATATCAAGCAAAGCCTTTTTTTCCATCAAAGGTCTCTTGGTAAGATTATTCAAAGAAGAACCCCACACTGAAAGATTCTTAACACCCATTCTTGAGGCTTCCCTCACAATATCTTCGGTTCGCTTAGCCCCTTCCTCATGCCCTTCCCATGGGTTCAATCCCTTGCTTTTTGCCCATCGTCTGTTTCCATCAGGAATAACCACTACATGATTAGGAATATTTATTATCTCTTCCATCGTAACTATAAATTTTAATAATTTTATTAATTAACCCTACAATAAAATCAAGCATAAAACAATACTTATGCTTTTTTGTTTTATACTGTCGGAATGCGGAGAGTCGAACTCCGGCCACACCCACCCCATGGGCGCGTACTACCGTTATACTACACTCCGTTATAATTTCTGAAAATTAAAACGTCACTGCTTAAATCTATCACAAATTTATCTAAAATTCAATATAAAAAAACGCAGAAATTTTCTACGTCTTTTTATATTTTCTAATACACCTTGAAATATCTATTCTAGGATTCCATCAAGATTAACATCGTAGATTATTTGCTCTTGCACAAGTCTGTAGCTCAAAATTTCTTTTGCATCAAACCAGTGCTTGATTTCCATTTCAGCTTCCTCAGCTGATCCAGAAGCGTGCAAAAGGTTTCTCACAGCTCTTCCATCAACATCACTCATCTGATATGAATCCAAAACATAATCTCCACGAATTGTTCCAACATCAGAAGTTAATGGCTCTGTTCCTCCTGAAATTTTTCTTCCAATTGCAGCGGCATGCGCTCCTTCCAAAATCATCAATACCATTGGACCACTGGTCATATATTTCTTCAAACCAGCCAAAATTTTATCTGTGATTTCAAATGGATCCTCACTTGGTGGATTCATTCCCTTCGCTTTATATCCTTTGATAGTTTTTTCTCCTGTCACTCTTCTCCATTCTGGATCAAGCGTATAGTGCTCTTCTACTTGCTTTTCAGTTGGAATCATCATTTTCATTGCAATCATTTTCAATCCAATTTTCTCATAACGACTAATAATTTCTCCCACTAGGGATCTTTGAACGCCATCTGGCTTAATCATAATCAAAGTTCTTTCTTTTTTGAAATGCTTTTCTTTGCTCATTCTTTTTGAAAATAAAATAATTATCTATAAACAAGATGGAAACTTTTTATTTTCCATCTCGAGTGCTTTAAAATCTATCACACAAAATAATTCTTGGCAAACCTACACATCTATCTCAAATCTACTTCAAAATATTCTTATTCTCTCACCTCTCAAATCTTTATCTCAAATCTATTTAAGTAGTCTCTCATAATTATCCGCCCAATATTGAACATTTTTAGCATAATTCGTAAGCCCATAACATGACCAACCAAGATATTTTAGCGATGCATATTCTTCTCCTTTGACATATATTTTTTCACTTCTGTTACACGGATTAATGATTCTTATCTTGCTATCTGTTGCACCATCATTTTTGAGCTTGACAGCCATCGCCATTACCCCGTCGATCAAACTCCATGGATCAGGAGGATTATTTCCTGTGTTTGCTGCAATCTGACTTTGATATCCCCTCCAAGTGTCCGACATGAATTGCGCAACTCCCATTGCTCCACCGGTTCCATTGTAGCTCTTCGGAGGACATGATACTTTCATTTTATTATAATCATATCCCAACTCGCTGCAAATATCTTTAAAAATAACCTTTCTCACATCATTCATTCTGCTTTGCTTATAATCACATCCTCCCGTATACCTGCCCAGATCAGATTCAACCACTAACATTCCCATAATAAAATCCCTACGAACTCCTGTTTTTTTGCTCGCAAGCTTAGCCGCCTCTTCAATATCATTTACATCATATTTCTTTCCAAGCATCTTAGTCAATTCGCTATTCAATTTCGACAATTTTTTCTTGAGCTTCCCAATGTCCTCCTTGGTTTCTTGTACTTCACCCTCCAGGTGATATTTGTCAATCATAAGTGCTTGTTTTTGCTCGTCTTTTTCTTCGAGCAGCTCCTTGTGTTCTTCTTTCACTTCTTCAAGTTCTTCTTTTTCACTTTTTATCGCTTCTTTGTCATGCTTAATCTCATCCACGATTGAAAGAATCTGATCTTTCATACTCAAAAGATGATCAAAGCTAGTCATCATCTCTGAAAAATCTTCGTGATCAAGTGCAACATACACTAATGGTTGTTCGGAATTATAATACATCTCTTGAATAAGATTTTTCAAAATCTTTTTTTGAATTTCATATTTACTATTCAATCGATTAATTTCTTTTTCTTTTCTGCTAATTACTTTTTCTGTTTGTTGAATCTGTTCTTCTGTTTGAACAATGGCTTTTTCTGTGCTCTGAACAGCGCCTTTAATCACATTCAAATTCCCCTCCAGCTTCTTTTTCTCCGCTTCTTTTCTGTTCAGTTCTTTTTGAATATCACTAATGTCATCTTGCAAATCTGCTTTTTTTTCTAACACCGCTTCATACTCGCTAGCCGCCAAAACATCTTCGAAATGAAAAGCGCTTTGCAAACCAAAAGATTGCAAGCACAGTAGTAGCAAGATAAAAATAAAACTCTTTTTATATTCACTCATATGTATTAATATTTTATCATTTTATGATAAATTGAGCAAAAAATAAAAGCCTTGATTACTCAAGGCCTTTATTATTCAGCAAATATAAGGTTATTTCTTTTCCTCTTCTACTATTTCTTCTGTCTTTCCTTTTGTCCCTTCAACCGCTGAAACATCTTCTTCTATTTTTTCATCCAGTCTACTCAATTCTTCTTCGCTTCTTGGAGGAGTTACAGAGGCAATAATAGCCTCTTTTTCTCCCAAGAATTCAACGCCTTCTTCAGACTTCAAATTACCAATTGTAACATGATCATCAAAAGTTTTAATCAAAGAAAGATCCACAATAAAGCTGTGTGGAATATTGTCAGGAAAACATCTCACCTCAACAGTATCTAGATTCTTCACCAACACTCCACCAAGTTCTTTGATAGCAGGAGAAACACCCACAAATTCCAAAGGAATGTCTGTTTCGATTTCTTTTTTCATATCCACTTGAAAAAGATCTGCGTGAATAAATTTACCACTCATAACATCTGTTTGCACATCATATACTAAAACGTTTGTTTTTTCTTTTCCATCAATTTCCATTTCAATAATGGTGTTTTCACCAGCATTTTCATAAGCTCTCTTGAAATCTAGTGCCTTTACTACAACATCTCTACTTTCTTTTCCGTTGCCGTATGTTACAGCAGGAACAAAACCATCTCTTCTCAGCTTATTCACATTTTCATTTTTTTCTCTTGACTTCACTTTCAAAATAATTTTTTTCATAAATTTAAATTAACACACAAACACAGTCACACCGCCACTGCACTTTGGGTTACATTCTCAATTATTATATTAACTTCTAAACAATTAAATTTTACTTATCTTTTCATACACACTCAACACATCATCTGTTGTTATGGCTCCGCCTTTGAAAAAATCCACGACTTCATCACCATTCATGTCAGTAGCTATTCCAAGACTTATGATATTTTGTTGATTGTTTGAAACAAATATCAAAACAGAGGTGTTGCACTTGTGACAAGTCAGATGAAATGTCGCGTTCAAATCATTCTCTTCCAAAACAATAGTGCGATCATGATGGTATTTCTCACCGCAAAGTGAGCATGTGACTAAATGCCTTAAAGTATTTGATTGCTCTTTCATATCAAACATTATAACCAAAATGAGTTAAAATGCAATAGCTGACCAAAAATTAATGAGATTGCATCACTTGTGATCCTGAATATTCAACTTTTTGAACATACACATTCAAAAGTATTCCTATTGAAATGAATATGGAAACCAAGGAGCTTCCTCCGTAACTTAGAATTGGCAATGGAATTCCTGTGACAGGCATGATGCCCAAATTCATTCCAACATTGATCAAAACCTGCACAAAAAACATGGTCATAATTCCAATGGCCAATAAATAACCAAAATTATCAGAAGAACGCGAAGCAATTTTCTTAATGCGATAAAACAAAACAGCAAATAGAGTTAGTACGAATAAAGCTCCCATCACTCCACTTTCTTCAACGATAACAGCGAAAATAAAATCCGTATGCTTTTCTGGCAAAAAATTCAGTTGAGATTGCGTTCCCTGTCCAATACCTTTTCCAATAACTCCACCTGAGCCAACAGCAACGATTGATTGAATTACATTATACCCCGTCCCTTGAGGATCTCTTTCTGGATTAAACAGGTTGGCAATTCTCTCCTGTTGATAATCTGCTAAAAAAAACCATCCTGAAACTGCAATAATCAAACCAGTAATAAACAAAATTACAATATATTTTTTGTTGATTCCAGAAAAAATAAGCATGCTAAACCAAATTCCCGTAAGAACCATTGAGCTACCGAAATCAGGTTGACTGATAACCAAAAAAATCATACAAAATGAAATAACAAGAGATGCAATTATTTTTGAAACATCGCCTAATTCTCCTTTTTTTCTGGAAAAGAAACTGGCAAGTGCAATAATAAGCCCTAACTTGGAAATCTCCACTGGTTGCAGATTAACTGGTCCAACACTAATCCATCCGGTTGTTCCTCTAACAACTTCACCGAAAACCAATACTAGTAACAAGAGAATCAAAGAAGCGAAATAAATAGTTCTGGCATATGATTTCAAATAACGATAATCCAACACACCAAAAAAAAGCATCAGTAAAATACCCAGACCAGCAAAAATTGATTGTCTCTTGAAAATTGCCAGAGATTCCCCAAAAGAAAGATCCGATGTGGAAATACTATATAATGTCAAAAGTCCCACTCCCAAAAGAAGTAACAATGCGCTTATCAGCAACCAATCAAATTTAAAAAATTTATAAAACATATATTTATTCAATTCTGCATGAATATTAGTTTATTTGCAACTTTTTTTCAAATCTAAGCCTTTACTAATCAAACATTATAGTGATACACTTTAATTGTAAATAATGTGATTGAAAAGCAAAGATTATGCCAACATTGGCCACAAACAAAAGAGCTGGTTTTGATTATGAACTTCTAGATAGATATGAGGCTGGTTTGGTGTTGTCTGGGCAAGAGGTAAAATCAGCTAAAACTGGCCATATCAGCCTCAAAGGAAGCTATGTTACACTCAGAGAAGGTGAGCTTTTTCTCATAAATGCCAAGATTCCAAAATACAAATTTGCAGGAGAATTGAAAAATTATGATTCAGAGAGATCCAGAAAGCTTCTTCTCAAGAAATCTGAGATAAAGTCGTTAATTGGGAAAATTAAGTCACAGGGCTTGACATTAGTGCCGATTCGAGTCTATACTAAGAAGAGGCTTTTAAAGCTCGAGTTTGCTATTGGACGCGGAAAAAAGAAATTCGACAAAAGAGAAAGCATCAAAAAATCAGAATCTCAAAGAAAGGCTCAAAGAGCTCTAAGAACACGAGATTAGATAAATCGCAACCATTCAAATTTCAACTGCTAGTTTACAATTGGAATTTGATATTTGTGATTTATTTTGAAAAAAATAAATAAATGGGGCTGCACAGCTTCGACAAATTTATACCTTGAAAAATAAGCAAGTTGACCGCGTAAGACGTCATAAAACTACTTACAAACATACATAAGTGCAAACTTTGTATCAAAAGCAAAGACAGTAATTGCTAACGCTTTTACACCGTCTTTCGCTTCCGCTTTAGCTTAAATAAAGCTTAGCCATCAAACTACTGATTCCTAATAAGTAGAACTTGGTGCCAAATATTAGGATCGCTGTCTCCATCCTCTTTAAGTGGAAACAGTTAAAAAACATTGAAGATCGGCTATTAATATTCTGCTTGTCCTTAACTTAATAACCTAAAAAAATAGACAAGATAAACTTGTAGAAAATTTTTAAGCATATTTTTGGACATGGGTGCAATTCCCATCAGCTCCACCGCGAAAAATCGCCAATTAATAATAAAGTATCAATGAGAAGACGTTACAAACCAAAGCCACGAAGGCAATTTAAACCTAAATATCGCATCAACGAATACATTAGGATACCTACTGTTTTCGTTATCGATGAAACCGGAAAACAGCTTGGAGAAATGAACACATCTGTAGCCATTGAGATTGCAAAATCACGTGGCTTGGATCTCGTAGAAGTGTCTCCCAATGCCAACCCTTCTGTGTGTAAAATTGCTGACTATGGAAAATTCCAATATACTCAGGCAAAACAAACCAGGCAGCAAAAAGCCAAACAGAAAAAAACTGAGACAAAAGGAGTTCGGCTGGGAGTAAGAACGGATTCACATGATCTTGGATTCAAAAAGAAACAAACTGAAAAATTTCTCAGCAAAGGTCATAAAGTCAAAATTGAACTCAGACTCAGAGGAAGAGAGAAGGCTCACCAGGATCTTGCGAAAAAGAACTTGAAAGACTTCATTGACAGTATCGAGATTCCACATAAAATTGAAGAAGATATTAAAAGATTTCCAGGAGGATTTAATTCAATAATCGCACCTGAATAAGCAAAATTTAAATTTAAAGATATGCCAAAGATTAAAAGCAGAAAATCATTAGTAAAGAAAGTTAGAGTCACTAAATCAAAAAAAGTAATGATGCGCGCAACCAAGCAAAATCACTACAACAGCAAACAAACTGGTGACGAAAAGAGAAGAAAAAGAAATGACCAAAGACTATTTAAAACAGATGAAAAGAATGTCCTAAGGGCCATCCAGTAATTAATAACTATCGAAAAAAGCTAATCATATGACAAGAATAAAAAGAGGCGTTAGTGCTTCTAAGAGAAGAAAAAATGTTTTGAAACTAACCAAAGGTTTTCGTTGGAGAAGAAAATCTAATTTCAGAGCTGCAAAAGAAGCAATGCTAAAAGCTGGAAAATATGCCCATAGAGATCGAAGAGCGAAGAAAAGAGTGATGAGAAGTCTTTGGATCACAAGACTGAACAATGCAATCAGACAATTCGGAATCAAATACAGTGAACTGATCAAAATTCAAAAGGACAAAAACATTGAACTAGACAGAAAAGTACTTTCTCAACTAGCAATGGAAGACCCAAAGGTTTTTGAAAAATTCGCAGAAGAAGTCAAGAAATAAATTTCTTCAATACCAAAAAAACACCCATTTAAATGGGTTGTTTTTTTATATTCAATAAATTGTACAAGATGAGTACATAGGTAACACTTTTGATATTTTCATGAGTGTCTCGTAATTAAGTGTTTGATGAGGCCTATGAAAGTTGCATTCAATCAACCATTCGGTTAGATTTCGATAAAAAATAACCGCAGCATTTTGTAACGGCCGTCTTGATTATGCTGTGGCTATATCATTTCCAACTAACCATCGTGCATTTTTTCAGTTGAGATCTCTCCACTTCGCTCCCTTGGTCGCTTTGGTCGAAATGACACGTTTACTTCCCTATCTCAAATCTCACCTCTCAACTCTCATTCTATGTTTCATCCACAAGTTCCACACAACCACTGCCAAAACAATTCCAAAAAAATCAATTCCCACATCCAAAAGCTTCCCATCTCTTCCTGCAACAAATTGTTGATGAATTTCATCTGTCATGGAATACGCCAATGGGAATATCAAAGCGGACATAATCTTTTCTCTGATTGTCATTTTGTGAGAATTGAATGCTCTCAAAAAAAGAAGTGTGAGAACAAAATATTCAAAAACATGCGCTCCTTTTCTCTCGGCATAAAACCAGAAGTCAGCCTCTCGAGACTGTCCGTTCCCCTCCATTGAGGAAAGAAAAAAGATTACTCCCATCCAAACAACAACTGGAAAATAGTATTTGAAAAACTTTTTCATAACAAAAAAATAATATTATCTTGAAAAACTTATCTCTACGCCTTGTGCACCAATTCCTTCACAAGTTTGTATAGTGCCACAAAAGGAAGCCAGATCCACAAAGTTTTTTTCAAAAAATTATCTTGAAATACATTCATAGTAACTTATATTTAGAAATTATATCTTCTTAAGATTTTCCACCATCACAAGTGCCGCTTCAGCAGCTTCAAATCCCTTGTTTGATTTCCCACTACTTCTCTCCTCTGCTTGCTCCAGATTGTTTGTGGTGATCACACCAAAACCAATCGGCACACCCAGTTCAATCATCACATCCATAATTCCTCTTGACGCTTCTCCTGCCACATAATAATAATGATCCGTATCACCCTTGATCACACATCCAAGTGCCACCAATGCATCAAACTTACCGCTGACAACCATTTTTTTGCACATAAGCGGAAGCTCGAATGCGCCTGGAACTTTCACTACATCAATGTCATCACTTTCAACCCCACTTTTCTTCAAAAACTCAACAGCCCCTTCTGCCATCTTCCCAGTAATATCCCAATTGAATTCAGCCACAACAACTCCGATTTTCAAGCCTTTTCCATCTATCTTTTTTTCATTTTTCTTTTCTTTTCTTTGCATATTTTTCTTATTTTTACTCTAATTACATTCAGTTTATAATTGAACCTTATCTGTAAGTATGTCATCCTGAACTTGATTCAGAATCCCCTTATTTTCGCACATATCCAGCATTATTTCGGGATTCTGATCCGCCAGTTGGCGGACAGAATGACATATTTGCGAAATTATATTCTGAAAAACTACTATTTTCTTTCCAAAAAGTTGCAGATGTATTTCGCCAAAACATCAGTTTCCACATTCACACCATCCCCTATTTTGGCTTGTCTCATATTTGTATTTTCAATTGTATAACTTACCAAAGAAACTGTAAACCAATCCGATCCTGTGTCAACCACCGTGAGGCTAATTCCATCAATTGTCACGGATCCTTTGGGTGCTACTAGCTTCATGAACTCTTCAGGAATTTTCACCTTCACAATCTTTGAATCATCCGCGTCTTTGATTTCAACAATTTCTCCTTTTGTGTCAACGTGACCCTGAACAACATGCCCATCCAAAAGATCGCTCATCTTGAGACTTCTTTCAAGGTTTGCCAAATCACCCTCTTTCAACTCTCCTGCTGTGGTTTTCTTGATTGTTTCTGGCATATATTCCACTTCAAAAAAATCATCCTCAAATCTTCTCACTGTGGAACACACTCCATTGATTGAAATGCTGTCCCCTATTCCAATGTCCCAACTCTCCGGTCTCTCAATCTCAAAAAACAAACTTCCATTTTTCAAAGAAGTCTTTTTTATTTTTGAAACTTTCTTAACAATTCCTGTAAACATAAATCATCAATAAACAATTTAATTACACATAAAGCGTAAACGATTAAAAAAGTAAGTCAATAGAACAACGCATGAATCATGGAACATGCAACATGAAACAAATTATAAAAATTCTTTTTGTTTCATGTTTCATGTTATGTTTTCCGTGCTCCATGTTACATGTTATGTGTTTCATGCTCCATGCTTGCAATGTCTTTTTGAATTTGCCTTATTAAATCTTCATCATTTTCAAATTTCATCGCATCTCTCACTTTTTTTCCGATCTCAATCTCAATTTCTTTTCCTCGAATGTTCTTTGAAAAATCAAAAATGTGTGCCTCCAAAAGATTTTTTCGATTATTCACAAAAATAGCACACTTCAATTTTTTTCCATCCAAAAAAACATTTCCGGAAAAAACACCACTCTCCAGCTCATTTTTCTCAATGGAAACATTAACAGTTGGAAATCCAATCTTTTCTCCCTTGTTCTTTCCAGAAATCACAATCCCTTGAATTATTTTCATAAAAAATTTCTCAATTCTCAAATCACATGGCTAAAATCACTTTCCGCTAACGTCATATATCACATCCTTTTTCTCAACCACAATTTTCCAGTTATTACTCTGCGCAATTTCCTTTAGATTCTGATTTGGATTAAAAGCAATGGGGTTATCCACCAATTCCAAAAAACTAACATCTGATTCGGTGTCTCCAATTCCATATGAATCACCAAACGTCAAATTATTTTCAAAAACATATTGTTTAAGCAATTGTCCTTTGTTATGCACAGGAGTAAACTCTTCCTTTCCTGTATACACTCCATTTTCATCTGCTTCATATACTGTTCCAAAAACCTCGTCAAAATTCAATTGAACTTTATTAAATTCTCTCACAATTTCAATTGGGGAACCGGAAATTGCAATAATATGATATTGTTCTTGCTTCAAATCTCGAATAAGCTTTTCTGCAAAAACATAGGTTCTGTCTTTGTGAAATGGAATCACCGCTTGACTAGCTCTCACAACATCTTCTACCTTGCAACCTTTAATGTGCTTCTCATACAAATCAACCAAAGCACGCCTATAATCCTCATAGGTTCCTCTGTGGCTTAACCATCCGGTATACAGATTAACCAAATCCTTTCTAACGCTCTTTGGAAAAACCTTAAACCACACAAGCTCATCAATAAGCTCAAAATGAAGATTTTTACGAAAAATAGTTCCGTCTATATCAAATATGGCTATTTTATTTTGATTATTTTTTTGCATCTTCTTTAATTATCAAAAAATTATACAACTAAACTTATTTATCTTCCATCTCACTTGTCTTCTAGTCAACATCTCGAGTCAACTCATATGCTGCAACACCCACGGCCACTGAAACATTAAGTGATTTCTTTTTCCCGCGCATTGGAATTTCAATAATCCCATCACACTCTCCCAAAACTTCCTTCTCAATTCCACTTGGCTCATTGCCAGCAATAAGCGCAATTGACGAATCAACTGAAAAATCTCGATAATCCTGACTATTCTCACTTTGCTCCAACGCAACAATCTTCGCTCCATCTTTTTTAAGTTCTTGCATAAGCTCAAAGATATCGCCACGATTTTCCCATTCGACATATGCATGTGCTCCCAAAGCGGTCTTGGCAAGCATTTTTTCAGCTTTAGTTTGATGCAACGACTTGTTTTTATACACAAAAGGACAGGGTGTGTATCCTGTTAAATATATTTTTTTAACCCCTACTGAGTCAGCAGTTCGAAAAATTGAACCAACATTATAAGCACTCCTAATATTATGGAGTATCAAAAACAATTCTTTATTCATCTTCTATTCATTATTATTCTTGTTCGTCATCTTCTTTTTCTCCTTCATCTTCACCACAATCACATCCGCAACTACTGGTACTGCAGGAATCTTTTCCATCATTTTTATGCGCTGATATCGCCAAAGCATACACTGCAAAAAGAATTGCCACAAGAATCCATTGAGTTCCAGCCAACCAAAGTTCTAGCTCAAAAACAGATACCAATGCAGACAAAAACAATGCAATCACAGAAAGAGCCATCAAAAGATGTGCTTTCACATTTCCACATGGACATTTACATTTCATAATCAAACACCTCCTTTCAATATTACTACTTCTACTCGTAGTATATATGATTAATCCCAATGTTTCCAGTTATTCCACAACGATCATCGCTTTTCTCCCGCTTAAAATATCTTCTTTGTTGCCAGTAAAATCATGTACTGCATTATACAAAACATCAATATCATAACGATATCCTTCTCCCCTTCTGGTTCCTGGATCATTAGAGATAATCTCATCGCCCTCATAGCCAACTAAAATCATATTATGATACAACGGGCCTGGTTGAGTGTAGTATGGGTTTCCCAAAAGTCTCCCTGCAGCTGGAATAATAACTGGATTTCCTTTTGCCAATTCACGCTTAATATCCTCTTTTTCAAAATCATACAACACTATCAATTCATTCATTCCATAGAACTCTCTAGCAATTTCAACCAACTCACTTGCGGAGCTGTCCCGATAATCCTCATATTCCTCCAATTGAAAATCTATCATCTCTTGAATCTCTTTTTCCCCCACCTCAGCATTCAATGATTCACCTGAGAGATAATAATACATCATGATGAGCGAAGTCTCTTCACAAGCCTCTTCATGCCTTTCATCCCATTCTCCAAAAGGAGCTTGAGACAAAAATGGAACATTAATGAAAGTTTTTTCAGGAATCTTTATTTTCTCATTTTCAGAAGATTGGATTTCTTTCACTATTTCAAAAGATTCTTCCTCTGATAATTTTTGTTCATCTTCAAAAGATTTTTTGTTTTCTGATTCAATTGCGCCTTCTTCTTTTACTATCTTCACTTTCTGATTTCTATTGTTTTGAAAAACACAAAGAAGTATCAGAAAGAGAGAGAGAAATGCAATGAAAACAATCACTCTTCTTGAAAATTTCATAACTTTTTTTATTATTTATTAAATTTTGAACAGATACTTAATAAATTATTATTGGTGTTCCAATATCCGCCCAATCATACACTTTCTTTGCGGCACCAATTCCCAGTCTCACACAACCATGCGAAACAGGCGTTCCTAGATGATTTTGACCTTCTTTATATCCACCTGGCCATTCAGGCAATTCATGAATTCCAAATTTCCCAGATGAAACAATAGCCATCCAATATGGCATGTACAGTCCATATGTTTTTGACCATGGACGAGGATGCTTATTGCTGACTTCAAACTGACCCTTCGGAGTATCCATTCCTCTCTTTCCAGAAGAAATCAAAAATGAATCCAGCACTTCTCCATTTTCAAAAATGGTCATAATCTGAATGCCTAAATTGATATCAATATATTTTCCTTCTCGAATCTTTGCTTTAGTGAACTTCTTTGCTTGACTAATTCTACTCTCATAATCCTTGCTCCATTCTTCAATAACTGGCGGTTCTGTTTCAAAATTTGTTTCATAGATCACTTGATATTTCTCACTTTCATCCTCCTTAGTCTTGGCATATAATTTAATTTCATATTTTCGCCCCTTTTCATAGCCATCCTTGAAAACAAAATGGATTATTTTTTTGTCACCATCAAGTTTATATCCAATCACTCTCCTGGGACTCACTTCAAACTTAATATTAAAATTATCTAGAGATCTATCAAAAACAACTCTCAGCGGATCTTCGATGTCAATAGTGACATTTTTTGCATCTTTTTCGGGATAAAAACTTTGTACTTTTGGAAGATCAATCGTCGAAAAACTCAAAGAAATACTGTCTCTGATCAAGAATAAATTTTTGACATCCTTAATTTTAACAAAATAATTTTTGCTTGCTTTCCAGTTTTCTCCTGGAATTATCTTTAATTTTCTCCCTGCATCACTCCAAGTATAATCAAAATCCGCACTAGGGCTAATTTCAATTTTCGGCTCCAAATCACCCAAAAGAAGGGGGTTGGAAAAATGAATCTCAACAGGATCCTCCACTCCAATTTCATTCTGCTTATCCATCCAAAAAACATTTCCGAAAGATCCTTTGCAGTTATTGGAGATATAAAAGAAAACAAAAAAGCATGTTGTAAAAAAAATTACTGACAAAAAAATGTCTATCGCTGTTCTTTGCTTCATTTAAAATACACCTTAAAAAAAATTACAGATAAAACACGGCGTTTTTCATTTTTTGATAATTTATCCACACAGACAAACACCCTTCAAAAAGACTCTTGGGGTCTTACACTAAATCTATTTTTCAGATTCAAAGCTATTCTCCCAACGCACTCTTTTTTATTTCATCTCGAGCAGCTTCCCATAGCAAAGGATAATTTTGAGTTTCTTTTAGCCAATACCACCATTCAACACCCCAAACATACACCTCATCAAATCCAGAAGCCTTTGCATATTCAATATTCTCCTTAAGTTTTTCTTCATTCATGGAATTGAATTGCTCCTCCAATGGTCTGTGAACTGTCCAACCTGAAACCCAAGGCTCTCCTTGAAGTTCAATAACAACCGCGTTCTCTTGATTGGCGAATGTTTCAATCAACCATGTTTTGAATAAGAAAAATCTTGGTCCTAATGGATATACATAATACCCCCAACCTTCCTTATATACATTTCTGTACATTGTTGTTCCAAAAACATCCGCTCTCTTGGCAGCAGCAATCCACAAACTCAATTCACCACTATCCGTAATCATAATCTTTCGCTCCGAATTAATCATCTTCACTGTCGCAATCTCTTGATCTAAAAGATCTCCATCAATTGTTGGACATATTCCAAATTTCAAAAACGGCTCATTTTCAATCTGCCAATATCTAACAGCGCTGTGCTCCTTATATCTCTTTGTGACAATAGCAATAAATTCCAGCAACTCTTTTCTCCGTATCTCATCATTTTGAGCAACTTCATCCATATTCTCTCCAATCCATTTTGGAATGAAACATTCTGGCCATCTTGGCACTTTTTGACCCATTACCAACACAACCTCCGCCCCTCTCTTTTGAGCTTCATCCAATTGCCAATCTATTTCTGAAAAATCATATACATCTTTTTCCTTTTCCACCCAATCCCAATAAATCGGAATCCTCACTCTTTTGATCTTCAAGTCATCTAGAAGCGCAATATAATTAGCCTTCCAATCCAATCCAATATCTTGAGCATAGCGATGAGAAAATGTAACCCCAATATCCGCTCTTTTGATCTTGTTTTTCACTGGAAGATTAAAATATCCCAGAACTAAAATTAAAAACAGAACAATACTTGCCAAAGTCCACAGTATGATTTTTAAAATCTTTTTAATCATTTTTTTATTTTTTGTTTTTATTTAAATTTCTTCTAAATTATACCAAAAATACTCACAAACAGAAAATATTCCTACAATGATACGAGCGCCACACCCACTCCAATTATTCCAATAGAAACTATTTTCTGAAACCAATCCCAAAAATATAATTTTTCTTCGAAAATATCCGGCCTTCTCATTGAAGCAATGCTTGCCAGCAAAAGAACAAACACGAATTGAGCACTTGCCATAGCTTGAACATACGCAACACTACCGATTGAGAAAGCATAATTCATCAGCACTGATGCAATACTCGATGACGCTTTGTTCACAAAAAACAAAAATATGGTTGATTTCTTTCCTTTTCGATTCTTTTTCTTCTTTTTTGAACCTGCTCTTAATGTGGAAAAAATTTCTTTTCTGAAACTCGGAACAATCAAAAGACTCGCGCCTCCAATCAAAAGACCGACTCTTGTCCAAATGAAACCACTCACGAATCCAGCGTTTTCATCTCTGTAAATATAACCAAACAAGCTATATGCCAAAGCAAACAAAAATCCTCCAAGAACTGCAAACTTGAATCCAGAAAATATTTTCAGGGATTTGATGGGTAGATCAAATGAAATGAAAAATCCTCCAAAGAACAGCAAGGCTACCCCTGCTATTTTCTGAAAATTCAAAATTTCAACTGAAAAAATAATCGCGATTAGAAAGGTTACTATTTGTATTGCAGAAATCACCAAAGGAGTCACCCTGGAAACCTCATTCTTTCTCACTGCCATGAACATGAAAAGCATTGCATATGTGAAAAGTGCCCCTGAAAAAATGGACATACTCAACAATGAAAAACCAATCCATTTCAATCCAAACGGAGCCAAAACAAAAGCCACTACGCCTAAAATAGAAACATAGAAAGAGAATACCGACGGATTTGGAATGCGCCTCTTGAGAAGGGCTTTATCCAAAACTGATGATACTGCAAGTAAAAAATAAGCTAGTAATGAAACCCAAACCCAAGTCATAATTTCTTAAAACAAAATAATTTTGATACAATTAAACTAATACATAAATAATACCACAAATTTAATAATTTTTCCTTTAAACTTTTGAGGGGACACACTTATGGACATCGTCAGAAAAAATTCAAGAAAAAAAACTTCACCAATGCGTCCCCATCGCCCTGACAGGACTCACCGAGTAGAGCGCCCACAGCCCACAGCGCCTGTTCAAAAAACAAATCCTGCATTTAATTCAGAAATTTCTTACAGAAAAATTCAAAACATTCCATCTTATCCCAATAAACAGAGCTCTCAACAATCCAAAAAAAGAACCCCTCTCTTCTATGTTTCTCACAAAAGAAATAATGGGGTTCTAAGAAAAATTACTCGAGCATTTTTCATCTTCATATTAACAATACTTGCATTAGTGATTCTGACCGCAAGCTATGCACTTCTTAGAGTTCACACCTTAAACAAAAAGATAACCGTTGAAAACACAGGAAATGAAGCTACTCTTTCTGATAGCGCCAAGTTTCTTGCCTCTTCGCTATATGACGAAGAGCGCATGCCTCTCAATGGCGAGTCAGACGGAAGAATCAATGTGCTTCTCCTTGGAATTGCGGGAGAAGGAAAACCAGGAACCAATTTGACTGACACAATAATGGTTGCAAGCATCAACACAAAAACAAAAAAAATAGCCTTAACTTCACTTCCACGTGACCTATATGTCAAAGTTTCCGATTCAACATATAGCTCCAAAATCAATTCCATCTATCAAATTGGCATCAGTCAAAACAAAGGCGTTGACTTAATCAAACAAACCGTGGAAAAAATCACCGGACTTCCTATGCATTATTATGTGATTTTAAATTTTGATGGATTCACGCAAATCATTGATGATGTAGGAGGAATTACGGTAACAAATGAAAGAGATATCTACGACTCTCGATATCCTGGACCAAATTATAGCTATGAGCTATTTGAGCTCAAAAAAGGAACTCACACCCTGAACGGAGAAACCGCCCTCAAATATGCTCGTCAAAGACACGGTGATCCGGAAGGTGATTTTGGAAGAGCTAAAAGACAGCAACAAGTAATCCAAGCCTTCAAAAACAAATTCTTCTCCAAGAAAACACTCCTTAACATCTTCACAATCAACAGACTTCTTGAAACACTTGGCGAAAACATAAAGACAAACATACAGCTTAGTGAAGCTGAGAGCTTTCTTAAGCTAACTCAGGATTTAGACACACAAAACATCAGCAACGCTGTGGTTGATGCCTGGAAAAAAGATAGCCTTCTTAGAGTGTCTCATATATACTATGAGAGTGGACGCGCATTTATTCTTGTTCCGAGAGTCGGGAATTTCAGTGAAATTCAAGAATTATCCGAGAATATTTTTGAATTAGATGCTATCAAAAGAAGAAAATCTGAAATTGAAAAAGAGGATGCAAAAATCGCCATAATCAACTACACAAGAGAAAGCAACGCCGCAAGAAAAATCAAAAATCTTCTCAATAACAATCTCGGGCTCAAAAACACAGAACTGATGAAAAGCATTCTTTATTCCAGCTTAGCTCCAAAAAATACCTTGGTTATCGACAATACATCCGGTCAAAAAAGTTTCAGTCTGGATGAAATCATAAAAAAAGTAGGCGCAACTCTAACTGACGACTTCAATATCATTAATGAAAGTCCCGAAGTAATTGCACAATATGATATTTTCATTATCATTGGAGAAGATGCAGGAAAACATTATGATTATGACGAACAAGTACTTGAAGATTTGAGTGAAGAAGAATTAAACAAACTTTATCTTGAGTTTTCCAGATAAGTCAACTAAAAATAAAAAAAATATGTTTGGAAATAAATATAAATTAATAGTAGGTCTTGGAAACCCAGGAAAAGAATATGAAAAAAATAGACACAACGCCGGATTCATTGTTCTTGATATTCTCAGGGAAGCTCTAGGACTTGATAAATTTGATTTCAACAAAAAATTTAATTGTGAAATTTCCGAACAAAAAAACACATCTTTCGTAGAAAAAATCGGCCTCAGTGGAAAAGAAAAAATCATCCTCGCCAAACCACAAACATTCATGAATAGATCCGGTGACGCTGTTGGAAAAATAGCAAGCTTCTATAAAATAAAACCAGAAAATATCACTATTGTTCATGATGACCTAGACATCATCATTGGAAACTACAAAGAATCAAAGGGATCCGGAGCCGCTGGTCACAATGGAATCATTGATATTATCAAAAAGCTTGGGACCAAAGAATTTTCCAGAATCAAAGTTGGCGTCGAACAAAAAGAAGGGCGACAATCCAGAAAAATTCCAGGACAAGCGTTTGTGCTCCAAGACTTCACAGAAACTGAATTAGAAAAAATCAAAAGCATCGGAGAAGCAGTAGCAAAAACCTTTCTTTATGAAAAATAGTCCTTGAAATTTCGTCCGCAGTGATATTTCGAAACTAAAAAATTAGATCAAAATATACTTAACCTACTCACAAGCTTTTAAGGAGGATAGCTTGTTTTCGAACTGCAGACGAAATTTCAAAGACTATTTATGTCAATTCATTTTGACGTTCCATGATAGCAAAAATATTTCATTTTGTCAATCCTTGCGATCTGATGTTGCATTTTTGAATCTCTATCTCAAATCCCCAATCTCAGCTCTTCAATGTTGACTTTTGCCCTTATTCCTTTAGAATAAATTAGACTCAAAAAACTAATTATCGAAACTTATTTATTCAAAAATGATTGATTCTAAAATATTTCAAAAACTTACCAACCATGCAAAAAAGAGTCTGGAGGAATCCAAGAACATAGCACTCTATTGCAAATCCAAGGAAATTGAACTAAAGCACTTGCTGTGGGCAATCTATCTTGAAAAAGGTAGTATTGGAAGCAATATCCTCAAAGACATTGGGATAAGCGCAGAAAGCTTTGACAAATTCTCACCAAAAAAGAAAGATATGCTTTCTCAAAAAGCTGCTTCCAAAAAATCAATTGAGCTCTCAAAAGACGCCAAAAAAACTATCGTTAAGGCATATTCCATGGCCAACGGATTTGGCTATCCTTATGTTGGAACAGAACATTTAGTGTACGCTATCATTGAATCTTCTGATGAAGATATTAAGGAAATATTATCAAAATCCAAGCCAAGTAAGCTAACGGGAAAAAATGCTAAACTTGAAGACAAATCAAAAAACAAAATCATTGCAAATCCAAATGAACAACAATTCAAGGCCAGCCTAAACAAAGATTTTCTCTCCAGTCTTTCTCGAGCATTCAATCTTCCTGAAATGGGATTTCCTTTCAAAGGAAATTCTCAGCAAGAAGCAGAAGCTTCTAGCCTAGAATATTTTTGCACCAATCTCAATGATGAAGTAAAAAAGAATAGAGAAATTGTTATTGGAAGAGAAAAAGAAATTGACCGAGCTATCAACACTCTGGGAAGAAAAAACAAAAACAATCCGCTTTTCATTGGAGAGCCCGGTGTTGGGAAAACCGCCATCGCTGCTGGATTAGCAGACAAAATCAACCGAGGAGATGTTCCTCCTAATCTTTTGAACAAGAAAATTCTTTCACTGGATATTGCGCTCGTTGTCGCAGGAACGAGCTTTAGAGGAGAATTCGAACAAAGACTCAAAGATATTATCCAAGAAGCTAGCGAAGACAAGCATATCATTCTTTTTATTGATGAGATTCACAGTATTGTTGGAGCTGGAAATGTCAACGGAGGACTCGACGCTGCAAACATTCTAAAACCTTCTCTCTCAAGAGGAGAATTGCAATGCATCGGAGCAACAACGCTCAGCGAATACAAAAAATATATCGAAAAAGATCCTGCTCTAGAGAGAAGATTTCAACCCATTGAAGTTGCAGAGCCTTCTGTTTCAGATGCAAAAAAAATACTTTTTGGAGTGAGCAAGTCATACGAAAAATTTCACAATATTACCATATCCAAAGAAGCTCTTGAAAAATCAGTGATCCTTAGTGACAGATACATTCAAGATCGTTTCCTTCCTGACAAAGCCTTGGATCTTTTGGACGAAACCGCTTCTCGAATCAGAAACAAGAAGCAATCAAAAAACATCTTCAAAAAAATTCATAGCCTCGAATTACTTCTTAATGAAATTTCTAAAGAAAAATCAAAACTTATCAACTCAGAAAAATATGATGAGGCTATCGAGTTGAGGGGGAAAGAAGAAAAAACCATGCTTCAAATTGCGAAGCTAAAGAAAGAACAGCGACTACTTGAAAGAAAAAATCCCATTTCTATTGATCACAATGATATCTGTGAAACGGTTTCACAAATCACAAAAATTCCATTAGAAAAATTGCTTCAAAAAAAAGCTGATAACTTGAAAAAATTACCACAAAAGCTTTCCAAGAAAATCATTGGGCAAGACAAAGTTATTGAAGAATTATTCAATACACTACTTCGCTCTCAAAGCGGAATATCCAGCCCTCATCGACCGATTGGCTCTTTTCTTTTCCTTGGTCCAACAGGAGTTGGAAAAACTTTTACAGCAAAAATATTGTCTGAAGAATTTTTTCAAAACAAAAATTCTATCATCAGAATTGATATGAGTGAGTTCATGGAAAGACACAATGTCTCTCAACTCATTGGAGCCCCGGCAGGATATGTGGGATATGGTGAAGGAGGACGATTGACTGAAAAGGTTAGAAGAAATCCATACAGCATCATTCTTTTTGATGAAATAGAAAAAGCGCATGTTGATGTTTTCAATATCCTCCTTCAAATACTTGAGGAAGGAACACTTACTGATTCAGAAGGAAGAAACGTGAACTTCAAAAATACCATCATTATTCTCACTTCCAACCTAGGAACAAGTGAATTCACTCAAGCATCTCAAATTGGATTTGAAGCCAAAGAAAAACAATGTGAGATCAAAAAACAATTCGAACGCATAAAAGAGAAAACACTTTCACACCTCAAAAAAAGCATCAAGCCTGAGATACTAAACAGACTTGATCATATTATTGTTTTTGACGCACTGGGAGAGCAAGAAATAAAGAGTATAATTCAATTAGAGCTTTCTTCACTCAAAAAAAGATTGGCCAATCAAAATGTCCAGCTGAGCTTCAACTCCAAAGCGATCAATTTTTTGACCCAAAAAAGTCTGTCTCTCGAGCAAGGTGCTCGTCACATCAGAAAAAATATCCAAAATATGATTGAAAATAAAATAGCGCAACTGATGCTCGAACATGATTCGGAAGAATCCACGCTAAAAATATCATTTGATGCTTCCAAAGAAGAAATTATTGCAACAGTGAAATAAAAAATCCAAAAACATTGCCATGCTAAGCATGAAAAAAATAAAGAAATTTTTTCTTGATACACTTTTTCCTGTGTCTTGCATTTCATGTGGAAAAAATGATGTGTGGTTATGCAGGGATTGCATCAAAACAATAAAATTAAATCACAAGCAGCTTTGCCCGATTTGTGAAAAACTACAGTCCATCAATGGAGAAACTTGCCACAAGTGCCAAGGTAAAAATTCTCTGGATGGACTTTTAGTTTGCACTGACTATCGAGAAAATAAAATACTCAAAAAAGCAATCCATCTCTATAAATATAGATTCGTGAAAGACATATTCAAACCTCTTGGAAAAATAATGCACAAAAAACTAGCATACTCTTCGTTGCCTATTCCCGACATCATTATTCCTGTTCCATTGCACTCAAAGAGATTACGCTGGAGAGGATTCAATCAATGTGAGTTGCTTGCAAGATATATCAGCATGCATTTAACTCCAGGGATGGAAATTCCTCTTTATTGTGATGTTTTACTAAGAAAAAAACACACGAATCCTCAAATGAGCATCAAAAATTATCAAGAAAGAAAAGCTAATCTTCAAAATGCTTTTGAAGTTTCAAAAAATAACCAGATACTCAAAGGAAAAAACATTCTTTTAGTTGATGATATTTCTACAACCGGAAGTACACTTTTTGAGTGTGCCAAGACGCTCAAAAAAAGAAATGCCAAGAAAGTATTCGCGATTGTGTTGGCAAGGCCAAAACCCAAGAAATCTTCTTAGTTATTCATACAAAGCATTGATCAACTTGCTGAACTTCATAGTTGCAACACACACGACTTCGTCTGCACCACCATAATACACAAACAAAGTATCGTCGATTACCACAGAACCACAAGAAAAAACGGTTCCAGGTCGAAGTCCTTGATTTTCATAGCTTGCATCAGGCTCTAAAATAGGACAATCTAATCTTTTGATTACCTTTCCTCCAGGACAATTCAGATCCAAAAGTGCTGCTCCCAAACGATATCTCCCGTCACACTTTGATAGCCCGTGATAAATCAGCACCCATTCATTTCCCACCTTAATAGGAGGTCCAGCAATTCCGATTTTCTCACTGTCCCAAGAATTTTCACGAGGTTCCATCAAAATTTTTCCTTCCAAAACTTTTCCGCCTTCAAACTCCAAATCATCTACATAATCCAGCCATATCCTATGTTCTGTTCTGTGAAAGAAAACATATTTTCCGTTTATTTTTTCTGAAACTATGCAAGAATTTTTATCATATTTATCTAATGGAGAAATTAATTTTGGAACATCCCAGTTCCATTTTTTATTCAAAAAATCTTTCACACTAAGAGACGTCAAAGCAACATGAGCAGGCTCATATCCATTAAAAGCTGTGTAGCACATATACATTCTATCTCCCAATCTAGTAATTCGTGCATCCTCACAACCTGAATTTCCCGGTTCTTTTCTAACCTCAAAACCTTCTCTTGGAACATAAATTGGCTCATCTAATTTTTCATCAATATGAAATCCGTCTTTACTGGAAGCATATCCCACCACCGAAGTATCATTTTGATCCATTGCACGATATAAAATATGAACTCTTCCTCCTTCATATATCGCTGTTGGATTCAGTGTAAATTTTGATTCCCATTCATTTTCTGGATTTGGTTCAATGATTGGATTTCCTTCAAATCTCTCCAGCTTGATCGTTTTTCCTTGTTTCTTTTTTATTTCACATTCAATAGAACATTGTTTCCCTTCTCCTAAATCTGAATCAATATCTCGGGATATCTCATCTAGCTCAACTGATGCCAAGCAACACGCTGTGTCCGCCGCTCCATAATGAATATACAATCTATTGTTTTTAATAAAAGCACCGGAAGGAAAAACAATGTTTTTCACATCCCCTACTTTTTCATAATATTCTTCAGGAACCATTATTGGCTCATCCGTTCTCCACAAAACATGCAATGGGTTTTCCAAATCCAAAAGCGCCAATTCAATACCAAACACAGGTTTGTCCGCTTTATAGTTTTGGATATATGAATACACAATCAACCACCCTCTTTCAGTCTTAATTGGAGGGGCTCCTACTTCAATATGGTCATCAATTGACCTTCTCAAATGCAACGTATGTTCACTTATTGATTCATACCATTTATTCCAAAAATCGTTGGACCATATTTGTTCCTTATCATCAAACTGAGCGATAGCAATTTTGACTGGAGGCTTATCTGTGTTAACTGTCAAAATAGCGGTTATTTTCCCATTAACTCTGGACGGAAAAAGAGCCATTGCCTTAGAATTAAAGTTAGTCACGCGATGCTTTTCTTTTATACATTCAAAATCATCTGTAATTGCGACACCAACTTTTATTCCATCCGGAGTGTGAGGAAAATTTGAAAGAGCTGTATAGAAAATAAAATATTCACCCTCAAATTTTGTCACTCTTGGATCTTCACATCCAAAACGCTCCCAATCATGCTCTGGTTGAATAAATAATTTTCTTTTATTAATATATGAAAATTCATTCTTGCTCTTAGTGTATCCGATAGTTGACAAGCGCATCTCATATCCCATATATATCTGAGGATTAGACAATGCTCGATACAAAAGATGATTAGTGTTTCCATCTTTCACAGAACAAGCATTGAAAACAGCTTGAGCCTCCCAACTATTTTCTTTGTCGGGTCCTAGAATTGGATTGTTTGGAAATCTTTTTGCTTTCATATTTTTTATTCTTTATTGGTTTTTTTGACTTTAACTCAACTTTCATATTTTTCTTGAGCTTATCCAAAAACTCATCAAGATTAGCCTCTGCAACACAAACAAACTCGTCTGATCCACCATAATAAACCATCAATCTATCATCAAGAATTGCTGCACCACAAGGGTATGCAATTCCATATTTCCATCCTTCATTTTCATAATAAGTTTCAGGAACCAAAATAGGCTCCTCTGTTCTGCACAAAACTTTGGAGGGATCTTTCGCATCAAGAAGCATAGCACCAACCTTATATCGAAGATCGCTCCCAGGAATTTCTTGCAGTCCTGTGGTAGCATGATAAATCACCAACCAACCATCCTTGGTTTTGATCGGAGGCGCACCCACTGAAAGTTTTCCAGCGTCCCACTTTCCTTTGCGCGGACTAATTTTTTTTGCACCTTCAATACTAAGCCACTTAGTTTTTCCGTCAAAATCTTCTAGGCTGTCAACAAAGTCAATCAAAATATCTGGAAAAACCCTGTGAAAAATAACATATTTTCCATCTATTTTCTCAGGCAAAATCGCCCCACTCTTGCTGACCATATTTGGCTTGGAAATCAAAACCGGCGAACTCCATGTCCAGCGCTTGTTCAAAAAATCTTCAATTTTGATGTGTGTCATGGCAAGACGTGGCGGACTCCATCCGTCATACGCCACATAGGTCATATACACCTTTCCATCAATAACAGTTGCTTTTGGATCTTCACAACCGCCATAACCTCCTCCTCCGGACATGTATGGAGAAATGCAATAAAATTTCCTTCTCCATCCCTGAGGAGCTCCCTCAAAAGTTTCTCTTTGAATATACACGGGATAGTCGAGTCTCTCATCAATATTCACACCATCCTCACTTGTTGCATATCCGATATTTGAGACGTCTCTGTCTCCAATTGCCCTATACAAAATGTGAATCTTGTTGTTCATCTCTACGATTGCTGGATTAAACGTAGCCTTTGATTCCCAGTCATTACTTGGCCTCGGACCAATAATGGGATTTTCACACCTTCTGCTAATCATAAGTTTTAAAATCGAACTATTATTTTTCAATCATAGCACATATGAAAAAAATGTGAAAATTGAGCAAGTTCCTAAACTGTGCTATCATTTCAGAGAAGAAACTTGCTTGTATTA
>JAOUHN010000046.1 GCA_029865125.1 Candidatus Moraniibacteriota bacterium
GGAAGCGAAAATATAATTCGTGGCCAGTATTTATCAGTACAAATCAACAAAAAAAGTGCTAAAGGTAAAAACCCTGAGAGAATATCCGGGGTGGTCACTGGAAAAGTTATAAAAGTAACCAAAGAAGGAGGGAAGCTCAAATTTGCAATCATACAAATTATGCGTGATCGAACCTCGCTGAGGTTAGCACATTTGCCGGAAAAATTGTCCATTGCCGCAGGGACACGAATGGCACCTAAGGGCTTTTTGAGACTTTAGTAATGAACTAGCTTACTTATCTTGTTATGCGGGCATCCATAAATGCCATTCTAGCTCTCTATAGAGCGGGGATGGCATTTTTTATTCCTTTCTTTATTTGATATATTGAAATATAAAGGACGTCGTAAAATGTATCTTTTACGACATTGATATAATGTAAAGCCTTTAAAATAAGGGTTTCGCATCATATGCACTAGTTAACACCTAGTGCCATCTTAGAAGATTAATATCGCTCGAAAACGACGCTCAAAATTGCGCTGTGAGCATTCTAGGTATACTTCCTAGTATACTTACACTACTAAAACTCATTTCTTTTGCATGAATGATTGTATATCCATACAATTTAATCTTCTAATATATAAAGTGCATTTTATAATACATACTAGTATAATAGAACATCTATCCATCATTATTATGATCAGAAAAAGTTACAGAAAATTTTTTCAAATCAGAAAAATGATACAAGAAAATTTAACAGGATACTAATGGAATGCGTGTGGAGTTAGTAAGAAGCACGAAATGTATTTTTCAAAAATATTTTGCATCAAAGTTAGATCAGAAACAATAAGCTAATACTACTTGAATAATTATATTTTTTATTCATTAGTAATTCTGAAATTTCCATGAAAAACCTCTTTTCTCTCCCCTGTCTATCTTGTATCATGCCTGTGGATAACTTTCCTATGCAAATTGGCCAGAAACCGCTCTGTTGAGCCATATTCAGGGGTATGCATATACCACCCCCAACACAAAAGACGCTCACAAGTCAATTTTGAGCGTCATTTTTTGGCTCAACAGAGCCATTTTTCAGGCCTCTATTTTTGAGCTGTTTTAAGAAATTTTAACGATAAAGTATCATTTGATCCATTGATCTTTGTGAGATAGATACACCATATAGCTTTGAAAGAAGTTGCATACTTGAATCAAGAAAAATATTTGGTCCAAAGTATGGGTCATGCACGACATATTCCCCATTACTATCTTTTCCATGAACAACAACATAATGACCTGCCTTTCCCTTAGCACTAATAAAAAGAATGATTGGGTTACCTGCTTTAAGTTCACTATCCACCGTACCCCAATTGACTCCTCTGTGATTTGTGTTGCTTACCAGTCTGAGTCCTCCGCCAAGTCCAATTTGAGCAGAGCTTGTTGGCCAACTAATAAGATCCCAATAATAGATCGGTTTCGATGCCAAAGTTTTTGGAGTGATTCTTTGTCCATGATATGTGAACACCATTGCAACTGAACTGATAGCACAACCATAATCTTTCATTTTTGAATCAGAATTTCCAATATTAGAATTTTTCCATCTTGAATCTTTTTGAGAATAATACCAACTTGTTGATGCAAGTCCTGATTTTGGTTTTCTGAGCTTCAAGCTCAATTCTTCGATGATTGCGAAATTGGCATTATACAATTCATCCAAATCTCCCAAAAGCTCCTTTTTTTGAGCTTCAATTTTTTTGAGTTTGTCTTGATATTTTGCTTCTTCTCCTTGAGTTTGAACCAAAAGACTGTTTTTTTGAGTTTTTGTTCCTTGCAAATATGAGTTGCGATCTTCAAGCTCACCTGATGCTTCAATCAACTCATCTTTTTTATCTTCAATTGACTGAATTTCCTCTTCTAATTTTTTTTGAACGTTTTTAATATTTAATAATGCTTCTTTGATTTTTGATCCAGTTTGACTCAAATAATCTCCTTGGTTCATGTATGCTGCAAATCCACCAGATCGAATCATTAATGAAAGTTGGTCTTCCTGACTATTTTCATAATATGCTCTTAGAATGTTTTTCAATAATTCCTTTTGATCATCCAAAAGTACTTTTTTCTGATCTATTTTCCGATTAAGTTCCTGAATTTCACCATTCAACTCCCCTATTTTTTGTTTATTTCCTTGAATTTCAGTTTGAGTTGAACGAATTTGCCCATCCAAGTTATCAATTTGATTTCCTAAAGCGCTTTTTTGCTTTTGTTTTAACTGCACTATTTTTTCATATGCCTCTGCTTTCTCTTCAAGTTCGAGACATTCTTTCTTGTCTTTTTGGCATTTCTCTTTGTCATCTCCACTAAAATCATCACAATGATACACTTCTGCACAACTTTCTTGAGCCAGTGTGTGTTGTGCAAAAACAACAAAGCTCATTGCAAAAATGAATGCAATCGCGACACGAACTATTGAAGTGCTATTTGTTTTTTGAAACATTTTTTTCGAAAATAAAAACCGAAAAGATTGACTTTCGGTCTTTATTATATCACAAAATTTATCGAAAATATATAGTCTTAAGACAGCACAAACTTCACATATCCTATAGGCTATCAATCGCTTTTTTAATTCTTTTTAGTGATTCTTCTCTTCCAAGCACCCAAGCTACTTGAAAAGGAGAGGGAGATCTTTTTTGCCCAGTGAGCGCGGCGCGAACAGGGAAGAGCAAATCCCCTCTTTTGTCGCCAGCAGCTTCCAAAAGAGTACTTTCAATATTTTCCAATTTCCAATCATCCTCTCCTATTTTCTCTAGCACATCAAATCCTTTTTGAAGATTTTCTTTTGTGTCCGTATCTTTTGAATCTTTCCAGCGCATGTCATCAGCATTAACTTCGATATCATCACTAAAGAAGAATTGATTTTTCTCCCCCACCTGTGTGAATTTTTCCATCCTTTCTTTTTCTATTTCCAAAAGTTTTTTCACAAAATCTTTCGTTTTTCTGTTTTCTGCTGCATTTTTGAAGAATTCTTTTTTCTCAAGAAAGGGAAGGGACTGAACATATAAATCCTCAGTGGACATTTTTTTGATGTGCTGCGCACTGATCCAAGCCAGCCTGTCCAAATCGAACACTCCCCCAGCTCTGTGTATTTTTTCAATTGAGAACTGATCGATCAACTCCTCCATTGAAAAAATTTCTTGTTCTGTTTTTGGATTCCAGCCCAAAAGTGCAATGAAATTCACCAAAGCTTCCGGAGGATATCCCTCATTCTTGAAATCCGCAACACTCACGCTCCCCTCTCTTTTGGAAAGCTTTTTCTTGTTTTTGTTAAGAATGCTTGGCATGTGACAAAATGAGGGCATTTCGTCAGTCCACCCAAAAGCTTCGTATAGCAAAATGTGTTTTGGAGTGCTCGCAATCCACTCTGCGCCCCTGAAAACATGAGAAATTTTCATCAAGTGATCATCCACGACACATGCAAGATGATATGTTGGAAACCCGTCAGATTTCATGATCACAAAATCATCCAAAACCCTATTTTCCACTTCAATTTTTCCAAAAACCAAGTCATTGTGAAGAGTGGTTCCACTGTCGGAAACCTTGAACCTCACTACGTGTGGCTCTCCATTTTTGATTTTTGAATCAACTTCCTCCTGTGACAATTCTCTGCAATGTCCGTCATATCCTGGAGCTTGCTTGTTTTTCATTTGCTCTTCTCTCATTTCTTCCAATCTCTCTGAGGAACAAAAACATGGATATGCCTTTTTCTCTTCAACCAATTTGTCCACGTATTTTTGATAGATTCCTTTTCTTTCTGATTGAACGTATGGTCCAAATTCTCCTTTTTGGCAAGTTGACTCTCCTCCGTCACTGCAAACACCTTCATCAATTTCAATTCCAGCCCAATTCATAGCCTCAATAATCCTGTCCGTTGCACCCTCAACCAATCGATTTCTGTCAGTGTCTTCAATCCTAAGAATCATTTTTCCTCCTTTGTTTCTTGCAAACAAAAAATTAGTGAGAGCTGTCCTAAGCCCTCCAATATGCAATTCTCCAGTTGGAGATGGTGCAAACCGCACCCTAACTTCTTTATTATTTTTCATAATTATTTCTCTTTTTTATTTCTTAAAAATTGTTCCTCTAAAATCTTTTTCAAAAGTGTTGAGTATTGCGTCAATTGATCCTCCATACGTCAAAAATACTTCAATGTTCTGTTCCATTGCTCGAGCGATGGCTTTCAATTTTCCTTCCATTCCTCCCCTACCCTTGCTGCTTTTTCCAGATGCAAGCGTCAAAATTTTCTCATTAATTTTTCGAACTTCCTTGATCAGTTTCGCATTTGGATTTTCTTTTGGATTAGCGTCATACAACCCGCTAATATCCGACAAAATAATCACTCTTTTGGCACTCACAGCACCTGCAACCATTATAGCTAATTCATCGTTGTCAGTAAAATGCTCATCAATCTCTTCTGTCGAGATTGCATCGTTTTCATTCACAATAGGAACAATTCCTTTTTCAAGCGCAAGCAACAAGCAATTTTTGAAATCTTTTGAGTTCTTTTTGTGATCAAAGGTTGCATGAGTCAGCAGGTGCTGTGATGTTTTTGTGTTGCCAAAAACCATTTGCCAGGTTCGCATGAGTTCAGCTTGTCCAGCTGCTGCGCAAAGTTGTTTGAGCTCGATGGAAGTTGGGTATTTTTCAATTCCAATTGAACGCATTCCTGACCCAACCGCTCCAGAAGAAACCAAAATAACTTCAAAATCTCTCTCTTGAAGTTCTTTGATTTGTTCTGCCACTTCCTGCATCACTCCCAAGTTCAACCCTCCTCTTTCTCTAGTCAAAGTGTTAGTTCCAATTTTTACTACGACAATTTTTCTCATATTTTATCCTTCTTTAATTTTATCAATCAATCTCTCCTGAATCAGAAAATCCCTCACGTGCTCAAACATTTTCCTGTGACCTTCTGAATTCGGATGAAGTCCGTCATACAAGTCATTCTCACTCACAACGCCCTCCATGTCAAGAAACAAAACCCCTTCTTTTTCACAAAATTCCTTGATACTTTTATTGTATCTTGCAACATTAGCATTGTCATAATATTTTATCGTATCCCATGGAATCGGCATTACCTTTTCTTCATCAACACCTATTGCTCCAATAAATATAATTTCATTTGTAAATTTTTCTGCTGTGTTCAATAGTTCCCTAAGATTCTTTTCAAAATCCTCCAAAGAAACTCTTGGGTTGTTCTTATTTTTAATATATTGAGAATCATTAATGCCAATAGCAAAAATAATAACTTTTGGGTTTCTGGCTTCACATTCAACCTCAAATCTTTTTAAAAGTTTCTCAGTATTGTCACCTGAAATCCCTAGATTATAAACGCTATTTTCATCTAAATTTGGATCACACCAAAAATATTGTTTTAGTCTGTCTGTCCACCCCCCCTCTTATCGATATGACCGTGGGTTATACTATCCCCCCCAAACACAAATTCTTTTTCCCATATTTTTAAATGAATGATACTAATTATTTTTTTATTTCCCGCTTATTTGTCATTCCGGAAAACATATTTTTCCAGGCGAGGAACGAGTCTGTGAAAAATAGTTTATCCGGAATCCATTCTTAATACAAGCTTCAAATATTATTTAGTCTCTGGAATCAATGAAGGATAGATTTCCGCCTTGGCTACGAGACAGGCCGGATAAGTTAATTTCTTTGGACTCGTCCAAGAAATTATACTTTCCAGAATGACACGGGTTATTACACTGTCTTTGAATTAATTTACTACTTCTTTAATTTTCTCAACAATCTCCGGAAATTCTTCCATATTGAAATGACCTTTGTCCTCAAAAACCACTTTCTTGGCACTTGGAAGCGCATCCATATATTTTTTCAAGTCAGTAAATGGAACCACTGGATCATCCTTTGAGAAATAAATGAAAATATTTTCACATTGATCCTCAAATTTTTTGAGTGACTCAGGAAGCACAAAATCTCCCAAAGAATAATCGCAATCTTTTTCATCAAACGGAGGTGCAATCAAAAAAGTGGCTCCAATACTCACTGGAAAATCATTCTCACTCAAATATTTGGAAAGAAAAATCCCACCCAAAGAGTGTCCAATCAAAACAACCTCATCTTTCAGAAAAGGAACGATTTTTTCAAAATAAATCTTCCATTCTGAATATTTAGCATTGTTATCACAAGGCATTTTTGTTCGATAGACATCAAAAATCTTTCCCAGCTTTTCATAAAGACCCCAGCTCCACTTTTTTCTCGAAGTATCAATTCGATTGATATCAAATTTCATTTCAGAAAGGCTCTGAACATACTCCTCATGAGAGTTAAAGCAATTCCCTCCATCAATAATCAAAATTTGCTTTTTCATAAACTTTAAAATTATTTCTTATTTTAACATTATAATCCCCGCAAACCTTCCGGTTTTCCCATCTCTTCGATAGGAAAAATAA
>JAOUHN010000072.1 GCA_029865125.1 Candidatus Moraniibacteriota bacterium
AATTAAGAAAAGGTATTTGTTTAGCTCAGGCACAATTCCTGTCTGAGTAATCTTTCAAGTTCCTCAAATCCGTTCTTACCCTGTAACCTCCATGTAGCGAGTAATGAAGCAATATACTGATAATTTTCAGCTCCTTTTTCTGAACGGAAACAACCAATAATTTTACGCATAATTACATGTTCTCGCATAGCTTGTTCACCAAGGTTATTAGTGAGTTCCATGCCGGGGTAAAGTATACAGGTGTACCATCTTCCAAAACCATTTTTTAAATATGTTAATGGTTTCTTCAATTCCTTGCAATCAGCATATTTGGCAACAATATTCTCTAATTCCTTTTCAAATTCCTCTTTTTTCGTAGTTCTTTCATCCATAGACGGATCTCTAGCCAGAAATTCTTTTAGAGATTTGAAACATGCATGAATCTCCTCGGATAATTTCTTTCCATTTTCAGATACTTCAATAACGTCATCTACTTCACGTAATAGATGTGCCCAGCATCGCTGGAGTATGGAAATCCAGTCATAGGAGGGCCATCCATCGACAATATCGGGTCCTTGGTGATCTTTACCTAATATTTCTTCAAGCACCTTTTTACCTCTGGATTTTCGAATAACGACGAGCGTTTCATTATCGTTAGTCCTAAATATCCAGAGCCACCATTTTACACCGTTTATTTTGACGCAAGTTTCGTCAATATGTCTCCATTTGGCGCTACGTATTTTTTCAAGCTTCCTATAATATTCATTCTTGCAGGAATCACCAACTCTTAACAGGACATCCTGGATTCCTTTTACGCTTATTTCAAAATCATCGTTGAATAGCAAGAAATCCTGTATTTTTCTGAGGACTCCACGGAGATGGAATTTTAGCATCGTAATATATACTATGAGAAATATTCCAAAGTTTCCTTTCTGTGGACAATCTCGATCTTTTGAAAGGGATTGATGACCACAATCAAGACATTTGACTTCCCATAACTTATATTGAATGATCTTGGGTTTTGGAGGTGGCTGAAGGTCTTCTATTACCTTTTCTACAGATTTCTCTTGCTTCTGTATGTTTTCACTGCCACATTTTTCACATTTTTGGTTAATAACATCTTTGAACTCTTCAGGTTGTTTTTTTGGTCGAGTTGCTCCTTTATGGCCGTTTGGAGCACCGCGTTTTTTAGGAAGTGGATCAGGTTGAAGCGATTCTTTTTCTTGTTTCTTTAACGTATTTTCTGAAGGTGGAGTATGTGGATTTTCATAATAATGCAATCGATTTTTGAGGTCTTCATTCTCTTGCAGGAGTTTTTCGTTCAGAGTTTGAAGAATTTGTATTTTTTCTTCAAGCTGCTGGATATATCCATCGTGATTCAATCTTCACACACCACGACGTAAACGGTTTTGTTCAAATACTCTTTAGGGCAATCGATTTTTGCACCAGTCCCAAATTTTGTGACTGTTTTTTGAAAGAAACCGATTACTCCTTCTGTCAAGACAAGTTTCCCACCCAAAAATTGAAACCATTGGCAGAAAGCCCTGTGCCTTCCAGAATTTAGCTAATTTTTGGTCGTAACAACTTAATTTTAGTAACTTATTCCAATTGACTTCAAATAATTTTTCTCCACTATACCTTCACAGTGAAACAACTCCAGAATAATTTTCTGTCGTGATTGTAGCTGCATCAAATTCAAAGATTCTTCACCTGTACTTTTTAAACTCATTTTTCCAAT
The DNA here is from genome assembly GCA_029865125.1 of Candidatus Moraniibacteriota bacterium. Taxonomy (GTDB): domain Bacteria; phylum Patescibacteriota; class Minisyncoccia; order Moranbacterales; family UBA9337; genus JAOUHN01. The sequence goes on from JAOUHN010000072.1 coordinate 1,718, forward strand.
TATACCATCTCTTAAGATATCATATGTCTTTTGTGAACTTTTGATATCAATATTTGCCTCTCGCAAACGATTTGTAACTGAAATATTCAGAAGATATGAAAGCACACATATTGTATAATGTGCTCTAACATGTTTTGGTTCCCAAACATTGAAAGGTTGTATCTTAATAAATGACTTCACATCTTTAAATGCCTGCTCAATCTGGTTTTTGTCCCTATATGCAGATATCAAATCCTCTTCTGTAAGCTTTTTTCCCATCTCTTCTTTGCCAGTATTGTTTGTAACAATAACCCACAATCCATCCGTCCTTTTTGCATTCCTGATAGCTTCTT
>JAOUHN010000047.1 GCA_029865125.1 Candidatus Moraniibacteriota bacterium
GAGAAAACGTGATCAAAAGAGAAAGTGCCAATAATCTTATTACTAAACTAGCACCAAATGCGCTAAGGGTTGTGCCAAGAATAAAAAGAAAGATAATGCTGAAAAAAAGCATAGCCGTTTTTTCCACGCCCGTTTCAATGGATAAGAGAGTTTCGAAGGACAAGCCTATCGAAGTGAGATTGGCAACTCCTTCAGATGCCCCTCCAGTAAAAGCAGCGTCATGAATGAAAAACATTGCACTGTTTGAAAAATCAATAATGAAGAGGCTAATGGGATAACTGAAGTTCACTAGTAATGCCATGACAACCAAAAGAACGATTATTTTCTTGAGATGATATTTTTCCACCTGAAAAATGGTTGCAAAAGCAGAAAACAAAAGCGCCATCATGAAGAGCAAATTGACAAAGTCTCGAACCAATCCCCATCCCAAATAAATTCCCTTATTTCCCATTAAAGCTCTATCGATAAATGCCGGATCCATAGACATATTCATAAGAAATGCTGAAAATAAGAGTGTCTTAGAAAGAAGCCATACTATTATATATAGAAGAGCATCAACTGCTATCAAAATTCCTTTGGCTGTTGTGTCTCCAATCGAGAAGAGCATAGGTTTTCCGATTGCATTCCAACTGGTTCCAAGCAAACTTTCATTTAGTATATAATCAATTGCCCCACTCCAAGAATATTCATAGGCATCTCCTGCTCCAGCAAAAGCCTGATTTCCAGTGAAATGAATTGTTTTTGGTGTGTGCAGAGAATTGTTTTCCAGATACGTATGCGAAAAACTGATATTAAAAACGAAAACAGCAAAAAGCAAAAATGAGACAAAGCGAAAAGCAGTCTTTTTTTGTTTTTTCCTGTTTGTTTTTTTTGTTGCAAGCAGATTCATCGCAGGTCTTTATTCCTTGTTTTTTAGCGCAGCAAGTCATTCTAGATGAGATTTTCAAAGAAAATCCCAAACAGAACGAAGAATGGAAAAACTCACACTTCTCCACAATTATTATATCAGAGAAATCAAATTTGACAAAATCAAAAAACAGACCCGTGAGTCTGTTTTTTGTATTGAATTTAATATATGTATCCCTTGATTACTCTGTTGCTTGTTGAGATTGTTCGTGTGCTGGTTTTTGCCCAGCCTTTGTAATTCATTTCTGAAACAGTGATCGTTCCGTTTCCAACCTTTTCAACTACTGCAACATGACCCCACCAAGATTCTGACGTCACAAGAATGGAACCTTTTCTTGGCTCTTTTCCTGTCTTATATCCCATTGACTTTGCTTTATATAGCCATGTTCCCGCATTACCACTCCATGGAACAAAGCGTCTTTGAGCAACATACCATGTGCAATAGCCATATGGAAACTTGTGTCCTGTTCCCGCTTTTCCTTCAAGTTTTTTCCAACCTGAAACGGCCGGAGCTCCTCCTGATGGAGTTGCATATTCTCTTCTGGCAAGTCCTGATGATGCCGCCGCACTTTGTGGAACTTCCTTTTCTCCTCCAGGAATAACAATTTCTTGCTTTTCTTTGATTTCTCCGTTGGCAGGAAGTTCATTGAAAGCAATAATTTTTTCTTTATCTGCCTTGTAGGTTTCGGCTATTTTATCTAAAGTTTCTCCAGACTTCACAATATGAGTGAGTCCTGCAATAGGAAGAATGAATATTTTGTCGCCAGGCATAATAGAGTCAGCGTTTTCCAGATCATTAGCCCACAAAATAGTATTAACAGTTATTCCGTGATTTTTGGCAATAATACCGATGTTGTCACCACTTTTAACGGTGTACACGGTTACTCCTCCATCTTCTTCTGGATCACGAAGAACCGGACTTGATGGAGCGACAACAACTTGACCTTGAGCTTGAGTGAGAAATTCTGTGGGTTCTTCATCTTTAGCTTCAGGATCAATAGCATTTGTTGTTGTTGAAAGAGGCACTAATGCTAAATTGCTTTTTCGACTATACTGACTTTCAATTGTATGTTTTGATGCTTCAGGATCCTCCTGAGCGCTAATCCATTGCCCTAGGAGAAGTTTTGATTCTCCACGTGCAGAAAGATTAGTGGATACAACAAGAACAGCACTTGAAACTACAATTGCCAAAGCAGAGTAATTTCTAAGCAGATGAATAATTTTCACTGTTCGGTGTCTTTTGATGAAACCAACAATATTTCTTTGAATTTTGTAAGACGCGGTTTGAATTCTGTGTAGGTTTCTAAACCAGGTCTTTAATGTGTTTGATAAATTTCGTCTACTAATAGAGCGATTTCCTTTCGATTAGTTTTATTGTGAGGCTTCTGTTTTTGGTAAATAATAGCTTATTTCAGAACCATCGAATAAAACTCTAATTTTTAACACTTGAAGTCGAGTATAATACATCTGGAGAAAAAGTCAATGATTTTTCTGAAAGTTATACACAGCCACTTTTATCTTTTTTTAGAAAAAATTCAAGAGTAACTCCTTTATATTTTCCTAAAAATGATTTAAACTGATAGAGACAGGTCTTTTGACCCAGGATTTTTTAATTTAAGAAAAATTCAAATACAAAAATGAAAGATTCTGATATAAAGTTATTCGTAGAAGATTACCTGGAACATTTGGAAATAGAGCTCAACAGAACTCCGGATACAATAGAAAACTACCGTCACTATATTAATCGTTTTTTGAAATGGTCCAAGATTAAAAGCCTGGAACAGGTGGATATTGATTTGGTCAAGGGCTATCGAAAATATCTAAATCGATTGGAAGATGAAAAAGGAAGCACTCTCAAAAAGAATACGCAGAATTATCATATTATAGTGCTAAGGAGTTTTTTGAAATTTCTGGCAAAGAGAGACATCAAAACTTTGGCTGCAGAAAAAATTGAAGTGGGAAAAGCCTCTCAGAGAGAAGTTGATTTTTTGAGTTTTGAAGAAGTGGACAGAATTCTCAAGGTAGCGCAAGGAAATGATTTGAAAAGTTTGAGAGATAGAGCGATTTTGGAATTACTTTTTTCTTCGGGGTTGCGCGTTTCTGAATTGACAGCAACCAACAGGAATCAAATCAATCTCAAGAACCAAGAATTTAGCGTCAGAGGTAAAGGCGGAAAAATCAGGATTGTATTTGTGTCTGATACTGCCAAAGATGCAGTGGAGAGATATTTGGACAAAAGAAGAGACATTGATGAAGCTTTGTTTGCGAGACTTCCCAAGAAAGGAATGATTGAGAACGCAGGCAGCTTGAGACTGACCCCAAGAAGCATCCAGCGAATTGTGAAGTTCTATGCTAAAAAAGCTGGGATTGTGAAAAACGTTCATCCTCACATGCTTCGCCACAGTTTTGCCACGGATCTTTTGGCCAATGGTGCAGACATCAGAAGTGTTCAATCAATGCTAGGACACTCTTCAATCACCACCACTCAGATATACACACACGTCACCAATCGTCAGCTAAGAGACATTCACAAGAAATTTCACAGAAAAAAGAAAGCGTAACTTAAGAAAGATTTATAAAAAACAAATGAACTTAACAAGAGAATTGAATGCGGATCAAAAAGTGGCCGTGGAGAGTGTTGATGGTCCCGTTTTGGTGATTGCAGGAGCAGGATCCGGAAAAACAAGAACTTTGACATATAGAGTAGCGTATTTGATTTTGGAAAAAAAAGTGAGTCCTCAAAACGTTTTGGCTGTGACATTCACCAACAAAGCTGCCAATGAAATGAAAGAAAGAATAAGTGAGGTGTTGGAAAAATTTTCAAATAGTAACTTCAAAGGAGCCAGACCGCACATCGGGACATTTCACAGCATTTGTGTGAGAATCCTTCGAAATGAGATTGACAAATTGGGATACAAAAAGACTTTCAACATCTTTGATGACCAAGATCAGAAGAGTTTGGCAAAAAAAATATTCACCGAACTGGAAATTAGCAAAGATCAATTTGACCCGAGGTCCATCATGAGTGCAATAAGCGAAGCGAAAAACAAGCTCATTGATGAATATGCATATGAAAGTCAGGCATCAAGTTACTATGAAGAAACAATTTCTAAGATGTATAAGCGATATCAAGAAGCGCTCAGAGAAAACAACGCGCTGGATTTTGATGATATCATCTCGCTTACAGTGAAGCTTTTTGTGGATTTTCCGGAAGTGCTGGACAAATATCAAGAGACTTTCAAATATATTTTAGTGGACGAATATCAAGATACTAATCATGCACAATACAGCTTGATCAGCATGCTGGCCAGAAAATATCGAAACATTTGTGTTGTAGGAGACGACTGGCAATCAATTTATGGTTGGAGACAAGCGGATATCAGAAATATTTTGAATTTTGAAAAAGACTATCCTGATGCTAAGGTAGTGAACCTAGAGCAAAACTATAGGTCAACTCAAATCATTTTAGACGCTGCATATGGGGTCATTTCAAAAAACATCAACAGAAAAGACAAGAAAGTGTGGACTGAAAACAAAGAAGGTCATCTCATCACATCTTTTGAGGCACAAGATGAAAAAGAAGAGGCTAACTTTATTTCAGAAAAAATTCAAGAGTATGTTTCAAAAGAAGAGAATAAATATGCGGATTTTGCCATCCTATACAGAACCAATGCACAATCAAGAGCTGTTGAAGAATCATTTTTGAGATATTCCATCCCATACCGAATCATTGGGGGAATAAAATTCTATCAAAGAAAGGAAGTGAAAGACATCGTGGCATATTTGCGAGTGATTGAAAACAGCGATGATTATGTTTCCTTGGAAAGAATCGTTAATGAGCCAAAAAGAAATATTGGAAAAGCAACTTTTGCAAAATGGCTTTTCCTCGCAAAGGAAAAACAAAAAAATCCTATTGAGGTGAGCGAGGAACTGAAAGATTCTGATGGAACAGGAATTACAAAGTCAAAAATTGAAAGCATTGTTGAATTCTGCAAGTTCATTGAAGAGATGAAGGAGCAAAAAGAAAAACTGAGCCTGCAGGAGTTCATCAAGAAGGTCTTTCAAAAGAGTGGATATGAAAAAATGCTCAAGAAAGAAGGTTCTGACGGAGAGGTCCGAATTGAAAACATCAATGAGCTTTTGAGTGTGGCTGGAAAATATGACAAAGAAAAATCCAGCAAGTCCTTGGGAGTTTTTCTTGAGGAGGTGGCTCTTGTGGCTGACACAGACAATATTGACCAGGGACAGGACGCTGTGCATCTCATGACGCTTCACAGCGCGAAAGGACTTGAATTCCCAACAGTGTTCATCGTTGGATTGGAAGAAGGGATTGTTCCGCATTCAAGGAGCATGCTAAGCGAGAACGAAATGGAAGAAGAGAGAAGATTGATGTATGTGGGAATAACAAGAGCCAAAGAAAAAGTATATCTTCTTTTCACGAGATATAGGATGATTTTTGGTTCCACCCAAGCAAATCCTCCATCAAGATTTTTGGATGACATCCCGAATGAATTGTTTGAGGAAAGGATTGAGACACTCCAAGACTCATTTGGTGGGATCATTAGTTCGTTTAGGCAAAAGAAAAAAAACGTTTCCAAGAAAACCACCGAAAGCTTCAAGGACGGAGACAGGGTTTTGCATTCTGAATTCGGAGAAGGCATCGTGATTTCAATTGACAAGAGTCTGGCCAACATTGCCTTTCCAGGAAAAGGAATCAAGAAGCTATCTTTGGATCACACAGAGCTAAAGAAAGTTTAGGCGATTTTGGGTTGACAAATCATGAATTATAGGGGTAATATAGCAATAGTTCGTTTTGTAAGTTAAGGGAGAATGTGTAGATTTTTTTCTAACCTTTTATTTTCAATTAATGAGAAAGGAGCAAAGAGATGCAAATACAAGGAATGCCTTCGAACATGAGCTGGGAAGTATTCGAAGATATTAAAGAGAAGTTGGATGGGGTTAAATATCTACACCCTAATGCTACAGAAGTATTTATTAAGTTTCACATCGAGGGACATGTGTACGCAATTGATGTGTATGTTGATGCGAAGCGTGTCAGAGAGCTTTTTTATCATCGGGCACAAAGAAGATAAAGAAGTCTGGTTCGCCGAGTAAGCAATGATGTGCCTGATGGTTTATTACCATGCAGGCACTTATTCTTTTCAAAAGACGAAAAATTAGGTACAGTAACAGTAGTAGAATAATAATACTAAATTAAATGTTTCCAAAAGAGCAAAGAGTGACAGAAAAAGAGGATTTTGATAGGATTTTCAAAGAAGGCG
>JAOUHN010000013.1 GCA_029865125.1 Candidatus Moraniibacteriota bacterium
CCCAGGTTTTTTGATTTTTCAAAAACATATGCTCCCACTTCTCGATTCACTTCTTCACTAGTCGCAGGAAAGTTTTTGTTTGATCTTTTGGTTGTGATTCTGAAGTTTTCAAATTTTTCATCTTTGACCAGTTTCCAACAATCTTTTTTGAGAACTTCAAGGTCCTGAGAAGACTCTTGGGCAAATGAAAAATTCACAATCCCAAATGTTTTGGAAACAATTTCTTGGGCTTTTTCCAGGGATTTTTTTTCATCTGAAACTTTCACAATGACTCTTCCAGAAAGTTTTTTCACCCACAAAAAAGAGTCAGGCATTTCTTTTTGAAACCTGTTTTTCATGTTCTGAATCAAAATTTTCTCAAAGAAGTTTCGATTCTTGCCTTTGATGGCAATTTCTGAGTAGTGGCAAATGATTAGCATAAATATGAAATGTTGTAATTTATCCGTATAGTATGGCGCAAAATAGGGGATTTGGCAAGAAATTTCACAAAAATTTCATGTGGTTTTGGTATAATGTTAATGAGAATTGAGGGACTCGAGGAATTGAAAGTCCCTACTCAACAGTGTCATCCTGAACTTGTTTCAGGATTCCAAAATATAAGCACTTACTTAATTTAAAAAGTAAAACCATATATGAAGCAATATTGTGTTTATATAATAACAAACAACAATAACACCTCTTTATATATTGGAATGACGAGTAATTTGCAAAAAAGAATTTGGGAACACAAAAACAAAGTAGTAAAAGGTTTTACTAAAAAATACAACTGTGAAAAATTAGTATATTTTGAACAAACAGAAAATGTTCATAGTGCAATTAGCAGAGAAAAACAGTTGAAAAATTGGCGCAGACAATGGAAAATAAACTTGATTTCCAAGAATAATCCAGAATGGAAGGATCTATTTGAAAAATTGTAGAGCACTTATTGTACGTGCTTGTTCGTGGGGGATCCTGAATCCCCGCAAAGAAAGCGGGACGCAGCAAGTTCAGGATGACAAGCGACGGGGGTGAAAATAAAAGAAGTTAATATGTTAAATATAAAAAGTATGAATGTGAAAAACAAAAACGAAGTGTATAAGTGCAGTGTTTGTGGAAACATTGTGGAAGTTTTGCATGCTGGTGGTGGAGAATTAGTTTGTTGCGGGAAACCAATGGATCTCCAAGAGGAAAACACGGTGGATGCAGCCACTGAAAAACATGTGCCAGTTGTTGAAAAAATTGAGGAAGGAGTGAAAGTGAAAGTGGGGGAAGTTTTGCACCCAATGACTGATGAGCACTACATTGAATGGATTGAGGTGATTGCTGGAGAAAAAAGTTACAAGAAATTTTTGAAGCCAGGAGATGCTCCGGAAGCAGAGTTCATGATCGAGGGAGAAGTGAGCGCAAGAGCATATTGCAATTTGCATGGGCTTTGGAAAAGTTAGATTTGAGTCCACCAGCTGGCGGAGAGATTTGTGATGGAGAAACCACCCCTCAGTCCCCTCCTTGAAAAGGAGGGGAGGCAAAACAAGAGGCCTTTGTGTGAGCAGAGGCTTTTCTTGCAAAAGAGTGACTCAGGTGATATGATATCACTATGATAGAATTGAGACTTGAGACTTGAGACTTGAGATAGAGAAAATAATAATTCGTATATTCGTATAGATTTGTAATTCGTATATCAAATGAAGTTTAAGCTAAATTCAAAATTTGAGTCTTCTGGAGATCAACCGCAAGCGATTGAGAAGTTGGTTGAAGGGATAAGATCTGATGAAAAATTTCAGACGCTTTTGGGTGTGACTGGTTCCGGAAAAACTTTCACAATTGCAAACGTGATTGAGAAGGTGCAAAAACCAACTTTGGTGATTGCTCCCAACAAAACCTTGGCGGCTCAGCTCGTTCAAGAGTTCAAAACTTTTTTTCCGGACAATGCGGTGGAATATTTTGTTTCATATTACGATTACTATCAACCAGAGGCATATGTTTCTTCAACTGACACCTACATTGAAAAAGAAGTTCAAATCAATGAGGAGATTGACAGGCTGAGACACAGCGCGACCGCAGCGGTGCTTTCAAGAAAAGATGTCATTGTGGTGGCCAGTGTTTCGTGCATCTATGGACTTGGAAGCCCCGAGAGATACAAAGAAATCTCAATGCTTCTTTTCAAGGGAAAAGAAATGAGTCGAGAAGACATGATTGAAAAGTTGATTGATATGTATTATCTCAGGAGTGATATCTTGGACAAAAGAGGGCGTTTTCGAGTTGTGGGAGATGTGATTGAAATTGCTCCTCCTGGAGATGAAGAGATCATTCGAGTGGAACTTGAGAATGATCATGTGAAAAATATTCTGTATCAAGATTTTTTGACTCGAAATACATTGGAATCACTGGATCAAATTCTTGTTTTTCCAGCCAAGCATTTTGTGATGCCAGAGGAAGACGTGGAGGAGATTCTCAAAAAAATTGAAAGAGACATGGTGCAAAGAGGGAATGAATTTGAAAAAAATGGAAAACTCTTAGAGGCGGAGAGAATCAGAAAAAGAACGAAATATGACATTGAGATGATGAGAGAGATAGGCTATTGCAATGGAATTGAAAATTATTCGAGATATCTCACAGGAAGAAAAGAAGGTGAATCACCGCACACCCTCATTGATTATTTTGGGGATGATTTTTTGATGGTGGTGGATGAATCTCATGTGACCATTCCGCAGATCGGGGGGATGTATGCAGGAGACAGAGCAAGAAAAAACAATTTGATTGAAAACGGATTTCGTCTTCCAAGTGCTCTGGACAATCGACCACTTCAATTTGATGAGTTTGAAGGCAGGATTGATCAAATGATTTTTGTGAGCGCCACTCCGAGGGAATATGAAAAAGAGCACTCAGAAAAAATTGTTGAGCAAATCATTCGACCAACAGGACTCATTGATCCGGAACTTGATGTCAGAAGTGCCAAAAATCAGGTGAAAGATATTTTGGGTGAAATTGAAAAAGTCACAGCAAACAACGAAAGAGTGCTCATCACAACGCTCACCAAAAAACAAGCGGAAAATCTTTCTGAATTTTTGAAAGAAAACCAAATCAAATGCAAATATGTTCACAGTGATGTGGACACATTGGACAGAATCAAAATCCTTGAGGGGCTCAGAAGGGGTGAATTTGACGTGCTTGTGGGAGTGAATCTTCTTCGTGAAGGATTGGATCTCCCGGAAGTTTCATTGGTGGCAATTTTTGATGCGGACAAAGAAGGGTTTCTCAGGAATGAAACTTCACTCATTCAAACAATTGGAAGGGCCGCAAGAAATGTCAGTGGTCGTGTGATTCTGTATGCTGACAAAATTACAGGTTCAATGAAAAGAGCTATATCTGAAACAGAAAGAAGAAGGGAAATTCAAACGGAATACAATCGAAAAAACAACATCACCCCAGAAACGATCAAGAAAAAAATCGCATCAATTGTGGATCATGAAATCAATCCTGAGGTACCGAGAGAATTTGTGAAGCTGGAAAGCATGGAAGACATCACGGGATACATCAAACAAAAAGAAAAAGAAATGAAAGAAGCAGCCAAGGATTTGGATTTTGAGAAAGCCGCAATCATTCGAGATGAAATTTGGGAGCTCAGAAAAATTCAGTTAAAATAAAAATATAAAAATTATTGAAATATGATTATGGAAATTCCAACAAAAGCTGCGAAGGCTGTTATTGTGAAAGAGGACAAAATTCTTCTTCTCAAAAGAAGTCCAAAAAATCATGGGCAAGACAATTGGGATTTGCCTGGAGGATTGATTGATTCTGGAGAAAGCGAAAAAGAAGCACTTGTTCGGGAGGTGGAAGAGGAGTTGGGGGTTGAGATTGAAATTGAAAGTATTGGTGGAAAATGGAAATTTTTTCGACCGTTGGACAATCAATGGGTTGAGGCTCAAAACTATATTTGTCATATTATTTCTGGAGAAATAGCTCTCAGTGATGAACACATACATTTTGAATGGGTGAGTAAAGAAAACATCAAAAACTATCCTGTGAAGGATGATAGTTTCTATGATGCTTTGTAGGATTTTTTATTCCCAGTCTTTTTTGGTGTTGATCCCGCATGTTTTGTAGAGCATGCAGTAGCCTGTGACAGCTGAGGAAATCAAAATTGCCCCTAACAGTAACGTGAGGAGCAATGCAATTCCTTCTAATTGGAAAAAAGCAAAGATCACAAAATTTGATCCAATAACTCCTCTAGTGACGCGATCAACAATGCCTTCATTTTTGATTATTTTCATAATCTTTTTTTCTTAAGAATTAGTAAAAATCCTCCTTTTCGAAAGAGTAGCACAAAGGACATGAAAAAAAGATGAAATTTTCTTGTGATTTTAGTTATTTTTCACTTTCAGGACTTTTGTGGGTATTGATGCCAAAAAGCTTGTATAGCGCACAAAACCCTGTGAGGCCTGTTGCAACCAAAATGATTGCCAAGATATGGGCAATTGTTGAGGTTGCTCCACTCAGTCCATTATAGGCAATGAAAAAAAGTGCCACTCCAAAAACCACTCTCGTGATTCTGTCTGAAGTGCTTTCGTTTCGAAATTTGTTCATAGGCTTTGATATAATTATTATTTTTAATCATATCAAACTCACATGAAAAAAAGATGAAAAATAAATAAGTCTAATCTTTTCCTTCCCATTCAAGAAAGAATTGGTTTAAGTATTTTTTCATAAAATTATGTCTTTTCTGTGCAATTTTTTTTGCAGTTTCTGTGTTCATCAAATCTTTCAAAAGAAGAAGTTTTTCATAGAAATGATTGATTTGAGTGTAGTCGGATCGATTAATGTATTTGTATTCATCGAAACTTTTAATTTTTTCTTGAGGTTTAATGCTTGGGTTATGTATGGGAAGATTTTTATTTCCAGCAAATGCAAAGCTTCGGGCTATTCCGATTGCTCCCATTGCATCTAGGCGATCAGCATCTTGCACAATCATTCCTTCAATTGTTTTCATTTCAGAAGATGTTCCAGATCCTTTGAATGACATGTTTTTTATTATTTCACAGACATGAGAAATATCTTTTTCTTCAATTTGCATTTTTTTCATCCAATCATGCGCTTTGTTTTCATTACCCGCATTATGATTTTCTTCGCTTATTTTCCAGTCATCAATGTCATGTAGGAGGGAGGCAATTTCTACAATAAACATGTTAGCTGTTTCGTTTCTGCCTATGTTAATAGAATTTTTCCACACTCGATACACGTGCCACCAATCATGCCCTGAGCTTTCTTTTAATAGTTCATTTTTGGCGTACTTTTTTGTTTTTTCGATTATTTGATTTTTATCCATTTTAGTATAATGTTATTCTTTATGTCATAAGTGTATATTAATTTTTTGTTAAAATACAGAGCGCTGTCATATGTTGCAAAAATGGAAATTAAGTGATAATATATCACTATGTTTAGATGTGAGAGATTAGAGAATCCATCTAACACTGTCATCCTGAACTTGATTCAGGATCCCAAAGAATAAGCACTTACTTAGTTTAGAGGAAAAAAACTACATATGAAGCAATACTGCGTTTATATAATAACTAACAATAATAATACCGCCTTATATATCGGAGTAACAAGTAATTTGCAAAAAAGAATTTGGGAACATAGAAATAAAATAACAAAAGGATTCACTAAAAAATATAATTGTGAAAAATTAGTATATTTTGAACAAACAGAAAATGTTTACAGTGCACTTAATAGAGAGAAGCAACTAAAAAATTGGCACAGACAATGGAAAATAGATTTAATCTCTAAAAATAATCCAGAATGGAAAGACTTATTTGAGGAATTATAAATCATTTGTTGTGTGTGCTAGTTGAGGGGGATCCTGAATCAAGTTCAGGATGACAAGTAACGGGGGATGAAAATAGTTTGGATTATTGAATGCAATTAAAGTTAGAATATAGAATGAAGAATATAATTAAAGTTATCCCAGTACCAGGGCGGTACGGGATTAGTGACTTGAAAGTTGGAGTTTTAAATTTAGTTTGAGTTAGTTTATATATGAAAAACGTTATCAAAGTCAAAGGTGCTCGGGAGCACAATCTGAAGAATGTGGATTTGGAGATTCCGAGAAATAAGTTTGTGGTTTTCACTGGTCTTTCTGGGTCTGGAAAGAGTACGCTGGCTTTTGATACAATTTTTGCGGAAGGTCAGAGAAGATATCTTGAAAGTCTTTCTTCATATGCAAGACAGTTTTTGGGACAAATGGACAAACCTGATGTGGACTACATTGAAGGGTTGTCTCCTGCCATTTCCATTGATCAGAAATCAGTTTCAAAAAACCCTCGTTCAACCGTTGGAACAATCACGGAAATTCATGATTATCTGAGACTTCTGTATTCCAAAATCGGAATCCCTCACTGTCCTGTGTGTGGAAACGAAATCACAAAACTTTCCGTTGATGAAATTGTAGACAAAATCTTGGAACTTGGAGAAGGGAAAGAAGCGCGAGTGATTTCTCCTGTGGTTCGATCACGAAAAGGAGAATATTCAACCCTTCTTGAAAATATGTTCAAAGCTGGATATGTTCTGGCCTATGTGGACGGCGAAGAAATTCGTCTTTCTGATTGGAAAGAAGTGGATCTTGAAAAACACAAAAAGCACACTATTGATATTGTGGTTGACGCTCTGAAAGTTCGAGACAAGAGCATTTCTCGAATTTTTGAAGCGGTGGAGAGGAGCCTCAAATTGTCCGAGGGAATCACGATCATTGAAAGTGAAGGGAAAAGAATGAGTTTCAATCAAAATCTTTCTTGTCCTGATCACAGCTTTGAATTTCCTGAATTGGAGCCGAGACTTTTTTCTTTCAATTCACCTCAAGGTGCTTGTGATGACTGTGAAGGGTTGGGATCAAAAAAAGAAATTGATGAGAGCATGATTCTTCCTGACAAAAACAAATCCATTGGGGAAGGAGCAATTTTGCCTTGGAGCTACAAGAGAAACAACTATTTCGGAACAATCATGAGAGCGGTCACAAATCACTATCACATTTCTGACAATGTGCGATTTCGTGATCTTTCAAAAAAGGAACAGAACATCCTGTTGTATGGTCCGAGCAATGAAGATGAGGATGAAGATGGGGATGCTGTGAGAGTGGTGTATCGCTTCAAGTCAGGAGTGAGTGAATACTATGTGAATTGGAAAGGGGTCATTGATTGGCTTGATGGGAGATACAGAAAGACATCTTCGGACACCGTCAGAAAAGACATTGAAAAATATATGTCAGAAAAAACATGTTCCACTTGCAAAGGGTCGCGATATCGAAAAGAAGTTTTGCTTGTCACTGTCGGAGGCAAAACAATTGATGAAATTTCTCGTGACAATGTGAGCAATGCTTTGAATTTTTTCAAGGGCCTGGAATTGAACGCGAGAGAAGATGTGATTGCAAGGAGAATTGTTGATGAGATTGTGAATCGACTCACTTTTTTGGTAGATGTTGGTCTCAACTACATCACACTTTCAAGAAGTGCGGCCACGCTTTCTGGTGGTGAATCTCAACGAATCAGACTGGCTTCCCAAATTGGCTCACAGCTGGTTGGTGTTTTGTATATTCTGGATGAACCATCAATTGGTCTTCATGCCAAGGATAACGCCAAGCTTTTGGAAACTCTCAAAAACCTGAGTACGCTCGGAAACTCTGTCATTGCAATTGAGCATGATGAAGAAACTATGAAAAATGCGGATTTTTTGGTGGATATTGGTCCGGGAGCGGGAAAGCACGGAGGAGAAATTGTGGCTAGTGGAACACCACAGGAAGTGATGCAAAACAAAAATTCAATCACAGGAAAATATCTTTCTGGAAAAGAAAAGATTGAAGTGCCTGAAATTCGAAGACAACTGAAGAGCAAAAAAAGCATCCTTCTCAAAGGTGCTTGCGCAAACAATTTGAAAAATGTGAATGTTGAGTTTCCGCTCAAGGTTCTCACTTGTGTGACAGGAGTTTCTGGGTCAGGGAAATCAACTTTAGTTGAAGACACGTTGTACAAGGCGCTTGCGAACAAATATCACAAAAAACTGGATGTTCCGGGGGCACACAAAGAAATTCTTGGGACAGAGCATGTCAACAAAATCATCATGATCGACCAGTCTCCAATCGGGAGAACTCCAAGGTCAAATCCAGCCACCTACACAGGACTCTTCACTCCAATTCGTGAGCTTTTTGCGTCCACAAAAGATGCGAAGCTCCGAGGTTATGGTCCAGGAAGATTTTCTTTCAATGTTTCAGGAGGGCGATGTGACAATTGCAAAGGAGACGGATATTTGAAAATTGAAATGCAATTCATGCCGGATGTATATCTTCCTTGTGATGTTTGCTCTGGGAAAAGGTACAATCGTGAAACTTTGGAAGTGAAGTATAAAGGGAAAAATATTTCAGAAGTTTTGGCAATGACAGTGAGCGAAGGGCGAGAATTTTTCGAAAGTTTTCCGGCTGTTCATGACAAGCTGAAGGTTTTGGATGAGGTTGGTTTGGGCTACATTGAGCTTGGACAAAGTGCGGTGACTCTTTCAGGTGGAGAAGCTCAAAGAGTGAAACTTGCAACTGAACTTTCCAAGAGAGCAACTGGAGACACGATGTATATCCTCGATGAACCAACCACGGGGCTACACTTTGATGATGTGAAAAAACTTCTTGATATTCTCAACAGACTTGTGGCCGCTGGAAACAGTGTGGTTGTCATTGAGCACAATATGGACGTGATCAAATCTTCTGATTGGATCATTGACCTGGGACCGGAAGGCGGAGATGGTGGAGGGCGTGTGATCGTCCAAGGAACCCCAGAAGAGGTTTCAAAATGGCACAAAGAAAGCCACACAGCACGTTATTTGAAAAAAGTATTGAGATAGAGAAATGAGAGGGAGAGTTGAGATTTGCGATAGAGAATTGGACAAAATTCAAAACCCTTTGTTTTTTTGTCATTCCGGAAAACATATTTTTCCGAATGAGGAACGAATTTGAGAAAAATAGTTTATCCGGAATCCATACTTCATTGGTTGCAATGAGTAGCAATAATCTGAAGTTTAATTAAGAACGGATCCCGGATAAGTCCCCGACTCGTGTCGGGGTACTTTCCGGGATGACAATAGCATTAGAGGGAATTGTTGTATATTTTGAAAAATAAAAAACAGCATTGTTGCTGTTATGCTAATTGCACCTTTCTGTAAAATGACTGCTTCGTTTGATTGTGCTGATTGCACAGTCATTTTACAGAAAGGTGCAATTAATGTCAAGATAAAATTGATTAGCAAAATTATTAATAGTGATTTTACAATTCCAGACATAAACGATCAGTTGGAAATTATTGAAGTTGCTTGTAAGTACATTATATCAAAAAAGAGGAGAAAAAGCAAGCGAAAAAGGCTCAAATAAAGGAAAATTACTAGTTACTGATTACAAATTACTGCTTACTGGTAATATAAAAAAAGCGCCGAGTGACGCGTAGGTCGCTCGGCTGGAAGAGAGTATAGGACATTATTTTTTTTGATAGACTAATTGCGAAGGACGTACACTTTTTTTATGTACCTGAGCTTCATGTCCGCAATGGCTACATTTTCCTGTGACGAAATTGGGCCCTGGTCCTTTTGCGAATTCTGTGATTTGGTGTCCGCATTTGCAAAACATAGTTTGCTCCTTAATGAGACATAATGGTTGAGTTTATTTGTTGATTCTCATAAAAAGTGGGGACAAAAGTGGTGTTGCACTTTTTGCAACGATGTTTGGCTCCTTTTTCTCCTGTTTTTGGGTTGGTATAGTCTTGCGGCCAAGGGCTTCCTGGCTCATTGCAGGCTACTACATTTTCTGATGTTTTACAGTTAGGGCAAATTGGCATCTCGCACCTCCATATGGTTGAAGTAACTATGAATATAAGCTATACCTAAAATATGACTATGTCAAATGATTTTTCGGAAAAATTGAATAGGATTTCGAAGAGCCCGGGGGTGTATATTTTCAAGGGAAAATGTAGTGATTCCGCCCAGGGCGGATTTTGTGGTGACCAAATTTTATATGTCGGAAAAGCCACAAATCTCAAAAACAGGGTGTCTTCATATTTTTCTGGGCGTGATGAAAGAGTGACTGTTTTGAGTATGATGGAGCATGTGAAAGACATCAAAACAATTGAAACTGACACGGTTTTGGAGGCTCTCATTTTGGAGGCCAACCTCATCAAAAAGCATCAACCGAAATATAATATTCTGGGAAAAGATGACAAAAGTTTTTCATATTTCGCAATCACAAAAGAAGATTTTCCAAGAGTGCTCATTTTCAGAGAAACTGATTTGAAAAGGGATGAAAACACCAAAACACTGTTTATTGGCAGAGGACTCCGATTTTCAAAAATCTATGGTCCATACACTTCCAAAAAACAAATGGAAACAGCGCTCAAAATCATTCGGAGAATTTTTCCTTTTCACTCAAGAAGCGAAAAAAGCGAGAAAGGTTGCTTGGAATCTCAACTGGGTCTTTGTCCAGGACCGCATGACGGGCGCATTTCAAAAAAAGACTATAAGCGAAACATCAAAGGGATTCAAATGATTTTGGAGGGGAAGAAAAAAAGACTTGTGAGTAGCCTCAAAAAAGAAATGGAAAAATTTTCCAAAGAGGAAGAATTCGAGAAAGCAGCGGACACACGAAACAAGATTTTTGCATTGGAACACATTCAGGATGTGGCACTCATGGGTGATGAAAGTGAAAATGAATTTGAGGGTGTTCGAGTTGAGGCATATGACATTTCAAATATTTCAGGAGAAAATCCAGTTGGTTCCATGGTGGTTTTTGATGGACAAGTTCCAAATAAATCCGAGTATCGAAAATTCAAAATCAAGACGGTTGCGGGCATTGATGACACGCGCATGATGAAAGAAGTCATCTTGAGAAGATTCAGAAACAATTGGTCGCAACCAGATTTGATCATTGTGGATGGAGGAAAGGGTCATGTGAACATGGCACAGAAAGTAATGATGGAACTCAAAAAAGAAATTCCACTAATCGGGGTTGCAAAAGGACCAGACAGAAAAAAACTTGAAGTGGTGAGGGGTGTTTTTGAGCTGGATGAAAAACTGGAAAAACTCATCAGTGACGAAAAGTTTCTCAAAAGAATCACAGACGAAGCCCACAGATTTGCAATTTCATTTCACAGGAAGCTGAGAGATGAGATTTGAGAGGTGAGATAGAGAATAGGAAATTAAAAAAAACATGTCATTCTGATCCGCCAACTGGCGAACAGAATTTCAAAATATTATTGAGGTGTGTGCTGATAGAGGGGGATCCTGAATCAAGTTCAGGATGACAGAACTATAATATGTGTAGTGGTTATCTGAAGATGATATGGGATGAGGATGAAGAATGAGTTTCCTTATTCAAAAATTCTTTTTTTGAATTCTTCTTTTTTGTTTTCATCCAAGAGTGCTTCATACATCATCAATTTGAGTCCGATGGAAACTGCGAAGCTGGGTTCTCTGCAAAGCTCAAGAAACTCATCAAAATCAACAAATTTCACAGAAATTTTTTCACCGCTGTCTAAGTTTTGTTCGCATTTTTTAGAAATGTTTTTGGCAATAAAAGTAGTTTCATGAAAAAGAAATTTTGGGGAGCCGAAAAATTCTTCAAACAAGATCAATTCATCCGAAGCATATCCTGTTTCTTCAAGCAGTTCTCGTTTGGCAGCATCGAGTGGATTTTCTCCCGGATCAATTTGCCCTCCTGGAAGCGAAGGGAACAGTGGTTTTGTGGGTTGCTCTTGCTCAAGAACGAGAATTTTGTCATCTTGAACAGCAATGACATTGGTGCTTGGTTTTCTCCGAATCATTTCAAATGTCTTTTCTGATCCATCAAACATTTCTTGTTCCCATTGAACGGTGTCAAAAAGCACCCCTTCAAAAACAACCTTTGAATTTTTTGGCAGATTTTTCATGTTAAATAGTGTAGTTTTTATATTTAAATTCTAGGATTATTTCTCAAAAAGAGCAATATTTGAAGACTGGACAAAATTTTGGATTCATGTATAATGAATACCGTATTCAATTAAAGAAATGATTTATTTGTTTTGGAAATTGTAATTTGGTTAGTGTAACTTTTGCAAAGCAATCGCGGGTGTCGTATAGTGGCTATTACCACAGCCTTCCAAGCTGTTGACGACGGTTCGATTCCGTTCACCCGCTCACTGATAATCAAAAAGCTCCCACCTAGGGAGTTTTTTGATTATTTGTGAATGGATGGGAATTGAAGGGCGCGAGTAAGATGCGAGCAAGTGCGAGCATTTTGTGTGTAGTGCCCAGGCTCCGAGTCGGAGCAAGGAGGATTCCCTTCACCTGCTCACTTTCAAAAAAACACGTGTAAAAGCGTGTTTTTTGTTTTGGATAAAGAATAAATTTTGGTTAGAACCTAAATTTTGACAGTGATGGGAATCGAACTTTTTGTGGTAGAATATAGAAAATTATTAAATAAAATAAAATTTATGCATAATCCATTTGAATTTTCAGTTACTCCAGAAAAAGAGAAAGGTGTAGATTGGAAAGAATTCTGGAAAAATGAAGGACTGAATTCTCCTTCAAGAAAAGATGTTTTTCCAAATCAAGAGGATGAGAAAATGACTAATAATGAGATTATTGAGAAGTTAAATCAATATTTTGAAATGCAGGGTAGTAATCTTGATAATATGACAGGAATTGATGCAGAAGAGTTTCCTGAAATTATTGATGTAGACATAAGAGATGTGTGCATAGAATTAAATAAGCTTCCTTTTTTGAAAATCAGAGAGGGTTGTGGGGGGCATGAATTTGATAGTAATGGAGAGATTTCAAATAGGGGTTATTCAGAGCCATATCTTGCTTTTTATGCGGAGGAAAAAAATCTAGAATTCATTAAATTTCTTGAGAATGTTAATAAAAAAGTAGAAGAGTTTTTGGACTCTAAATCGCCTGGAATTGATAATGTAGTTTTTAATAGAGGGGAAATAGAGTGGCCAATTAAAACAGATGGTATTAAGATGTATAGTTATGGTATAGAGATAAATCCAACCAAAGAGTGGTGTAGTAAAAATAATAAGAGATTTATTGAGAGACCAAGTCTTCCTAAAATGTATTATGATTGGTGCGATGAAAAGGGATTTGAATATTCAGATGATGAAGAAAGTGAATCAAGGAAAAAATGGTATAAAGAAAAGGAAGAATATTGGGAAAAAGAAGAACGTTTTCTGAGCGAATATGGAGAATATTTTAGATCAAAAGAGGTTGGGGATCTAAGGGATGAATTTTTTAAAATTTTTATTTCACTTTAGGGCAAGTAGTCTGGCTTAGAATAAAACAACCTCTTCGTTCGGGGTTATCTTGTGTGTCTAGATTAAGTTTGGGGGTAGAATGTAATGGCCTACATTTGCTTTTCGGATAAGAGAAAAAAACGGATGGACCATGGCGAAATGGGTCGCTACTTAATAAAGGTTATATAAAATTGTAGTACAGCAGGATATGGGAATCTGCCCAGATCCTGCTTTATTTTACTTAATAAAAATATATGGGTAAATATTAAAATATAGCAACAATATCTTTATGATTTACAACCCCAGTTCGAACGTCGTTGACAGTCCGGCTCCGGTCAAATAACCCTTTAGTAGAGGGTTATTTTTTGTTTCGGGTATGGGGAGTTAAGTTTTAGTGGTATAATTAAAATATTAAAATTAAGTTAAATAAAATGAAAGAGAAAGATTTAATATTTTCTATTGCTTTGTTGCTTGTAGGCGGGATTTTATTGTGGGCATATTTTACATTCGGGATCTTTGTGATGTATACAGCTTCTGAAAGTGGCGCTGAAGAAAGATACTCTGATTATTATCTATTTCTAGCAAAGTGGGTTCCATTTTTATTTTTTATTTCATTGTATTACCTTGTGAAATCTTTAGTCAGAATTTTCAAAAAAGATTATAAAAAATCAATATCATTAAGTGCAATTTCCATAATCTCGGGAATGTTAATTTCATTGTGTTTGGTTGGTATTTTACTTTGGATGTAAAATAGAATACAATCAGTCTAATTGACAGAAATATTGAAAGAATATATAAAAGACACCTGGACTCTTTCGCTATTTCTTGGAATTTTTTGCATAATTGATTATTATTAAAATTGTGCGGTAAATCTTTTTTGACTCTCAATCTCAGGCACGAACCCAGCAAAAAAATACGCTGGGTATGCGTCGTCCACAGTTTGCTCGCTTTCAAAAAAAACACGCATAAAAGCGTGTTTTTTGTTTTAGGTAAAGATTAATCCTGGTTCGAACCTAAATTTTATAGTGAAAGGAATTGAACTGTGATATACTAAGTGTATAATTTTTTTTGTTAAATTATTTATGAGTAAAAAAAATTTTGTATTAGTGAATATTATTTATTCAATTATTGCTGCACTTTTTTCGGTTTTTTGGTATAAGTCAATATTTAACATTAGTCCCAGTGATGGAGGGGTGACACAGCTTTTTGTGACTGTTTTTGTATATCTTATTCTTTCTTCAGTTTTAGCTTTTATGTCATCCAGAAATATTCCAAAATATTTTTGGTTATGGCCTCTGTTTTATTTTATTTCATTTTTTATTATTAATGCGGTAGATGAGGTTGGAAAGAATTTTTTGACTTTGTTTAAGAATGATAATTTTTTATCTCTAATCACACTTTCATTAATAATTATCCTTCCATCATTAATTACAAGTATCGCAGGGAAATATTTATATAAAAAATAGATTATAAGCTTGCAATAGATTTAATCTCAGTTCGAACGTCGTCCACAGTCTGGCTCCACGAAAAGCTTACGCCTCGTGGCACGCCACGAAAAATTCACTGCGTTCATCTCGTGGCACGCCTCGAAAAATTCACTGTGTTCATCTCGTGGCGCAGCACTTTCAAAAAACACGTATAAAAGCGTGTTTTTTGTTTTACGGTAAATAGCATATTCTTTTTTGACAAACGATGTTTGGTTTGATAATATTTAGATGGTCATCTAACTATTACAATAATGAAAAGCATAGACAAAAAAAATGAAAAACTAGATGAGATATTTAAAGCACTTGCTGATAAAAATAGATTGAAAATATTATTATTTATTCATAAGCAAGAATGCAGATGCAGAAAGAACGAATTATCCTGTCAAAATGAAGCTTGTATTAAAGATTTGGCGGGGCTCTTGGGTGTTACTATGCCTACAATATCTCATCACATCAAAGAGCTTGTAAATGCGCATCTTATTACCACAAAAAAAGAGGGGAGATGGGTGTATTGCAAGATAAACAAAGAAAGCTTTAAAGAAGTTAGTGATTTTTTTAATGGATTAACTATTTAAATTTATATTTATGACAAAAAATAATTGTTGTGCTAGTGGATCTGAATCTGGATGTGGATGTGGAGATAGCAATTCTGGTGGTTGCGAATGTGGAGGAGATGTTTCTAACATTGCTCCAAATAAAATGTGTCATCGAACAAGCAAGCCATTTGGGTTTAATGTGGAGGAAATCAAAAAACTTACATCCAATCCTAAATTTATTTGTGGGTGTTGTGGGAGAACTGCAAATGATAAGGAAGACCTATGTAGTCCCAATTCCTTGAATTAGTTGCGTGTAGCATGAAAAGGAGCTTATTTTGAATATTAAGCTCCTTTTGTATTGAATTATTAATAATCTCAGGCACGAACCCAGCAAAAAAATACGCTGGGCATGCGTCGTCCACAGTTTGATTTCTTTCAAAAAACACGTGTAAAAGCGTGTTTTTTTTGTTTTGGGTGAGGAGTAGTTTTGGTTCGAGCTTGAATTTTATTGGGTAGAAAAAAGGTACCTGACCCCTTTTATTTGACCCCTTTTATTCCAATTTCAGTTCGAACCCAGCAAAAAAATGCGCTGGGCATGCGTCATCCACAGTTTGCTCTCTTTCAAAAAAAACATGCATAAAAGCGTGTTTTTTGTTTTGGTTCGAGCTGAAATTTTGTGGTAAAATTAAAATATAATTTAAATCTTTTAAAAAATGAAAAATAAAATAAAAATATCTTTGATTGCATTCTTTGTTTTGGCTTTTGTGGGTGGAATCGCATTTGTTTATTCTAAGAATTTTAGAGCAGAAGATGATTCGCATGCTGAAGATAGTGTTGTTAAGCAGAAAGAAAATGTGAGAGTTCAGAAAGACGTGAATGAATATTTGAAGAACAAAGAAGAACAAAAAGAATTTGTGTGTGGTAAAAAGTATTTAGGTCAAGACAAAGATGGTTGGCGAGCATATCGCGAAGATGAAATTGGAATTCAATTTAAGTACCCAAGAGAATTGAGTATTGAAGAATATTCCAATAACTGTATCTGGCAGGACAATGATATTTCTGTGTTTATTGTTGATAAGGCTAAGTATGATGACAGGAGAATGGATGAAGGAATTTTATATGAGCCTTGGCAATTTTCTTCCGAGTCTTTTGAAGAGTTGAGTGAAAAGCCATCATGTAGTAAATTGAGTGAAATTGTAAAAAGTTTTTCTTACGAAGATGAATATGGGAGTTTGTTGCCGTCATCTTTTAAGGAGTCGAATATATGCGGGGTGACTCAAAGGGGCGATAATATAATATTTTACGCTATTGGTGTGAGGGATGATATGGAAAAAAATCCTCATATTGGAGGGGATATTGTTGTTTTAAAGGATGATTACTTTGTGGTGATCGAAGATGTTGTGAATATTTCAAATGATAAGCCCCAGTCAGTGATTGATTTTGAATTAGGAAAGAATAAGAAGAATTATACTAATGAGGATCAAGAGGCTTTGCGTGATCTTTACAGAAAAGATGCTTTGAAAAGAATTGAGAAATCTGAAAAGGAATTGGTGAAAAGTTTTGATATGTTGAAGAAAATTGGAGACAGTATTGAATTTGATAGTGATAAATATGTTAGCAATAAACAACTAGGACCGTCCTAGTTAATTAATGATAAGAATCGAACTGTGACATACTAAATGTATAATTTTTTAGAAAATATAATGAATAAGTTAAAAGTACCTTTGATAATATTTCTTGTTTTAATTTTTGTGATAAGTGGCTATATCGTAGCTGTTAATATATCTAAAGATAAGAATGATATTAGCAGTGATGACAATGGGATTAAGTATGATATATCTAGCTCTGGATGTAAGATGGGTATAGACGATACGTATTTTTATAAGGTTTGTTCTAGTGGTGAAATTGTTCGAATTGATGAATTAAGTTGTGAATTTAAAAACTGCTCTGAAGATAAGGAGATAGATGTTTCGGATTGGATTATCTATGAAAATGATGCTTACGGAATTTATATTAAATATCCAAAAGGTTGGGTAGTTACTGAGGGTAAGAATGGTGTGTATTTTTATGACAAGGATATTGATGATAGTTTGCCTACCTCTGAACAAGGGGATTATATTAGTTATAGTATAAAATTCTATGATAAAAATGACAGTGAGTTTAAGGATTATGAGATGGCAGCTTATCTCGAAGAAAAGAGACGTTCATCAGAACAAGAAGAAATTGTCATGCAGGATGATAATATTTTAAATCTCTACATTACATCAGAATTGAATGAAAAGAATTTTCAAGATACAATTGATTTGTCTCTTCCGCAATCCGCAGGCTATATTGATGATGATCAATATGATATTTTTGTTAATAATGATGCAAATTATTATAACGGAAGAAGATATTATGAGTCATTGAATTATTTAAAAGCAGCAATAGGAACTTTAAAGTTTAAATAACAGGAAGCTTAAATGTCTCATTGAAGTTGTAGTCATCTCTTATTTATAATCTCAGGCACGAACCCAGCAAAAAAATGCGCTGGGCATGCGTCATCCACAGTTTGCTTACTTTCAAAAAAAACATGCATAAAAGCGTGTTTTTTATGTTTCCTGTGACGGGAATCGAACTTTTATGGTAGGATAAAAACATAATTAATAAAAATAAAAAGATGAATAGAGTTAAAAAAATTATTAATAAAAGTTTTATTTCAATAATTATCATTTTTGTTTTTATTGAAGTAATTTCTATAATATTTGATATAACTTCTGATATGGGTTGCTTGCTCTTTCAATCTGAATGTTTTGATTTCGGATACATTGCAGACAGTTCTTATCACTTAGGAACCCTGATACTTTCCATTGGAACTGGAATTTCTGTTGGTTTTTTTATGTTATGGTATGCTGATTATAAAAAATCAAAATAAACAACTAGGACCGTCCTAGTTAATTAGAATAATTTTTAGGATATAAAAAATGGAGATCGAAAATAAAAATGATAAAGAATCAGTTAATAGAATAGTTTCTCGCAATAAGGAGGATTCCAAGTGGCCTAAGAAAATCATATTTGGGATAACTGTTGAAAAATCGAACTTCAAAAAGGCTGCTTTAGGGGTCCATGTTTTTTTGATTATTTGCGTGATTGGCATGTTACTTCCTGATAATAGCAGTGAGCCAGGGGGAGCGATAATTATTTGGATTGCATTAGCTCCAATTTTACTTATTATCTATCCAATACATTTTGCAATTCTTTGTGTGAGATATTTCAGAGAAAGGGGGGATATGCACATTTTGGATAAGATATCGTTCTACTTTATCTTTATTGTCTTGGTTGTGTTTAGTATTTTAATCACTTAATAAAGCAATTAATTGCTTTAGATGTAATTTTTTAGTGACTTTTTGATAAGTTCACTTTTATTTCATGCTCTTATGTTATTATTAAAATAATAATAAACTAAGCAAAAAAAATATGTGTAATTATCCTGCAGTTCCATGCTCTCCACTTTGGTGGCTTGAAACTGATTTTGGGGTTCTGATTTTTATCCTCTTTTTTCTCACTTGGGGATTGCTTCTTGTGACACTTGTCCTCCACGTCTTGTATTTGGTTCGAAAATTGTCTCTGGGCGGTGACAAAACCCCCCCAATCAAGCCTCTGAAAAAGAGGAAATAAAAAAGTTCTTGTATTGATATTTCTTGAAAAGAAGGTTACTATTTTTAGTATAAGATTTAACTTACAGATGGATGCAAGAAATTAATGGAACAAGTGCGATATTTGGAATAGCGTCCTCAATTTTTGTTTTTGTTGGATTTTTTCCTTATATTCGAGACATTAAAAACAAAAAAATTCGTCCGCATATTTTGAGTTGGACTGGATGGGGGTTTGTGACTGGGCTGGGTGCAGTGGCAATGCTTTCAGAGATGTTTACCTGGGGTGTGGCTATTGTGGTTGCCAATACAGTAGCATGTTTTTTGATTGCGATTTATGCAAAAATAAAGAAAGTTGGAGTTCTGGAGTCCAGTGCCTATGATTTTTCATTGTTTGCATTGGGAATTATCGGACTAATATTGTGGCAAGTGACTGATAACCCAGATTTAGCAGTGATTTTTGCTATTTTGGCAGATTTTAGTTTTGGTCTTCCAATGCTAATCAAGATTCATAAGGATCCGTGCTCAGAAAGTGTTTTTCCTTGGACAATGGCAATGTTTGCCGCAGTTACTGGCTTATTTGCAGTAGCGTACGTTTCTTTCACAGAAATTGCATACCCAACATATTTGGCTGCGTATGATTCAACCGTGCTATTTTTGATTTTATATGTGAGAAAAATAAAAGGATGTAATTGGTCTGATTAAAATTTTAGAAACATGGAAAATTCAAAATCATTTCGGCTAGCGAAGCAATTTTTGGGTAAAAACGTGGAAGTTGTGATTGATAGGTCAAAGGGAAGTGCTCATCCAGAGCATGGTTTTTTGTATGAGCAGAATTATGGGTACGTTGAAAATACTGTGGCTTCTGATGGAGAAGAACTGGACGCATATTTTTTGGGCGAAGATGCTCCAATTGAAAAAGCCACAGGAAAAGTGATTGCCATTGTTCACAGACTTGATGACGATGACGACAAGCTAGTTGTGGCTCCTGATGGAGTTGAACTCACTGACGAAGAAATTGAAGAAAAAATCAAGTTCCAAGAAAAATGGTTTGAACACGAGATTGTGCGATAAGCTAGGTAAAAGTCGAACTGATTTAATTCAATAAACTTTTCGTGGTATTATCAGTATGGTTAGTTCTGGTATTGAAAATTTCTAATTTTAGGATAAAAAACAATAAGCATGAATGAAAAAATAAAATATTTACTTTACGGGTCTAATTTGTGGTACTTGGGAGAGGGGATGCTAGGTCCATTTTTGGCAGTTTTTACTGAGCAAATTGGAGGTGATATCCTTGAGATATCTTGGGCTTGGTCTATATATTTGTTGGTTTCGGGAGTGCTGACGATTCTGTTGGGAAAAATTTCTGATAGGATTAATAAGGAAAAAATGATGATTCTTGGTTATGCGATCAATGCTTTTTTCACATTCGCATTTATTTTGGTTGATGCTCCTTTTAAATTATTTATAGTGCAAGCAGGATTAGGACTAGCTAGTGCACTTGCAGCTCCAACATGGAATGCGCTGTATGCAAAATATGAAGATAAAGGAAAGGATGGAATGGAGTGGGGATTGGCTGATGGGGAGGCGATGATAGTTACGGGGATTGCTATTTTAATTGGAGGGATTATTGTTAGTAGCTTTAATTTTACGGCATTGTTTGTAGTTATGGGAGTTGTTCAAGTAGTGGCGACAGTGTATCAGGCTGGGATATTGAGAAATAAAAAGCACTAATTTTTTAGCGGAGAAGCTGGGTATAGAAGCGCTATATATGGGCTGGTGTTAAATTAACTTCCAAGAAAAATGGTTTGAACACGAGATTGTGCGATAACAAAAAAACAACCTTAGGAAAAGGTTGTTTTTTGATTATCAGTTTTATTTCTCCACGGGATATCCTGCTTCAATCCATGCTTTGTAGTTTCCTTTGAGGCGATATACGTTTTTGAATCCGGCGTCGATCAGTTTTTGGGCGCCGGCAATTGATGCGCTGTCAACGTGGCAATACACGAGATAGGTAGCTTCTTTGTCGAGTCCTTTGATGGCGTGATCCAAGGATCCGTCCCCGACGTAATAATTCACGGAGTTTGGGATGTGACCCTCTTCATATTTTGGGGAAACATCAATGATGATGATGTCTGAATTCATGTTGAGCAAATCTTTGGCTTCTTTGGGGGTGACATCGGTGTAGGACATTTCTTCTAGCATTGTTTCTGGCATACTTGTGGATTCCCTGATGATTTCTTCTTGAATAATTCCATTAATTATCGGTTCGTTCTCCATTTGAATCACGGTGGTTTTTTGCATACATCCTGACACAGTCAATGAAAACAGAAGCAAGAGTATTATTTTTGGAAGAGAGTTTAATTTCATTTTGTTGAATAGAATAATTATTTCTAAGCGTAACACATGGAGATGTGATAAAAATGAAGAAAGAATAAACTAAACTTGAAGTTGAAAATATTTTGCGCACGCTTTGTTTTATGGTATAATCAGGACAAATGGATAATGATTAACTTTCAAAAAAATGAGTGAAAAGGAAAAAGGGAAAGGTGACAAGGATCGTGGAGAATGGAAAACTCTGATTCAAGGTTTTGTGACTAACATGCTTTCCAGAGTGAGTGAAAATATTTCAGAAAGAATTCAAGCGTGGGTCAAAAACACTATGAAGCGTGGTATCGGCTTGTTTTTGATGATGATTGGTGGGATATTTGTGATGGTGAGCGTTTCTCTTTTTTTGAACACAGTGCTAACAAATCACAGTCCTTGGGCAGGATATGGAGTGGTTGGAGCTGTGTCATGTTGCATCGGAATGTTTTTGGGAAAAAAATAGTAAGATTAAATAATAATAAAAAATATGAACAAAGAAACAGTGAAAAAGGCTACTGATAGGAGCAAAAAAGAAGCTGCCGCTCTTAAGAAAAAAGCAATGGTTGAATACAAGAAAGCAAAAAAGCAGATGGATGACACTGCAAAAAAAGTGAGAGAATATGTGAAAAAGAATCCTGAAAAGTCAGCTGCAATTGCTGCTGGAGTTGGAGCTGCTGTGGGAGCTATCGCATCGTTGTTGGTGAGAAATGGAAAAAAGAAAAAGTAGTTTTTGAAAAGTGCTAAAAAAATCCTCGAAGCAATTCGGGGATTTTTTTGTTTACACTGTTGGTTTTTGATGTTAGTATTTGTTTGATAATAAGTTAAGAAAAGGAATATGAAATTTTTGTTTTGGGTGATTTTGATTTTCTATGTCATTCCATGGGCATTGGCGTATGTCAAAAAAATGAAAAGTCGCGATCCGAATGTGATTCATGCTTCTCAAAAAAGCCCATTTGATTTTTTGAAAAAGTTTGTTAATGGTTCTGGAGCTCAATTTTCAACATCAAATAGTAATAATTCAAATAATAATTCAAAGAATTCTATGGAAATATTAAAAAGAAAAGTTCTCATGATTGTGGGTGTCATTGTAGCAATCATTGTTGCTGTGAACATTATTGTGATTATTCCAGCAGGATACACAGGTGTCCAAACTCTTTTTGGAAAAGTGAAAGACAAAGAGCTTTCAAGTGGAATGCACATTGTGAATCCATTTGTGGCTATTGAGAAAATGAGTATCAGAACAGAAGAATATACAATGAGTGTTGTTCAAGGTGAGGGGCAAAGAGTTGGAGCGGATCAAATTCAAGCTCTCACAAAAGAAGGCCTCACAATTGATTTGGACATTACAGTTTTTCATCATTTGATTGAAGATAGAGCTTCTGATGTATACAAGGATTTGGGATCAAACTTTCAGGAGAAAATCATCCGCCCAGAAATTAGAAGTGCTATTCGTGAAGTGATTGCAGGTTATGATGCAAAAGCTGTGTATAGTGAAAAAAGAGGAGAAGTTGCTACTGCAATCAAAGACAGATTGATTGAAACGGTTGAGCCAAGAGGAATTATTGTGGAACAAGTGCTTCTGAGGAACGTGACGCTTCCTGCAAAGCTTTCTGGAAGCATTCAAGAAAAATTGCAAGCAGAACAAGAATCACAAAGATATGATTTTTTGCTTGAAAAAGAAAAAAAAGAAGCAGACAGAAAAAGAATTGAAGCGGAAGGACAACGTGATGCACAAAAAATTATAGATGAATCCTTGACTGAAAACTATCTTGAATATTTGTATATCAGAGAATTGAAAGACAGACAAGGAACAATTTATGTTCCGACAGGAAGCAATGGTTTGCCTCTTTTCAAAAGCGTGCAATAGGAATGAGAAGTGAGATTTTAGAGATGAGATAGAGACTTGAGTTTCAATAGCCTCGACATTACGTCGGGGCTGCTTTTTTTTGTTTTTTGCGGTGATTTCGAGTAGAATGAAGGAGTGAAGGGTGAACACTTCTTTAGAATATAATTTTCAAAAAAATGCTCGGGCGTGATTTTCCTTCAAAAAATCACTCACTTAGTGACACAGTAGTTCAATTATTTATACTGAAAAAATCGTGATTTTTTGGAAAAATCATCTCTCCCTCGATATTTTTTGTGAAAATTATATTCTAAAGAAGTTTAAAGTGGGGTCTTGTTCGGTGAATGTTTGAAAATTAAGTATTTCAAATTGAATGCAAAATTGTAAAATTTTAAATTGAAAATTAATAGAGAATTATGAATTATATCAAAAAATTGTTTCCGCAGTGGACGAAAAACTTGTATCATCTTTTGAAAGCAGTTGTTGCTAATTTGTATTTTGGATTTCCGAGCAGGAGAATCAAGGTGATTGGAGTGACTGGAACGGATGGAAAAACAACTACTGTGCAGATGATTGCAAAAATATTGGAAGAAGCTGGTGAAAAAATTGCAGTGGCTTCAACCATTAATTTCAAAGTGGGTGATGATGAATGGGTGAATGAAACAAAATTTACCACCTTGTCTGCTTGGGGTGTGCAGGCGTTTTTGAATCGTGCTGTCAAAGAAAATTGCAGCGTTGTGGTACTTGAAACCTCCTCTCATTCCTTGGATCAATTTCGCGTGTGGGGAGTGGATTATGACACAGCTGTTGTGACAAATGTGACAAGAGAGCATTTGGATTATCACAAAACCATGGAGAAATATCGTCGTGCAAAAAGAAAGCTTTTTGAGAAATCAAAAACGCTTATTGTGAATTTGGATATGGAAAATCCATCTGAATTTTTGAATTTGCCGGCCAAAAAAAGATATGCATATAGCACTGATGAAAATAAGCTGGAAGTACATGTGATCAATGAGAACTGTGAATTTGTTTTGGCCAAAGATGTTTTCTTGGAGATGGGAGGTTCTGAATTTGTGATTAATGAACACAATTTTAAATTGAATATTCCTGGGAAATTTAATATTGAAAATGCATTGGCAGCAATTTGTGTTGCCTTTTCAGAGGACATTCGAATGGACTATATGATTCGGGCGTTGGAAAAGATTCAGGGTGTTCCTGGAAGAATGGAGCAAGTTGAAAACGACCGAAGTGTGGACATCGTGATTGATTATGCCGTAACTCCAAATGCACTCAAAAAATTATATGAATTGGTGGGAGAAATCAAGTCTAAAAGAGAGGGTTCAAAAATCATTTCAGTATTCGGTTCTTGCGGAGACAGAGATCGAGGAAAAAGACCAATCATGGGTCGTATTGTTTCTGAGATGGCTGACACTGTGATTGTCACCAATGAAGATCCATACACAGAAGATCCTCAAAGAATTATTGATGAAGTGGCCAGTGGAGTGAAAAACAAAAAAGAAGGGGAGAATTTTTTCAAGATTATGGATAGGAGAGAGGCAATCAAAAAAGCTCTCGAAAATGCGAGAGCTGGTGATATTGTTCTTGTGACTGGGAAGGGTGCAGAAGAAAAAATGATGATCGGGCATGAAATGGTTGATTGGAATGACAAGAAAGTAATTCAAGAAGAGCTTCAAAAATTATCCTAAAATTCGGATTAGAATTGTTGTAAGACTAAAGCCAATAATTCCACCTGCAACAACTTCGTTTAGTCTGTGACCCATGCGTTCTTTGAGTCGCGGGTATTCTTTTTCATCTAAATTGCCTACTTTACTAGAAAGCATATTGATGTATCTTCCAACGTCTCCAAGATAGACACGCAGTCTGGTGGCGTCATCAATAATCAGAATTGCCAATACAACAGCAACGGCAAATGAGCCTGAATTGACTCCCTCGTAGTTTCCAATGGAAGTGACAATTGAAATCATGAGAGCTGTGTGAACGCTGGGCATATGACCATAACTCATTGCATGTCGCAACGTGTATCCAAAATCTCGGTTGTGCCTGAAATAGAATACAAAGAATTTAATCACTCTGGTCAAAATTAAAACCAATACAGGTATAATGAATATATTATATGATTGATCGTACAGCATATTTTTTGTTATTTAATACAAGCAAGTTTCTTCTCTGAAATGATAGCACAGTTTAGGAACTTGCTCAATTTTCACATTTTTTTCATATGTGCTATGATTGAAAAATAATAGTTCGATTTTAAAACTTATGATTAGCAGAGGTGTGAAA
>JAOUHN010000014.1 GCA_029865125.1 Candidatus Moraniibacteriota bacterium
TGGTTTTCTGATGAAAAACTCATAGCCTGTCCATATTTTTGATTGTTCCATTGGATTGAAATACTTAGGTTTTTAACTGTTGATTTTAGCAAATTTTTTCAATTTTGCTAAATTCTTAGTGTTACCTATGTATCTCATCTTATTCAGTCCTTTTGTGAATTTTATTTATTATTTTGGAGTGGTGTATTTTGGAGAATTATTTTTTTGAGTTCCTATTCCTAATTCGTATATTCGTATATTTGTAATTAATTTGTAATTAGTTATATCTTTTCTTGAAAAAAGACCGCTTTTGAAGTACACTTAAGGAAATGATTATACTTATTATATTTCAAAAATATGCAACATTTTAAAGTTAGTGGAGGGAAAAAATTGAGTGGTGAGATTGAAGTGAATGGTTCAAAGAATGCCACTGTGGCGATTTTGGCAGCGGCAATGATTAACAAGGGAAAAACTACCTTGAGAAACGTTCCTCAAATCGAAGAATTGAATCGTTGGATTGAAGTTTTGGAGAGCATCGGTGTTGGGGTTGAGAGAGATGGAAAAACCTTGACCATCATTCCTCCAGAAAAAATTGAAATTGAAAAAATTAACAGAGAAGCTGCGGAGAGAACGAGAAGCGCAATGATGCTGATTGGGTCTCTCATGACTAAGTTTGATGAATATGTGATTCCTCAAGCGGGGGGATGCAAGTTGGGCTCAAGAACTGTGAAGCCACATCTTTTTGTTTTGGAAAATTTCGGAGTTGAAATTGAAACAAAGGAAGATGGATATCATGTGAATACCAAAAAAAGACATGAGGCGGATGAATTTGTGCTGTATGAATCAGGAGACACCGTGACAGAAACAGCGCTTATGGCGGCGGCTCAATTTGAGTCAAAAACGAAAATCAAAATGGCTACTTCGAACTATATGGTTCAAGATCTTTGTTTTTTCTTGGAAAAATTGGGAGTGAAAATCAAGGGAATCGGAAGCACCACTCTGGAAGTGGAAGGTGTTGAAAACATTGATAAAGATGTGGAATATGAAATCAGTGAGGACCCAATCGAAGCTATGTTTTTCATTTCACTTGCCATTGTCACTGAAAGTGAATTGGTGATCAAAAGATGTCCAATTGAATTTCTGGAGCTGGAACTTTTGAAGCTTGAAAAGATGGGGCAGAAATATGAGATTTTGAAAAAATATGTTTCAAAAAATGAAAGAACGCAGCTGGTTGATTTGAAAATCATTCCATCGAATCTGGTTGCGTTGGAGGAAAAAATTCACGGGCTTCCTTTCCCAGGACTCAACATGGACAATTTGCCATTCTTTGTTCCAATTGCAATGAAAGCTAAAGGAAAAACTTTCATCCATGATTGGACATTTGAAAATAGAGCTGTATATTTCACAGAATTAAGTAGATTGGGAGGAAAAGTTACCTTAGTCGATCCACACAGAGTATATGTTGAAGGACCAACTAAGTTTAAAAATGCTGACATGATTTCTCCTCCAGCACTCAGACCCGCAGCAATTATTTTGGTGGCAATGCTTGGAGCGAAAGGTCAGTCAATTCTTAGAGACGTATATTCCATCAACAGAGGTTACGAAAATCTTGAGAGTAGATTGAAAAAAATCGGTGCTGACATTGAGCTTGTTAATGAGTAGTCCATAAAGATTAAAGTCCATAAAGTCGAAAGAAATATTAAAATTTAAAAATATGAAACCAGGAAAAGACTATATTGGAGTTGGAGGAGGAGTTTTGATACTTGATGATGATGGGAGGTTTTTGATGATGAAAAGAGGAGGAGAAGTTAGAAATGAATGTGGTTGGTGGTCAAAGCCGGGAGGGAAAGTTGATTTTGGAGAAACTTCTGTGGATGCAATGATAAGGGAAATCAAAGAAGAGGTAGGTGTTGAAATTGAAATTTTTGGAATCTTACCTCACACGGATCATATTATTGAAGATGAAAATCAGCATTGGGTTGCAGTGAATTATTTGGCAAGAATAAAATCAGGAGAACCAAAAATAATGGAGCCTCACAAGTGTGATGAGCTTAGATGGTTTGGGGTTAATGAAGAATTGCCGGAAAAAATTACCCAAACAACAAGAGAGCCTGTTGAATATTATTTAGCGGGAAAATATATTGAAATATAAAAAATTATGAAAAAATTTTACGAAGCTACTGAGAAGTTTCACAAAAAGTTTGAGATGAAGGGGACTAATAATGAAGAGATGGGATTTAGACTCAATCTTTTGATGGAGGAGTTGGGGGAGTTGGCGCAAGCTCACACGAAAGGAAAGTCTAGGGAGAATATGATTGAGGAAAATATTGATCTTTTGAATTTGATTCTGGGTAATTTTGTGAGTATGGGTGTTTCTGTTGAAGAAGTGGAGGAGGCTTTCTGGAAAAAGCATGAAAAGATAATGAGCAGAAAGAAAAAGAAAACAAAAAACGGACATTATCGAGTTTCGGAGTTCAGAGAGTAGTATTTGCTTATCACTCAGCTTTAGTGATAAGATTGAGTTTGAAATGCCTAAGTATGAATTACTGATTACGAGTTACTGAATTACTATTTACTAAATTAAAAATATGTGGATCAAAAAAATCGGAATTGATTTGGGAACAGCGAACACCTTGGTATTTGTTCCAGGGAAAGGAATTGTTTCAAATGAACCCTCTGTTGTGGCTGTTTCAATGACCGAGAATAGGGTTTTGGCAGTGGGAAATGAGGCCAAAGAAATGCTTGGAAGAACTCCTGACGCAATCACAGCGACAAGACCGCTCAAGGATGGAGTGATTGCGGATTATCGCATCACGGAAGCGATGCTGAAATATTTCATCAACAAGGTGAGCGGACGCATTCGTTTTGTGAGACCGGAGGTGATGATTTCTGTTCCGGCTGGAATCACTTCAACAGAAAGAAGAGCGGTTGTGGATGCGGCCATTCGAGCTGGAGCAAAGGCGGCATATGTGGTGAAGGAACCGATTTTGGCTGCCATTGGAGCGGATATTCCAATTCAAAATGCGCAGGGGAACATGATTATTGATATTGGAGGTGGAACATCTGAGGTGGCAGTAATGTCATTGGGAGGAATTGTTTCTGCTCACAGTGCGAGGGTTGGAGGAGACAAATTTGATCAGGCGATTATTGACTACATCAAAAGAAAACATGGACTTGTTGTGGGAGACAGAACTGCGGAGGAAATTAAAATTAAAATTGGTAGCGCTATTGCTCAAGTGAAAGAAGAGCACATGGAAATCAAAGGAAGAGATTTGGGAGGAGGTCTTCCAAAGATAATCAAAATTTCATCCAATGAAATCACAGAAGCTCTTCAAGATGAGCTCAGAGAAGTGATCAATGCCATCAAAAAGGTTCTTCAAGAAACTCCACCGGAACTTGCAGCGGATATAATCGACAAAGGAATGATTCTTTCTGGAGGAGGAGCGCTTTTGAGAAATCTTGATCAACTTATTTCCAAGACAATCAATGTTCCATGTTATGTGGCAGACGATCCTTTGTTTTGCGTTGTGAAAGGAACAGGAAAAATTTTAGACAACCTTGATATGTACAAAAAAACAATAATGATGAATAAATAGGACTCACATAGCATAAAACACATAACATGTAACATAAATCAAGAATCTCTTCTGAAGGTCAATTGCAATTTAAGATATGGCGAATTTTCATGATAATATGAAAGGGAAGATGGATCAGTATGTGTGGGGCGTGTATCAAGTATCAAAAGTTTTTCCTAATGAAGAAATTTATGGAATTACATCTCAGTTACGAAGGTCTGCTATGTCAGTAATATTGAATTATATTGAAGGTTTTGCTAGAAAAGGGGATAAGCAATATGTTAATTTTTTGAAAATATCATACGGATCACTGAAAGAATCAAAATATTTATTATTTTTTGTATATAGAGAGAAATTTATAAGAAAAAATGAGTATGATAAGCTAATAAAGTTATCTGAAGAGATTGGAGCAATGCTCTGGACTACTATTAAAGGGTTAGAAAAGTAGTTTTTTGTTATGTGTTCCATGCTCCATGTTTTATGATTATTGCAATTGATGGCTCGAGGGCCTTTTTGAGACAGAGAACTGGAATTGAGGAATATTCCTTTCAGACAATCAAGCATTTGAGGGATAAGTTTGACCAAAAAGATCAGGTTGTTTTGTTTTTGAGAAAAGGTCAGTTGGAAGAATTGAAAAGACAGAATTTTGATCTTCCCAAAAATTGGATTGCAAAAGAAATTTGGATGCCAAGATTCTGGACACAGTTGGGACTTTCTTTTGAAATGGCCAGGGGAAAATTTGACACTCTTTTTGTTCCAGCGCACACTGTTCCCTTGATTCACCCAAAAAATACCGTTGTGGTTGTGCATGGTTTGGAATATGAGTTTCTTCCCGGAGCATATTCTTTGTGGGAGAGATGGTACATGAGAATTTCAATCAAGAATTCGTGTGTTTGGGCGAAAAAGATTATTTGCGTTTCAGAAAACACCAAGAAAGATTTGATGGAACTGTATAAAATAGGGGCGGAAAAAATTTCTGTTGTGTATGAAGGGTATAGTGAAGTCAAAAGTCAAAAGTCCATAAAGTCAAAAGTCCATAAAGTTGAAAGTCTGAGGGGTGAGAAATATTTGTTGTTTGTAGGGAGGATTGAGGAGAGGAAAAATGTGATTGGAATGATTGAAGCTTTTGAAATTCTGAAAGAAAAACACAATGTCCCACACAAGTTGATTTTGGCGGGGCGTGGTGGTTTTGGATTCGAAAAAATCAAAAAGAGGGCGTATAGCAGCAAATTTCAAGAGGATATTGTTTTTTCTGGATTTGTCAGTGAGGAAGAAAAGTGGAGCTTGCTTGAGGGCGCTGATGTTTTTCTTTTCCCGACGTACTATGAAGGGTTTGGAATCCCAGTGCTTGAAGCTCAGAGTGTGGGAACACCTGTGATTGCATCTGACAACTCTTCCATTCCGGAAGTGATTGGAGATGATTTGAAAAAGTTTTTGGTCAATCCAGATGATTCAAATGACATTGCAGAAAAGACATGGAATTTCATTGATGACAAGAAACTTCGAAAAAATGTTTCAGAAAAAGGACTTTTGAATGTGAAGAGATTTTCTTGGGAGAAATGCTCACAACAAATTGCTGATGCAATTAATAATTAATAATGAAAAATTAATAATTTGGGGAAAAGACTGGCGAATACACTGTCATCCTGAACTTGTTTCAGGATCCCCAGCTATAATCACTTTCGTAATGTAATACCAAAAATCTCCTTTAATGCATTGAATGATGTAAAATATTTTATACTTGCGCTGTTATTTCGGGATCCTGAAACAAGTTCAGGATGACAAGTGATGAGGGTTTGATAAATTGGGGGATGAGGAAATTGAGGATAAAAAAACAGGATCCGTCTCGAAAAGCGCGCGCTGCGTGCTTTTTTTGATGAATCCTGAGTATCTCATTGAGAAGTCATTATGTTTTTCTCAATGAGGATGGGTTGTTTCCCTGTGGATGCAGGGAATTTTTTGACTATATCTCCGGCCTCATTGAGACCGTAGTATCCATAGGCTCGGACTAGGCATGTTTCCGCATGCAATGCATCGGTATACCAGCCTAGAAAAATGAAAAAGGCCACAAAGGTCAGAATGATAATTAGGGAGATTCTGAGCGAAACACCCTTTTTATCGTCATCACTTTTTCCAATATTGCTCCGCATCTTTCCTATTTCCATCTCGCATCTCCTTTGTTTGTTGAGATTATTTAGTTGTTTTTTGGTTTCGTTGAATAATAGCATGAAAGTAGTGGGGGGTCAAGGTCACAAAGCATAGAACATAGAACATATAGCATAGAACATAAAGCATGGAGCATAGAGCATGGAGCATAGAGCATGGAGCATAGAGCATAGAGCATAGAGCATGGAACATATAGCATAGAACATAAAGCATGGAGCATAGAGCATGGAACATATAGCATGGAACATATAGCATAGAACATATAGCATAGAACATAAAGCATGGAGCATAGAGCATGGAGCATAGAGCATGGAGCATAGAACATAGAGTATGGAGTATATAACACAAAAATTCAAAGTGACACTCACAGCAGTAGCACTCATTAATATTCATTATTAATTAGCTCATTTTGTGCTATAATGGGTCAAAAGGTGTTTTTTGAGAATAAAAAAGCACTCCGGTCGTCGAACGTATCGACAGTTGGGGTGCGTTTTCGGAGACTACCTTTTGGCAGTTCCGAAAAAATTGGTTTCCAGTTCTTGAAACTGGAAGCTTTGGGAAACATTTTCCGTTTTAACTTTTTTGACCTCTTTTTTGATATGAGGCCAGATGGATAATGTCGTTGCTATAATTATGGTAACGGCAAAAAAATAACTAACCATTCTTCCTGTGCTTTTTGGTACTAATATCATCTTTCCCTCCATGGAAATTGTGCGAAATCCTTTCGCGATGAAATGTATGAATAAACAACTGATTCTGGTCGTAAATGAAATGATTGCCATTTCAGTTACGATTTTATATGATAGCATAAATAATGAATTTTGTCAATAGTATGAATGATCAAAAGCAAGAAAAAAGAGCTGAAAATAGGCAAAAAGTGGCCATTGTGCATGATTTTTTGGTTGATTTTGGGGGTGCAGAGCGCGTTCTTGCGGATATTTGCTCAATTTATCCCGATGCTCCCATTTTCACTTTGATTCATGATGAGGGAAAAATGAGAGGAAAGTTTGAAGGAAAGGAAATCAAAACCTCATTTCTTCAAAAATTTCCGAAATTTTTGCGAAACAGGAAGAGATTTTTGCTTCCGTTTTTGATGGTGGCTCCGGAAACTTTTGATCTGAGAGAATATGACTTGGTGATCTCATCTTCTTCAGCATGGAGCAAAGGGATTGTGACCAGGCTCAACACCACTCACATTGCCTACATCCACTCACCGATGCGTTTCGTGTGGGACTACAATGAAAGATATCTGAAAGAAATTGGATCGAGAGCGGGAATTTTCAAGCGTCTCGTGCTTAACTATGTGAGAATTTGGGACAATCAGGCCGCTCAAAGACCGGACAAGTTGATTGCAAACTCAGCTTACACTCAAAGAAGAATCCAAAAATATTACAAACGAGACAGTGAAGTGGTGTATCCTGGAGTGAAAATGATTGATGAAAATGAATTACAAGAATCAAGTAGTAATTCTCAAATCTCAAATCTCAAATCTCAAAACTATTTTCTGGTTGTCTCAAGATTGTCAGCATACAAAAAAGTTGATTTGGTTGTGGAGGCTTTCAACAAGTTGGGATTGCCTTTGGTTGTGATTGGAGAGGGAGAGCAAGAAAGACATCTCAGAAAAAGCGCAGCTCCGAATGTGAAAATTTTGGGTTGGAAAAGTGATGAAGAAGTTGAAAAATATTATGCAGGAGCAAGGGCTTTCATTTTTCCTGCTGTGGATGATTTCGGACTCACAATAGTTGAATCAATGAGTCACGGGATTCCTGTGATTGCAATCAAAAAAGGAGGAGCCATGGAAATCGTGAAAGAGGGCGTGAACGGAGAGTTTTTTGAGGCTCAAACCGTGGAGGTCATTTCTGATGGAGTGAGGAGGTTTTTGGAAAATGAAGAAAAGTATGATAAGAGTGAAATCAAAAAGAGTGTTGAAAAGTTTTCAAAAGAAAATTTTAAAATAAGGATAGCAGGATAGCGGAATTAGAATTGCTTTTTTTGTTATGTGTTTCATGTTTTATGTTGTGTGAAGCTTATGAATATTATTGGTCACAAAAAACAAATAGATTTTTTGAAAAAATGTCTTGAAAGAGACAGTGTTTTGCAAGCATACATTTTTTCCGGACCGGAAGGTGTGGGGAAGTTTTTGATTGCAAAGAATTTTGCGAGAAACATTATTTCTGGCGATTCTTCTCAAGGTGGTTCAGAATCAGATAGGGATTTTTCTTGTGATGTTGATGAGAAAATAAAAATGTCTCCAAATTTCATTTTTGTGTCACCTCAAAAAAAAGAGAAAAAGGGTGTGACCAAGGAGAGCGACATTAGCATTGATGATGTGAGGGATGCACAAAAAAAGTTGAGCACTTTTCCATCTCAAGGAAAATTCAATGTTTTGATTGTGAATGACGCTCACAAAATGAACAAAAGCGCGCAAAACGCACTTTTGAAAACTCTGGAAGAGCCAAATTCCAGTTCAATCATCATTTTGGTGACTCACAGGGAGAGCAATGTTCTCCAGACAATCAAATCAAGGTGCAACATTGTTCGATTTGGAACGGTAACACTTGGAGAAATTGAGAGAGAGTTGAGAGAGTCTGGCGTGGAAGACTCGAATGAAATCTCGTTTTTTTCATTGGGAAGGCCTGGGTTTGCAATCAGACTCAAAAATGATTCAGAGTTACTTTCTTTTAGAAGGGAAGAATACAAGAGGTTTCGAGGGATTTTTCGTGCGGATATTGATGAGAAGCTGGAATGGGCGCAGGAATCTTCAAAAAACGTCAACGAGGCAGTGGAGCGATTGGAATTGTGGATTTGGTTTTTGAGAGTGCAAGCATATCAAAATATTTCTGATGAGAAAAAAGTGCGTTTGATTTATGATGCTATTTCAAAAATAGAAGAATCCACCGTTAAGATGAAAGAAACAAATGCCAGCTCCAGATTGATTCTGGAGAACTTATTGATGAGCTTTTAGTTTTTTAGTAAGAATTACAAATGTCAAAGCAACAACACCATTGGGCAAAAAAGAAGAAAATAGAAAAACATCAAAAAGAACAATATAATTTTTTGAAAACAACTTTTTTTGTGTTTTTGATAATGTTTTTGATGATTGTTTTCTATGTCTTGATATTCTCATCTGTTTTGAAAATCGCTAACATTAGAGTCATTGGTCTTTCTGGATTGGGAAATAGTGAAATTCAAAGAAGTGTTGAGGAATATTTGAGCACAAGAAGCTTCTTTGTTTTCCCAAGGAACAATCTTTTGGTTTTTCAAAAAAAGGCAGTCGAGGATCAATTGAAAGAGGATTTCAAAAAAATTCGACATGTTTCTGTTTCAAAGATTTTCCCGGATTCAGTGAAAATTGAAATTTCAGAAAGAGACCTGCTTCTTTTGCTATGTTCAAGAGACGAATGCTTCATGATTGATGAGGAAGGGCGAGCATACAAAAAGGCAGATTTTGAGTCAAAAAACATCAAAGAGAATGATTTGATTCAGGTTTTTGACTTGAGTGAAAAAGAAATTTCAGAAGGAAGCTATGTTCTCAAGAAAGAATATTGCGATTTTGTCATGAGCATCAAAGAAGAGCTGCATAAAAAAATGGGAATTGTGATTTCCCAGAAATATGAAACATCTTC
Organism: Candidatus Moraniibacteriota bacterium; assembly: GCA_029865125.1. Taxonomy (GTDB): domain Bacteria; phylum Patescibacteriota; class Minisyncoccia; order Moranbacterales; family UBA9337; genus JAOUHN01. The sequence goes on from JAOUHN010000014.1 coordinate 9,347, forward strand.
AAGAATCGCTGATGAGGTTATTGTGAAAACCTCTGAAGGATGGAAGATATATTTCGACAGCCAAGCCCCAATCGATGAATCACTGAGATTTTTTGAAACTTTTTTTGAAAAAGAAATTGATCAAGAGAAGAGGTCAAATCTTGAATATGTTGATCTTCGAGCAAGAAGCAAAATTTTCTATAAGCTTGTAGGAGAAGATGGACAGGATAGTGAACAGCAACAAGTGGTGGATGGTGAAGTCAGTGAGCAAGAAGTGGTGAGTATTGAAGCAGTGAAACAGGAAGCGGTGATTGTGGAACAAGAAACAAAAGTTAGTGACAAGAAGAAAAAAGAAACAAACATTCCCAAAGAAAAAGAAAGCAGCGAATAGAATTGTTTTTTACATTCTTGAATTATATGTTTTTTGGTTAAGAAGAATAAGCGCATAGTGATCTAATACCAAATCCAATTAACCATTTCTCACAAACCCCATAATTTCAGCTGCGACTTCGGAAAAATATATCAGCGTATCTCGATATGCTTCAATATTTTTCCTGTGTCTCGCTTGAAATTATGAAATTTGTTATTGAGGAAGCGTTAATTAAATTTGGTATAATAAAAAAACCCAGTGTCAAACGACACTGGGTTTGAATTTATTTCAGAAAGAAATGTCTATTCTTCTTGATCTGTGATGTGATAGATGAGAATGGACGTTCCTACTTGATATACGGGCTTATAATTCAGTGCCCATTGCCAACTGTTTTCCGGAGTGCTTTTTTTGCTGTGAACACTTCCTTGGAAAAAGTTAGTTGACACTGCATACCATCCGTTTTCAATTGGTCTCTTGCTGTCCCACCATTGAATGTATTTCTCCCCAAGTCTGTTTTTTGGATTGTCTCCTCCGAAATAGTCTACTCTAATCTTGTCAATTTCAGGATGCTTTTCCAAGAATTTGTCCAGTCGTTTGAGGTCTTGCCCCCAATCAGCATTTGAGTCAGTGACATATCTGTGTCCATGTTTTGGTCCACCTGCAGTTTGATTGAAATATGAAAGATAATAAGGATAGGCAAGAATTGTTTCAATAATGATCCATGCAACGAGAAATGTCATGGCTCCTTTGAAAATTCTTTGATAGCTGGAGTCATATTTCTTGATGAAAGTGATCAGTTTGACGCTAGTGAGAATGAACAGAAATGGAAAAATTGGGAAGAGGTGTCTCAGTCCGATATTGAGATTTCCAGTGATGCTGAGATATGCATAGAAAATCACAAACAGACACATTGTGTATTGATGTGGCATGGTTCGTACGTAGTCATAGAAGCGCCTTTTTGTTTCTTTGAAAAGCTCAACTCTGCATTGCTTGATTGCAAGTGATGCTTGATAGACCATTACTCCTGTTGCCATGAGAAGAAGTGCCAGAAATGGCAAGGTTTCTTTCATGAGAAAAACCATTGGGAAATAGGAAAGAAATGCATCGTCAGAAACTTCCCCGAAATAGTAAGCAGAATTTCCTCCGGATACTCTTTTGAACACCATTGCAACTCCCAAAACATATTCACTCATCGGTCTGGTGAATGTGGATTCATTCATTGCGTTTAGTGCGTTGTATGTGGCGATTCTTTTGAAGTTGTCATCTGTTCCTCCGAAATAGAATTCAATTGTTTTTGCAAGATTTTCTTTTGGCATATCATATGTCACAAGAGCATAAACGACCCACACCAAAAGCATGGAAACTGCGAATGCAACAATTCCTTTCCAGAGATATTCAAAAAGAGATTTTAATTTCACAACAAAAATGTTGCCACCTGTTTCTTGCCAGTTGAATTTTCTGAAAAATGGATAGGTGATCAAAATCAAGCCGAAAATTGGAATAATAATCACAGAAGAAAATTTTGCTAAGTGAAGAAGTCCTAGGAACAACCCGCCAATAAAAACATTTTTCCAGGTTGGGTTTTTGATAAACTTGAGAAAATAATAAAAAGAAAACGTGATAAATGCAGCAATTCCAATGTCTGTGGTGACATAGTGATTGTGCCCCAAGATGTTGGGATTAAATGAATAGAGCGTGAATGCAAGAAGTCCCGCAGTTGTTCCAGCAATTTCCTGAGTCCATTTGAAGATGAACAATCCAAGTAACCATGAGATGAGAACAATCGGAACACGAGCCCAAAATGCAATCATGTCTGGATTGTTGCCAGCTTCATGCAAAAGATGTCTTCCTGCAGTCCATTGCCCATTGATTTCTTGTGTCCAAAAATCTTGTGTTATGTCGAAATTAAGATTCATGAAAACAAGAGGAACAGCACTAAGAGCTTTGATGAGAGGGGGGTGTTCTGGATTGAGTCGATAGTCATGCTCAGTGAGATAGCTGTATCCCGCTGGAATGTGAGCTACTTCATCGAAGGTGATGGCGTCATTATTGGCGTTTAGAAAAGAAACAATAAGGAAAAAAGCGGAAATCACTCCTATCATCAGCTTGTATCTCTTGTTAAGAAATTTTTCTAGGTTTCTCATGGTTTTTTATTATAAATTATTTTTTAGTGGTTATTGAATTTAAAATTGGACTAAATTATTTTTTCACTACCCAAAAACTTTCTCCGAATTTCCCGCTCATTCTTTCTAGTTTTAGATCTGGATATGCATCGGTTAATTTTTCAGAAATCCAATTTTGTCTGTCAGTGAGAACAAAAATGAGATTTTCTGATGGAGCGTTTTTTGAAATGAATTGATCTAGTTCGCTAGGGTGAATGTACGTCATGTTTGATCTGTCGAAATTGAAAAGTCTGATCGGAATTCTTTGCATGTTTTCAGCAATGACAACCTTTTGAGAATCGTTTGGTGTGGATTGTAGATAGTCTGAAGCATCGATCAGTTCAGATTCAAATGAGTGCGCTTGTCTTGGATTGTTGGCCCAGAAATAGTGATATTTAGTGACATTGAACACACCCACAAAGAGCAAGACAAGAATCACAAATGAATACACGGCCATTCTCGAGCTGTGACTCATTTGATCTGCTTTTCCGAGAATCCAAAGGAATGGAACAATGGAAATAATATACACAACAGGCAAAACGCCAATGGCTCGCAGTGCATGAGGAAGGCCTTCTGCGCTGAGAAATTCTGGAGCTTGCATGATGAAAAACCACGCCAAAATGAAAGAATAGATGTATAGTTTTCTGTCCCTGATATTATGTTTGAATCTCAGATAGGCGAGATGAAAAAATTTCATGATCAGATAGATGAGTCCAATTGCAAAAGTAATCCCAATGAATGGATGCAAAATAGGATAGGGAGGATAATTGTGTCTCCAGTTCTGGTCTCCCCAGAAGTTATATTTCACAAGGCTCAGTGCGAAACTTTGAAGTGCTGTCAAAGGAAGATTTCCTTTGTTCATTTCAGGAGCAAAAATTGAAATGGATCCTGATCTTGAGCTGAGAAATTCAGGATGAGCTACGAATGTTGAAATCATTGGCGCCATTGAAACAAACATGAAAGCGATGCAAACCAATGATTGCTTCCAATAATCTTTGATAAAATCTTTTTTTGTGATCCAAAGAGCAATGAAAAGAACCCCAAGAATGGCAGGAGAAATTCGAAAAGCGATGTAGGTATGAAGTCCTAGTCCAAAAATGAACCCAGAAATTGCAAATGGTAAATATTTTTTGGTGCGAATTCCACGAAACAGAAAATAGAATGAAAAAGTGAGAATTGCTGGAAGCATGATGGCTCGAAATCCTATTCTTGAGAAATTGATTGACCAGAAAGAAAAAGCAACCAGATATGAAGCAATGAGCGCGGAGCGTGTGCTTCTGAAAAGTTGTTTCGTGAGAAGATACACTCCCAAAACAGTCAATGTTCCAAACAAAATTGATGCAAATTTGAGACCCAAAAAGCTGACACCAAAAAGCTTGTATGAAAATGCGATAATGTTGATGTAGAGCCCCTCTCGCCCATTGTTGTCAGGGTAAAACCATAGATATTCTCCGCTTTTGTATGCCTTGAGGGCATCGATTCCATTCACTGCTTCATCGGGATACACTCCGCTTGGTGCATTGTCGATATTGTAGGCTCTCACGACAAATGCTAAGACTATGATGAGTGTGATTAGGAGGTAGTTGATTAGTTTGTTTTTGTTTTTCATGTTTTCAATTCTGTCATCCTGAACTTGATTCAGGATCCCTTTATTAATAGCACAAGATTGATTTTTTGGGATCTGAAAATTAAATTGGGATGATAAAAATAAGTTAAATCTGTTCACTGTCATTATTTTATCATTTTTTGTTGCGGTCGCCAACTTATGGTATAATTTGAGAAGGCTTAAGTATTTTCTGCTGCAAATTATGTCGGATCAAAAAAAATCAGGAATGGCGGCTTTGGGTGGAGTGAACGTTGAAAACCTGCCTTCTCAGGAGGAAAGAATGGAAGAATTGACCAAAAAGGCCGTCGAAGAAGTCTCAAAGGGTATTTTTGGAGAAAGTTTTTTACAGATAGCAAAGAGTAGAAAAGTGCACAGAGAGCACCTGGATGAGAAGGTGGCGGCGGAAATTGAGTTCATTCAAAAAAGAGCATTTGAGATTGCTTTTGAAAAAACCAAAGACGGATTTGATTGGGAGGATGAAGAAAAGAAGAACGAGCTTTTGATTGAGGCTTTTCAAGAGGCTGTTGTTGGATTGGAAGGAAAAGAATTGCATTACAATGATGGTGAGCAAGAGAAAAAATTTCAAGTTTCAAAAACATTTACTGAATTAGTAGGCGATATTTATGGCGGAGAAGATGAAGGAGATGATCAGGTAGGTCAGGGCGCTGTTTCTACGCCTGATACTAGTCAGGCAAAGATAGTGGGAATGGTAGACCCGGATAAAATAACGCGTTCATCGCGAGAGAAACTGGATCCGAAATTCAAACGTGGTCACATGTATCGGAAATTTCAAGATGATGAAAAAAAGATTGTTGAAGATGGTTTTTTGTTGGAAGAAATTAATGAGAGAGAAAATAGGGTTGTGATTGTTACTGGAGAAGGAAAAGCAAAAAAGACTCAAAAAGAGCGACTGAGCTTTGTTGAATTTCAAAGAAAATTTGGAAAGGATTATGAGGATATTGGAGATTTGAAAAAACAAGAAGAAGTAAAAGAAGTAGAAGGAAGATTCAAGGCTGGTCATTGGTACTATGAGCAGAACAAAAAAACTCCAGATTTGATTGAAAATTATTTTATTATCAGGAGAATTGATAGGAAAAATAATAAGATTGTAATTTTTGCTCAAGACTCTGTTGACGAGAAACCTGCTGAGAAAGAATTGACGTCTGATGAATTTAGAAGCGCATATTCAGAATATAAGGATGCTGGGGTATTGAACCCAAATGATCCCTTGGATTGGAAAAAACTGGCCCAAGAGAGCGAAAAAGATGAAAAAAGACGCAGGAGTGAGTTTGAAAAGAAATATGGGATTGGCGTTGAATATTATAAATATGAAAATGGTTTTTTGGTGAAAAGTTTTCATGTAGATGATTTCAGAATTGGAAGTAGAATTACTGGTGGAAGTGGACATATAACAAAAAGATTTCCAGGGGATGATCCAGATACTGCGCAACAGGTGAAATTGTCTTGGGATGATGCAAAAGAAGAATGGGTTGATATAGGTGAATTTAGAAAACTTATTGAGAGCGGATATTATATAGAAAGGGCTAGAGTAAGAAAAGAAGATGAATTAAGGCAAAGAAAGTCAATGAATCAAATGCAAAGAAAAAATGCATTTGAAAGAGATTTTGAGGATCATTTTGAATTTGCTGATAAGGAAGAGGATCTCATTTTTGTATTTTCTGATCCGAAATTTAACAAAAAACCGGATACAGACACGATTGCAATGGAGGTGTATTTCTTGAGTGAAGATGGGAGGCGAGGAGGATTGAAGGATGGAAAAAAAAGAGTGAACTATGAGATTTTTTTGGATAAGGTGGATAGGAAATATGATCAAGAACTGAGAGCTGGAACAAGATTGGATAATGAAACAAAAGCGCGACTTATTGAGAAATCCAAAGAAAAAAGACAAGAAAGAGAAGAAATGGAAATTGAAATAATGGGTGATTATGCGCATTTTGCGCGCGAGGCAATGAATCATATTGAGGAAATTGATTATGCAGGTGAATTTAATGTGAGTCCAAGGGATATTCCTGATGCAATAAGTGAAATGAAGGAAGCGTATTGGAATCAAGTGAAGGAGAACATTAAAAAGGATAATCGAATTTTGAGTAGTCGAGTGGATGAATTTTTGAAGAAAATAAAAATAGAAGCTGGAGAATAAAAAAAATATGACAGGACAAAAAAAATCAATATTGTCAGGCGAAGCTCAACAGAATGTTTTGAATATGGGCGAAATGCAACAGGAGAAGATAGGGAAGCTGAAAGAACTCAGGGATTCTTTTTTGGTTTTTCAAAAAAAAGCAGAGCAAATTGATTCTCCTGAAGTTGAAGGCAAAGTAGCTGATTTTCAAACAAGAATTAATGGGGCAAGAGGTCTGAGTGTTGATGAGATGGAAGAGTTCAGAAAAGAGATTGATCAAGAGGTGAGCTCAATTGAGGGGATTCTGAAGGAACAAGGAGCTGCAGAAGAAATTTCCAAAGGCACTTCGAGCGTAGAAGAAATGAATCGAGACATTATAGTGAATAGGAGAAAAGTTGAATTGAACTTTCGTGATTTGAAAGCGCATGTCGACGTGGCTGAAGGGTTATTGAAAAAAGAGGAGTTTGATGAACAAGTAAAGAAATTTAGTGATTTGAAATCCAGGTTTGATAATGTTGAAAATTTAGCTCCTGATGAAATTATTGCGCTTAGCAGTGACATGAAAGAAGAAATTTCCAGATTGGAGACACTAATCAAAGAAGAAAAAGTCAAAGCCGAAAAAAATAAAGGAAAGGTTGTTCCTGAGGGTGCTGTGAGATCATTTGAAAATCCATATTTCCTGGAAAATTCATTGAAAGATTTGGAAATTCGAGTCACTGAAATGGAACAGCTGGTGGAAAGGCTTAATACCGTAAAGCAATTTCGAGCTGGAAAAAAGAATTTTGAAAAACAAGCTAATGTATATTTGGATAATGTTTCCAAGATCAAAGAAGCTTATAAGTCTTTTCAGCAAAGAGTTGCTGACGCTAATGAATTGCCAAAAACAGATGAAAATATTCAAAAAGTTAAAGATCTTGAAAATACAATTGATGAGCAAACTAAAAAATTAGATGAGCTTAACAGAAAAAGCAAAATTCATTGTGAGAGAGAAGAGAAATACATACTACTCACTGGCGAGGTGCAAGATAAGTTGGATGGCTTTGAGAAAAGAGTGAAGGAATTTGGTGACTTTTATTTTTCAGATGAAACAATCTATGCGGATGTCTTGAGAGCAAATAACAGCATTAAGACTTTTCGAAAAGAATTTGAGACAGTGACTCAAGAAGATGACATGTTCAAAGTAAATCAAGATCTTTTGGAGCTGCTTAAGAGAGTTGATAAAGAGATATCTGGATTTGGAGAAGTTGACAAGAGTGTTCGGAAAAGAGCTGTTACTGGAGAAGGGCGAGAACTTGATTATCCTGATTCAAATGAGGCGGCCAAAGAGAAATTGAAAAAGTTGGTAACTGAAAATCCTGAGATTGAAAGAGATGTGAAAAGAAAAAATATTGATTCTAAAACCAAAAGAGATTTATATGAAGAGGCGAATGCAAAGGAGAAATTATTCATGTTTTTGAGGGAAAAGATTTTGAGATCCAGAGATGCATATGCAAAAAAGCTTCATGAGAAAGAATTAGGATTAGGGAGAATAAGGGGATTTTTTGGAAAAGAGTTGAGCGCAGCGAGCTTTGAGGCGGAGGTCAAGGACTCTAAAGATAAGTATGACGCTGCAGTGAATGAATATAGGCAGGCAATAGTGGAATTTGAGGGAGTAAAAGACAAGAAAGCTATTGACTTGATTTTGCGTCATTTCATGCTTTCGGAGAAACTATCCTTTGAATCTCAGAAAGACGAGCTTGCTATAAAGGAGAAGTTGAATGAAAAGCAGTATAGCAGATTGAAAAAAGCCTTGGTTCTTTTTGCGGGAATTGCAGTGTTTGGAAGTTTTGTTGCTGACAGATCGCAAATGCTTCACTATTCACCCGAGAGTGCCTCTCAAGTTTCTGTTGAGCAAGTTGTCAAAGGTAGCCCTAGCGTTGAAAATGCTATTGTAAAAGCACAAGCTTTGAATGAAGAAGAAGGTGTGGTGAGTCAACCATTACCACTTAATATGGATGGAGATAGTTCACCAATCGTAGAAGAAATCAGTCAACAAGTTTCTCAAGAAGAAGTGCGTCCGCAGGTTTCTCAAGAAAAAGATGAATCAAGTGATGAAAGTTTTGACTTGAGTGTGTTTGCATCACCAGAAAAAAATGAGCAGAAAAAAGATCTTGACTTGAAAGTTAAAGACGAACAGAAAAAAGATCTTGATTCGAAAATTGTCGAAAAGCCCAAAGCAAAAATTGAGATTTTTAATGAAAGAGGTGCAATGGAGTTTGTGGCTGCGTTTGGTTTGACTCCGGAAGAGTATTCAAATATAAATGATATTTCTGTAAAAGAATTTCTTGAAAAAAATTCAGAAAAAAAAGGCAAAAAAGGAGGTCAGGTTGCTCTAGCTAATTTTTTCAATGGTTTGGTTGCTCAAAAAAAGATTGATGTCTCGAAATCAGTTGAAAGATTTTTAGAAAGTGCAAACTTGGATGAGTTGGCAAAAAATATTTCTGAGATGAAAATGCGCGATGATGCATTTGAGAAATATCAAAATATGTTTTTGGCATATGAAGGAGTAGAAATTGGAAAGACTATTTCCATTGACTTGAATTGGCTTGAAAATCAAACCCCAGGAAAAACTCCCGAGGATAATGTCAACGCTTTCTATGAAGCGGTGGTCAAATTCAATCCAAAATGTGTTGTCAAAGAGAATGAGGCAATGGGAAGGTGGCTCAGAAGAGTGACATTGGAATTTCATAAAAACGGTCAGTTAGCAAAAATTAAAGAAATATCTTTTCTTCACAGAAGGAAATAATTGATTAATTAATGATAATTTTTTATGAACAGATTTGAAAACATTCCCAACCCTCAGGAATTTCAAGACAAAAATGGTGAGAAAGAAAAGGGATTAAAAGAAAAAATTTTTGGTGAAGTGGTTGAAATTGGAGAAAAAGGTCTTGATGCTGCCAGGGATTATGCTCGTGAGAAGCTTCAAAAGGAAGAAGAAAGAGTTATGAGTGAGTTAGAAAAGACATCAAGAGAGTTGGATGAGCAAATTGGAAAATTTGAAAAAGAAGGAATGGTGACTGGTTTTAAAGAATTCTTTTCAGTTGCTGGAAAAAGATTAATGGGAGCAATCGCACTTAAGCTTCTTGAAAGTGATAATAATAAGGTTTCTGGTGTGTCAGCTGTGATAATTGCTTCCTATTTTGGATATCGAGATTACTTGAATGCCGAAAAATAAAAAAATAATTCAAAGGATAATAACAAAAAACATGGATGATTCAAAAATAAGTCAAATTAAAGATACAATAATCAAAGAATTGGGGCTTGAAGGAATTAGCGAAGAGAGGAAAGATGAATTTCTGGCTAAAATGGGTGAAGTAATTCTTAAAAAAGTTTTTTTGGAAACAATGGATAAACTAAATGATCAAAGCAAGGTTCAATTTGAAAGCATGCTTGAGAAAGAAGCACCTTCAGAGGATATCGAAAAGTTTTTGAGTGAAAATATTTCTGACTTTGAAAGCATGGTTGAAAAAGTTGTGGTAGAATTAAAAGAGGATTTGATGAAAACTGAAGAAGAATAATTTGTTAAAAATGATTCAAAAAATTTATGGCTGATGAAACAAAAAGAAATTTAGAACCAATTGAAAAAAGTGATCTGAATATGGAGAGTAAAGTTGAAGGCATCGCCCCAAAAGAAGGTGAGATAGTACATGCCGTTGAAAAAGAAGTTGCCAAAGAGATTAGTGTTTCTGAAAAAGATGATGCATATCACAAAATACTTTCAAAAGTACAAACAACAACAACTGCTGTTGACGAGGATGTGAAAAAAGATGCTGAAAATATGAGTTTGATGCAGGACTCTCAAAGCAAAGTTCAAAATCTTGTTGATTTGGCTATGAACAAGGGAGTGGTTCATGCTGTGAATGTGGCAAGGCATTTGAATGACAATTATGTTTTAGACTCTCTTCATGATAAACTGTTAATAGATGAATTTCATGATGCATTAGTTCAAAAAGGGTTGATTAAGTAGACAGGGTTTATAAATAAAAATAAAAAACAAAAATGGATCCAAATGTAATTTTCATTATTATATTAATTTTACTTTCTTTCGTAGCTTTTTTTAGTGGTGTATTTTTAGTGTTGCGTAGTTTTTTTGTGTATCGAGAGCAAATTAATGCATCTATGAACATGGATCTTGAAATTGTAAGAGTGGCGAAAATTAAATCTGATGAAGGCAAAAATTCTTCTGGTGGCGAGCGAGCTGGTTGGAAAGATGAAATTTCTCATATGGAGCAGTTTTTGACAACTCTCGGAAGTATTAAGCAAAAAAAATCATTTATTTCTAGACTTTTTTATGATAATCCATATATTTCATTGGAAATAGCCAACCCATCAAACAGTGAGGAGATATTTTTCTATGTGGCTTTTCCAAAAAAATTCAGAGAAGCTATTGAAAAACAAATTCACAGTTATTTTCCAGATGCTTCAATTGAAAAGGCGTCTGATTATACTATTTTTTCTCCAGGTAGCTATACCGCGATTTCAGTTTTGGAATTAAAGAAAAAATATTCTTTGCCAATCAAAACATATGACTTTATGGAAAGTGATCCGCTCAATGAAATTTCCAATGCGCTTAGTAAGCTTGAAACAGAAGAAGAAGGAGCTGCAGTTCAATTGATTTTATGTCCTGCAAAAGCAGGATGGAGAAGGCCTGGAAAAAAAATTGCACATGAGATGCAACAAGGAAAACAACTTAGAGAGGTGTATCACGATTCCGCTTTCTCAGCGATAACTAAAGAGGTGGGAAAAGGAATTTCGAGCGCTGTTTCAACAACAGCTAGTTCGAGCCAAGGAGATCAATTTTCCAAAAGAAATGAGACTGTGCAGCTCACGCCAGAAGAACAAGAACTCATCAAAACAATTGAAAGAAAAACAACTAAGAGTGGGTTTAGTGTTAATTTGAGATTGGTTGCTTCTGCAAAAACTCAAGAAAGGGCGGATGCAATATTAGCTCAAATTGAAAATTCTTTTTCTCAATTTGAAAATCCTGATATTAATAATTTCAAAATAAAAAGCAGAATCAAGAGGCAGAAGGTTTCATATAATTACATATTCAGAAATTATGATCATGAAAATGCCATGATTTTGAATGTGGAAGAGATTTCAAGTATTTTTCATTTCCCTATTTCAACAACTGAAACTCCAAAAATAAAATGGAAAAAATCAGGTAGTGCTCCTCCTCCTGTTAATATTCCAAATGAAGGAGTTTTGCTTGGATTTAATGATTATCGCGGAGTAAAGACTGATATATTTCTTTCTGATAATGACAGAAGAAGACATTTGTACACAATCGGACAAACCGGTGTTGGAAAGTCGAATTTTTTGCAAGAAATGGCAAAGCAGGATGTTCGAAATGGAAAAGGAGTTTGCTTTATTGATCCTCATGGTGATGCAATTGAAGATATTTTGACAGCTATTCCAAAAGATCGCGCTGAAGATGTGATTATTTTTGATCCGGCAGACACCAAAAGACCTTTTGGTCTCAATATGTTGGAATATGATAAGCCGGAAGAAAAAAGTTTTGTGATCAATGAAATGATCGGAATTTTTGATAAGCTCTATGACCTGAAAGCAACTGGTGGTCCAATGTTTGAACAATATGCAAGAAATGCCATGCTTCTCATCATGGAACATCCTGAATCCGGTTCGACTTTAATGGAAATTCCAAAGGTATTAGCTGATGAAGAATTCAGAAAGATGAAATTGGAGCATTGTATGAATCCGGTTGTAAAAGATTTTTGGTTGAAAGAAGCTCAGAAAGCTGGAGGAGAGGCAGCACTTGCAAATATGGTTCCATATATTACATCAAAACTCACAACGTTCATTTCCAATGACATGATGCGACCCATAATTGCTCAACAAAAAAGTACGCTCAATTTCAGGGATATTATGGATAATCAAAAAATTCTTCTGGTCAATCTTTCCAAAGGTAAATTAGGAGAAATCAATAGTCATTTGTTGGGAATGATTATTGTTGGAAAAATTTTAATGGCAGCTCTTTCAAGAGTTGACATCCCAGAGGGAGAAAGAAAAGACTTCTATTTCTATATTGATGAGTTTCAAAATGTTACTACGGATTCAATTTCGCAGATTTTGTCTGAAGCTAGAAAATATAAGCTCAATTTGGTCATTGCGCATCAATTCATTGGTCAACTCAGTGAAGATATCTCAAAAGCGGTTTTTGGAAATGTTGGATCTATTTGTGCTTTTCGTGTCGGACCAGAAGATGCTGAGTTTCTTGAAAAACAATTCGAGCCGATTTTTTCTGCCAATGACTTGGTGAATGTGGACAATTATAATGGATTTTTGAAAATTCTAGTGAACAACGAAACAACCAAGCCATTTAATTTCAAAACATATCCACCTAGCACAGGGGATCAAGAGATTGCTAATAATTTGAAGGAACTTTCTCGTTTGAAATATGGTCGAGATGCTGGTATAGTTAACAGAGAGATCATGGATCGCACAAAAATGATTTTGTAATTTTGTGAAATAAAAAATATGCTAACAAGAAAAAAAATAATAGAATTTCTTTTTGTGCTGACATTCTGCTTTGTTGCGGGATCGTTGATTGCTAATGCTCAAACAGGAGAATATACCCCAATGGAACCAATTCCAGGCACTTCCATAGAAGAGCAGAAAACATTTCCTAACTACGTCAAGGCGTTGTACGGTTTCATTATTTGGACATCAGGAATTTCAGCAATGTTTATGATTACGATTGGAGGATTTTTGTATGCTACTGCGGCTGGAAATTCTTCAAGGGTTGAAAAAGCAAAAGGTATTATTGGTGATGCGCTTCTTGGTCTTGTGGCAATTTTGACAGCGTGGTTGATTTTGAATGTGATTAATCCGGATTTAGTGAATATTGATCTGTCTGTCCCTGCGACTAGTAGTGAAACTAAGAAGTAATTGCAAAAAACAAAATGAATAAAGTGATTTGTGTCGGATCATCATCAAAAGATATTTTTTTCCCTAATAACAAAGGTTTAATTTTGGATACTCCTGAAGATCTGACTTCAAAAAAAAAGTTGGCTTTCGAGCTCGGAGCAAAGTTTCAAGTAGACAAAATATTTGAAGCTCCCGGAGGTTGTGCTGCAAATGTTTCACAGGGAATGGCAAGACTCGGTTTGGATGTTGGGTGCTACACAAAAATCGGAAAAGATTTGTTGGGCGAGTGGATTTTAGATGAGATCAAGAAAGAAGGAGTGGACACGAGCTTTGTTCAAATAGATGAGAATTGCACGAGTGATTTATCAGCGATTATTGTAGATGAAAAAAGCAAAGATCACATAATATTTTTCAATCGAGATGCAAACACAAAATTGGAGATTATTCCAGAAAAAATAAATTCGGCAAAGTGGTTGTTTGTGAGTGCTCTTAATGGAGATTGGGCGAATCACTTAGACAAAATTGAGCAAATTGCAAAAGACAATGAAGTTCAAATTGCGTTTACTCCCGGACAAAGAAATATTGAGGATAATGCAAAAAGAATTATTGAATTTATTCAAAATTGTGATGTTTTGGTGGTGAACAAAGATGAGGCAATTGGAATTATGTCTTATGTTGTTAATAGTGATAATGAAAACTTGAATCAAGAAAAATTTTTGGTTGAAGAGTTATTGAAATTGGGTGCTAGAGTAGTGACTCTTACTGATGGAGAGAGAGGTGCTTGGGGGAGTGATGGAGGAGATGTTTTTCATGCTAAAGCGCTAAAAAAGGATGCTGTTGATACATTGGGGGCGGGAGATGCTTTTACTAGCGGATTTTTGTCAGGTTTCATTAAAGGTCAATCATTGGAAAAATGTTTGCGCTGGGGAATAGTAAACGGAGGAAATGTGGTTATGTTTTATGGTGCTAAAGAAGGACTCTTAAGGAGTGATGAAATAGACGCTGAAGCGCAAAAAATCGAAGTGGTTAAGTTGTAAATATTTGGAAAGTATAAGTTTGTTTTTGAATAAGAAATTTTTATGGGTTTTTTTTCTAAAATTTTTGGAAATCATGGAGGATCAGAAATTATCCTGGCTTTGGATATTGGAACTGAAGTTGTAAAAGCTTTGATCGTTAGAATTGATTCAAAAGAAAAGAAAGGATATGTGATTGGAGTTGGAAGAGTGAAGCAACGCATGGGAAACATGCGAAGCGGAGCCGTTTCTGATATTTCAGGTGTGATTGCTACTTCAAAGCAAGCTATTGAAATTGCCAAAGAAAAAGCCGGAGTGAAAAGGGTCAAAGATGCTGTTTTGGGGATTGCTGGAGAGTTGGTGAAAGGAACAACCACTACAGTTCATTATGAGAGGGCTAACCCTGAAGTGAAAGTGGATCTTGCTGAGTTGAAAAATATTATTCAAAAAGTTCAAGTTAAGGCATATGAAAGAATTAAACAGCAATTAGCTTGGGAGACAGGTCAGGTTGATATTGAAATCAAGCTTATTAATGCTGCGATTTCAAGTGTGAGAATTGATGGATATCAGGTGAGTAATCCACTTGGCTTTCAAGGTAAAGAGGTTTCTATTAGTATCTTTAATGCATATGCTCCGCTTATTCATCTTGGAGCGTTGGAAACTATTGCTAGCGAGCTTAAGGTTGATTTGATTAGTATTGCTGCGGAGCCATATTCTGTGGCTCGTAGTGTTGCCAATGAGGGAGAGATGAATTTCAATGCAATTTTCATTGATATCGGAGGAGGAACCACTGACATAGCGGTTGTTCGAAATGGAGGATTGGAAGGGACTAAGATGTTTGCATTGGGAGGAAGAGCTTTCACGAAGAGGTTGTCACAAGAATTGAAAATTAGCTTTAGTGAGGCGGAAGTTTTGAAAATTGAATATGCTAATGGAAAATTGAATGAAAATGATACTCAAAGAATTGATCGAATTTTCTATGATGATTGCCAAGTGTGGTTAGGTGGAATTGAATTGTCGCTTTCTGAATTTTCTCAAAGTGATTTGCTACCGTCTAAGATTTTGATGTGCGGAGGTGGTTCAGGTTTGCCAGGAATTCAACGAGCTTTGTCTGCTCCTGGGTGGATTGAAAAACTGTCTTTTGCTAGAGTTCCAGATGTTGTTTTTTTGAAACCAAGTGACATCGTGAATATGGTTGATGAGACAGGGGAATTGAAAAGTTTCCAAGACGTCACTCCTGTTGGGCTGGCTAACTTAGCATTGGATTTGGCGGATAAGGAAAAAGTGCTTAATGAAATATTGAGAAGAGCTATGAAGAGCATTGAAATGAAATAAAATAAAATTTTTTAAATAAATTATCTCTTAAATTATGCACCAAGTATTTTATATTGACTTAGAAGAAGAAGTTACGTCTATTATTGATAGACTTAGGAAATCTAAGTCAGAAAATAATGTTTTTGTTATTCCTATTAGAGCTTTGATTTTGGGTAGCGTTGTTAGCTTGAAATTGATCAAGAAAAAAGCTGAGGAAATGCAAAAAAATATTTTGGTGGTAACGCAAGACGAACAAGGAAGAGTTTTGGCTAGCAAGGCTGGATTTGAAACCAGAGATTCTCTTGAAGGAATTGATATTCACCCAGAAAATGTAGGTGGAGTATTTGATGTGGAAGAGGATATGAATAGACACATCGGAAGATCTGA
>JAOUHN010000015.1 GCA_029865125.1 Candidatus Moraniibacteriota bacterium
ATGGAAAAAGATTGAAGAGAGAATATCTGAATGTCTTGATCAATGAAATGTCTATCGATGATTTGGTTAGCTTGAGCATTGAAAATCTTGGAGATTTTTTTGATAATTTTTCCTACAAAAATTTCATTGGAGACAGAGGAAAAATTGCTAGAAATTTGATCAAGGAGATTAGCGACAGACTAGATGCTTTGAAGGATGTTGGTTTGGGATACTTGAGTTTGTCTCGAAGTACCCAAACTATTTCAGGCGGAGAAGCTCAAAGAATCAGATTAGCGGTTCAGATCAAATCACACTTGTCAGGAATAATCTATGTTTTGGATGAGCCATCAGTGGGACTTCACAGCAGAGACACTGCAAAATTAATTGAAACCATCAAAGGACTCAGAGATAGAGGAAACTCTGTGATAATTGTGGAGCATGATAGAGAATTCATGAAAGCTGCTGATTGGGTGGTGGACATGGGTCCTGGAGCTGGAGAAGAAGGAGGAGAAGTTATTTTCAGTGGAACACCCGCGGAGTTGAAAAAATCTGATAATTTGACAGGAAAATATGTTTTTTCAAAAAAAGATTTGTTTGACAAGAAAAAAGATAGAAAGGGAAGTGGAAAAAATATTGAAATTATTGGAGCCAAGGAGCACAATCTCAAGGAGATAGACATCGCAATTCCTTTGGGGAAAATGGTTTGCGTCACAGGAGTTTCTGGTAGTGGAAAATCAACTTTGGTGAATGATATTTTAGCCAAAGCTCTTTCAAGATATTTCTATAATTCCAAGGCAAATCCTGGAGAGCATAAAAAAATTAAAGGAGTTCCTGAAATTGATAAAGTGATCAACATTACTCAATCACCAATTGGAAAAACTCCTCGTTCAAACGCGGCGACGTATACAGGAGCATTTTCTCACATCAGAGAGCTTTTCACACAAACTGAGGAATCAAAAAATAGAGATTATACCGCAAGTAGATTTAGTTTCAATATGAAAGGTGGGCGTTGCGAAGTTTGCCAAGGAGATGGAAAAAGAAAAATTGAAATGCAACTCCTCCCGGATATGTATGTGAAATGTGAATCTTGCAATGGAAGTAGATACAACAGAAAAACTTTGGAAATTGAATATCGCGGAGTGAATATTTCTAATGTTCTGGAGATGAGTGTTAGCTATGCGGCTAAGTTTTTCAAGGAACATCCGTTGATTGCAGAAAAATTGGAAACAATGGAAAAAGTTGGATTGGGATATTTGAAGCTTGGACAGAGTGCCACAGATCTTTCTGGAGGAGAGGCGCAAAGAATCAAGTTGGCAACTGAGCTTGCTCGAAAGTCAACCGGGAAAACTCTTTACATTCTTGATGAGCCAACAATCGGTCTTCACTTTGAAGACATCAAAAAATTATTGAAGGTGTGTGGAGCATTGGCGGACAAGGGAAATACTGTTTTGATTGTTGAGCATAATGTAGATGTGATCAAGAATTGTGATTGGGTCATTGAGCTGGGTCCTGAAGGAGGAGACGGAGGTGGAAAGATTGTGTTTGAAGGAATTCCAAGCAAGCTAAAAGAAAAAAAGAAAAGCTGGACAGCAAAATATTTGTAGAAAATTGAGAAAATAGCACTGGATCTAAAGCAACTTGTCAAGTATATGGCAAGTTGCTTTTGTGTTAAAATAATAAAAACAGTGGAATCTGCATAGATCTTCGCTAAGATGTTATTATTTTACACCTGTGATTCGATCCAAATAGGCTAGAAACGGAATCTCATCAACGGTGTAAAATAATAACATCATAGCTCGCAGTAAACTCAAGGTTCTGCAAAAAATAGAAAAAGTGAAAAGAAAAACAGAATGAAAAATAAATTATCTCGAGACATTATTAATACCTTGTGTTATTATGACGCATTAAATTATCCACTGACTTCATTTGAGATTTGGAAATTTTTGACCAAATCAATTGACAGGGAAAGCGAGTCTTTTGGCAACAATGACGAAAAAGAAAAACTTTTTGTGGAGCTTATTGATGTGATCAACGGTTTGGATGACGATGAGTTGAAAAGAACAATTGAAAGCAAACAAGGATTCTATTTTCTGCGTGGAAGAGAAGAATTAGTTTCACATAGAATAAGAAAAAACAAAACTTCATCATTGAAAATCAAAAAACTTCGAAATGTCATTAAAATTTTGAAATTTGTTCCATTTGTGAGAATGATTCTTGTGACCGGAAAACTATCAATGAAAAATGCCACAGTGAAAAGCGACTGGGATCTTTTGGTTGTACTTGAAAAAGGAAAAATTTGGACAGGAAGAACATTGGTGACCGCAGTTGTTCACTTCTTGGGAAAAAGAAGATATGGAAAAAAAATAAAAGACAGGGTGTGTCTGAATCATTTCATAACCACAAAATCATTGGAAATTTGTGACAAAAATCTTTTTTCCGCCAATGAATACATGTGCGCTATTTCTATTTTTGATTCAAAAAAATATTACGAAGAATTTCAACTTAGAAATCACTGGATTTCACAGGTCAAAACAAATTTTTATGTGAATGAAATGAAACACATCAGATTCGTTTTTGACACGGAGTTATCAAAAAAAGCAAGAGAAATTTTTGAGAAATTTTTTGATTTTGATTGGCTGGAGAATTTTTTGAGAAAAATTGAAAAACAAAAAATTGAAAATAATCCAAAAACCAAAATGAAAGGGAGTTTTATTGATGCTACTGACAAGGCATTAATTTTCCTTCCTAGCCCGCAAGGACCAAGAATATTTGAAAAATATCACAAAAAACTAGAAAAAATTAGAATAAACTAGTATAATTAACTCTATATTATTCTGTCATTCTGGAAAGTATAATTTCTTGGACGATTTGTCAGCTGGCGGAGAGTCCTTAGAAATTAACTTATCCGGAATCCATCCTTAATTAATTGCAGAAAATTAAAGATAAGCTGTGGTTATATTAAGTGTAGATTCCGGATAAATTATTTTTCTAAATTTCGTCCCTCAATTAGAAAAATATATTTTCCGGAATGACAAGAGGGGTGTGTATAATAAATTAAAATAAACCTAATATGTATAGCATCATCTTATGTGGAGGATCAGGAACAAGACTTTGGCCGCTTAGCCGAAAAAATTATCCAAAGCAGTTTTTGAGTTTGTATAGTGACAAATCGCTTTTGCAAGAAACTTTTTTGAGAATGAGAAAAATCATGCCTGCTAAAAACATTGTGCTGGTTTCAAATGAGGACAATTTTTTCAATGTAGTCAATCAAATTCGGGAAATTGAGCCTGACTTTCACAAAAAGCAAGTTGTGGTGGAACCAAGAAGTCTCAACACGGCTCCGGCTATTGCATTGGCGTTTAAGTTTTTGGAAGAAGAATATAAATCAAACAGTGCTGACCCTGTCATCATCCTTCCAGCGGATCATCACATTGCTAAGGAGAAACAATATCTGGAAACAGTGAGATTGGCGTTTGAGGAAGTGGGAAACAACATTGGAACTATTGGGATTGTTCCAACAAAACCAGAAACAGGATATGGATATATTCAAAAAGGAAAAAAAATAGCTTCTCATTTCAAGGTGCTTGAATTCAAGGAAAAGCCTGACAAAAAAACAGCGCAAAAATATTTGGATTCAGGAAAATATGTTTGGAATTCGGGAATGTATATTTTCAACAGAAAAACATTGAAGACGGAGTTGAAAAAATATTGCCCAGAACTTCACAGTTTGATGCTCAAAAAATTGAAGGATTTCATGAAATTGTTTGGGGAGTCACCTTCAATCTCTATTGATTATGCCATTAGCGAGAAGTCAAAAAAAGTTATTGCATTTGAAGGAGATTTCGGATGGAGTGACATAGGCTCATTTGATAGCTTGGCAGAGGTGCTTGAAAAAAATAAAGATCTTTCCAAGAATCATGTGAGTATTGATTCAAAAAGAGTTTTCATTCACACAACATCTGACAAGCTGGTTGCAACAGTTGGCGTGGAGGATTTGGTTGTCATTGAAAACAATGATAGCATCTTGATTCAGAAGCGTGGACACGGAGAGGATGTGAAAAAGATTGTTGACCATTTGAAGAAAAACGACTTCAAAGAGGTGAATCACAATGTCATTGTTCACAGACCTTGGGGAAAATATGAGACACTCATTGATGGAACAAGACACAAGGTGAGAAAGATTACAATCTATCCAGGAGAAAATCTTCAGCTTCAAAAGCATGAGCACAGAGCTGAACACTGGATTGTGATCAAAGGAAGTGCAAATGTGATCAATGGAAAGGAAAAAATGACCCTGAAGAAAAATGAAGGAACTTTCATTTCTAGCGGAGTGACACACAAACTTTCAAATGCCGGAAAGACAAATCTTGAGATGATCGAGGTTCAAACCGGGGAATATCTCGGTGAGGATGACATGATCGTTATTGAATAAAAAAACATTCAAATAACCCCTTCGCAAGATATGTCATCCTGAACTTGATTCAGGATCCCCGAGTAATAGCACAGATGATATTATGTTGAGATTCTGAATCAAGTTCAGAATGACAAATTATAGGCCATGTGAGGGTTAATTGAATTTAGCAAAACAATAAAAAAAACATGAACAAAATAGCAAAAAATAGCGTGTATATTTTGATTCTTCTGGTGGTTGCTGGTAGTTGCTTTTTGCTGTTCAAAAGGAATTCAGAAGAAGAAATTTCTTCAGAATGTTCAGGAAAAGATGTGTGTGAGATTCCAAAATATAGCGAGTCTTTTGAAGAAGAGACAGGCACAAATGAAGAAAAGGAGATCATGTGTGGCGGAATTCAGGGCCTCATGTGTCCAGAAGGACAAACTTGCAAGATGGAAGGAAATTATCCCGACGCAAGCGGTGTTTGTGTTCAAGAATAAAATTAAAATCACCCTTGTTAAGTAGGTATTAGATTAAAAAATATAATATGCCAGACAAAATAGAAAAATGAGAGGAAATTTCTCGAGAGGAAATTTTCAGCAAATATGGGAGAGGCATTGAAAAAGTTGATTTCAAATTGCCAAATGGAGAAGTTAGCGATTTTTACATCAAAAAAGAGGGCACTGTTGTGGCTGCCTTGGCGATAACCAAAGATCAAAAAGTCATTCTTGCCAAACAATTCAGGCCAGGGCCAAAAGAAATCCTTCTTGAATTGCCTGGTGGTTATGTTGATGAGGGTGAAACCCCAAAGCAAGCAGCTGAAAAAGAGCTTTTGGAAGAAACTGGATATAAGGGAAACGCAGAGTTTGTAACATCTATCATTGGTGATGGCTATTCTACGATGGAAAAAAATTGTGTTGTGGTGACTGATTGTGAAAAGGTTTCCGAACAAAAACTTGAGGAAAATGAATTCGCAGAGGTTGTGCTGATGTCAATCTCAGAATTCAGAGAATTGCTTGGAAACGGAAAGAATTCAGATGTGGAAGTGGCTTACATTGGATTGGACTATTTAAAGTTGTTATAAATTTGTGAGTATTAAATAATAAATTGTTTTTGCTAAATACCTGGATATTTTAACGGCTCACACGGAAGTGAGCCGTTGATTTTGGCTTGAAATGGGGATTTTTGCTTTTTTTCTCAAATCTCAAATCTCTCGTCTCTCATCTAACAAGCACTTGTTTTATTGCGCAAAATGCGTTAAAATAGTAGAGGTAAGAAAAACAAAAAGGAAAATATGACGCTCAAATCATACATGTGGGGAATGCGAATCGAAACCATTATTTCTTTGGCGGTTTGGCTCACAGTAGTCAATAGAATAGACCCTCAGGAAGCTGGGTTTGTCGGACAAGCCTTTTTTTATTTAAGTTTGTGGATGTTTTTGTCCGGAGCTCTCATTCTGTTTTTAACTTGGATGAGAAGAATTTTTACGGACACTGAAATAGCATTCACATATCTGGGAATGAGCTTTAGGCAAGGGGTATTACTCGCACTTATTGTTGTGATTCTTTTGATTCTCCAAAGTTTCAGAGTATTGGTTTGGTGGGATGGATTGTTGGTGATCACAGGTGTTTTGCTGATAGAGTTATATTTTTTGAGTAGATAGGCACAAGTCTGAAAGTTGAAAGCTAAAAGTCAGAATTGAAAGACAAAAAACGAAAGACAAAAGATAAAAGTCAGAATTCAGAATCAAAAGATGAAAGTAGAAAGTCAAAGACTTAAAGATCAAAGTTAAAAATAGGGAATTTTAAATTATAAATTGAAAAGAATATCAAAGTTATGACTAGAGAAACAAAAAAAAGTAGTTATGGGGCTAAATCCATTCAGGTGTTGGAAGGTCTGGATCCAGTTAGAAAAAGACCAGGAATGTATATTGGTGGAACTTCTCTTGAAGGACTACATCATTTGATTTGGGAAGTGGTGAGTAACTCCATTGATGAAGCAATGGCAGGATATTGTGATGATATTTTAGTGAGAATGCTTCCTGACAATATCATTGAAGTTACTGACAATGGTCGCGGTATTCCAGTTGAAATGCATCCACAAACTAAAAAGTCAACATTGGAAACTGTTTTGACGGTTCTTCATGCTGGAGGAAAATTTGACGGAGATGGATATAAGGTTTCAGGAGGTCTTCATGGTGTTGGTGTTTCAGTAGTCAATGCTCTTTCTGAGTGGACAAAAGCAGAGGTTCACAGAGATGGAAAAATTTGGGTTCAAGAATTCAAAAGAGGAAAAAGAATTGCTGAAATCAAGTCAATAGGAAACACAAACAGAACAGGAACAATTATAACTTTCAAGGCTGATCACGAAATGTTTCCTAAAATTGAATATAGCTGGAAAAAAGTTTTGGATTATGTGAGACAACAGGCATATTTGACTAAGGGAGTGAAAATTGTAATTGAAGACAGAAGAAAAGTTGAAGATGAGAAAAAAGATGAATATAAGGTTCGAAAAAAAGGATTCTATTTTGACGGAGGAATTAGTTCTTTTGTTAAATTTTTGAATCGTGGAAAGGAATTGAAAAATGAAATTCCTGTGTATATTGAAAAAACAATAGACGATGTATATGTGGAGGTTTCAATGCAATACACAGACAGCTTCAAAGAAAAACTATATTCTTTTGCAAATAATATTTATACAATTGAAGGAGGAACGCATGTTGTTGGATTTCGAACTGCGTTGACAAGAGTTTTGAACGCATATGCGAAAAAAAATAACTTAATCAAAGAAAAAGAAGGAGGATTAACAGCGGATGATGTCAAAGAAGGTCTAACAGCGGTGATAAGCGTAAAGTTGCGAGAGCCTCAATTTGAAGGTCAAACCAAGGCTAAGCTTGGAAATAGTGAAGTTAGAGGAATAACCTCAAGTATTGTTGCGGATGGATTGGGAGAATTTTTGGAAAAAAATCCAAAAAGTGCCAAAGAAATAATTGGCAAATGTCTTCTTTCTGCAAGGGCTAGAATGGCTGCACGAGCTGCCAAAGAAGCGGTAGTGAGAAAAGGCGCTCTTGAGGGAATGACTCTCCCAGGAAAATTGGCTGATTGTAGCAGTAGAGATGCTGCAAAATCAGAACTATATATTGTAGAGGGAGATTCTGCGGGAGGTAGTGCAAAGCAAGGAAGAGACAGACAATTTCAGGCAATTTTGCCACTTCGTGGAAAATTGGTAAACGTTGAAAAAACTAGTTTGGATAAAGTTGTGAAATCAGATACCTTGAAACCAATCATCATTGCTCTTGGAGCGGGAATTGGGGATAGTTTTGATATTTCCAAGCTTCGCTATGGAAAAATCATTATTATGGCCGATGCCGACGTAGATGGTTCACACATTAGAACATTGCTTTTGACATTCTTTTATCGATATTATGAAGAGCTTGTGGAAAAAGGACATATTTATATCGCTCAACCACCACTATATCAGATCAAAAAAGGGAAAGAGGTCTATTATGCCTATACAGATGCTCAAAAAGAAGAAATATTGAAAAAAATTAAAGCTAAGGAAGAAAATGTGAATCAAAGTGATGAAGACGGCAAAGTAAACGGGTTTAGTATTCAACGATACAAGGGTCTCGGAGAAATGAATCCAGAACAACTTTGGGAAAATACAATGAATCCAGAAAACAGAACAATGCTTCAAGTAAAAATTGAAGATGCGGAAGCTGCTGATAAGGTGTTTGACGTTTTAATGGGAAGTAATGTAGAGCCAAGAAGACGCTTCATTCAAACGCATGCGAAAAATGTAAAAAATCTAGACATATAAACTTATGCAAGAAATTATAATATCATGGTTTTCGGGACTTCCTAGTGAATTGGCAACTTTTTTAACAGCGATGATGCCAATAACTGAACTCAGAGCTTCAATTCCGGTGGCTATTGTGAAATATGAAATGCATCCCTTTTGGGCATGGTTTTGGTCAGTAACAGGAAACACTATTATGGGAGGATTGGTGATGCTCTTTGTTAATCCTGTTTCCAAATTGATTATTGAAAGAATAGATTTTATAAATAGATTTTGGAATAAATATATTGATCGAATAAGGACCAAAAATACTGAAAAATTTGAGAAATGGGGAGCATTGGCACTCATTACTTTTGTAGCCATTCCTCTGCCAGCGACGGGAGCGTTCACTGGTGCAGTGGCCGCGTCTATTTTTAGAATTGATTTCAAAAAAGCTATTTTGTCACTTTTGGCGGGATGTGCAATTGCTGGTATAATTGTAACAGGTATAACACTCGGTTTTAACGGGATTCATCAATAAAAAATAACTATGAAAAAACACAAAAAAAAGATAATAGTTGCAAATATAAAAATGAATCTGCTAAGTGTTCTTGAAAGAGATAATTATCTGAAATCATTGGAAGGTGAGATTAAAAAAGGTGGATTTGATGATGTGGAAGTGATATTTTGTCCTCCATCCGTGTATTTGGAAAGTTTTTCAAAGACATTGAAAGGAAAAAAAGTTTTTGTTGGGGCTCAAAATATTCACTGGGAGAAAAAAGGAACTTTCACAGGAGAAATTTCCGCACCTATGGTCAAAGGCATCAATGCTACTCATGTGATCATTGGACACAGTGAAAGAAGGCACGGATTAGGGGAGGATAATGAGATGGTGAACAGAAAACTGAAAGCTGCACTGGAAGAAGGAATCACTCCGATTTTTTGTTTTGGAGAAACGAGAAATGAAAGAGATTTGGGAGCCACAAAGGATGTAATCACCAAACAAATTATTGAAGGATTGGGAGATATTTCTCCAATGAAACTCTCAAAAATTATTTTCGCTTATGAACCAGTGTGGGCCATTAGTGCTGGACCAGGAATGCCTTCTGTCGTTCCAAATTCAAATGAGATAATGGAATTGAGAATTTTAGTGAAAAAGATTATTACGGAAAAATATGGCGCATCTAGGGCGGAAGAAATTAGAATTACATATGGAGGGTCGGTTAATGCAAATATTTTAAAACCAACTTGTCTTGATTCAGGAATGGACGGAGCGCTTGTTGGAGGAGAATCACTTATCCCACTTAAATTTATGGAATTAGCGAGAATGTTAAATAAATAATTAAAAAATAAACAAAATGATAGTTAATGTCAAAGACATATTAGCCGATGCAAAAAAAGGAGGTTATGCAGTAGGAGCGTTTAATACGGTTAATCTCGAAACAACACAAGCAATTTTGAAGGCAGCATACGAACTTCGTTCACCAGTGATCATTCAGGTTACTGAAAAGACAATGGATTATACAGGAGGGAGAGCGATTTTCAATTTGATAAAGAACATTGCAGAATTTTATTATCCAAATGTTCCCGTGGGAATTCACTTGGATCACGGGAAAAGTTTTGAAGTAATTGAAAGGGCAGTAGAAGTGGGAATAACATCTGTGATGTATGACGGTTCTCGAAAAAATTATGCTGACAATGTTGCTATGACGAAAAAAATTGCTGAGTTTTGCAAAGGAAAAGGGGTGCACATTCAGGCAGAGCTTGGAAACGTCCCATATTTTGGAGAAGTTGGAGTGATTGACATCAACTGGGATGACTACATGACAGATCCTGCTCAAGCAGAAAAGTTTGTACAAGAAACGGGAGTGGATGCTTTGGCAGTAGCTGTTGGAAATGCACATGATTTTGCTAAGGAAAGAGAAATTCCTGATTTTGCAAGACTAGAAATGATTCGCAAAGTTGTAGATGTCCCTTTGATTATGCACGGAGCATCTGATTGGACAGCAGAAAAAGCCAAAGAAGCTATTGAAAAAGGAATTTCATGTTTCAATGTAGACACCGCGATAAGATTGGCATTTGTAAATAGCTTGATTAACAGAGTGAAAAACAAAGAAGAAATGTCTTTTGATCTCAGAAAGATTTTGGGAGAAAGTAGAGATCAGGTTGAAGATGCTGTGAAAGATAAAATTAAAATTTTTGGAAGTGATGGAAGAGCCTAATCGTGCGTGTAAAAAAATAGCTATATTTAAAAAGTAATGAGAAATTAACATAGGTTAAATAAAATATTTCTGGATATTTTTTGAATTCAGAAATTTTTATTTGAATTAAACTGTTACATAAAATATGTTTCAATGGAGTAAAACAAAAATAGTTTTGATTACAATCGCATCAATTTTCGTTATTGGAGGTGCGGCAGTTTTTTTCGTTATCAAGCGATCTGGCAATATTTCCATTATTTCAAATTCTTTGTCTGTCATTGAAGAAGCCATCAAATTTCTTCCTATAAAGCAAGACACAAAAAAGGAATTGGAAGCGATCAATTCGTTGTCTCAAGAAATTGTGAAGCAGGACAATGTTGAAAGAAAATATTTGATTTTACTTCAAAACAACATGGAACTTCGTCCTGGTGGAGGATTTTTGGGGCAATACGCTGTTGCTAACATTAAAAATGGAGAAGTAACATCTCTGTTTATTGAGGATGCAAACTTATTGGATCAGAGAATTACGGCCAAGGTTACTCCACCGTATCCTTTTGAGAGAATGATGAGTATCAAAAAATGGAAGTTTCGTGATTCTAATTTTTCTCCTGATTTTCCTATTAATGCAGAAAAAGCCAAATATTTCTATCGTCTTTCTGGAAGAAGTAGTGATTTTGATGGTGTGATCGCTGTTAATGCAGATGTTTTCGATCACGTTTTGGAACTTACTGGACCGATTACTGTCCCAGGCTATCCAGGTGAATACACTAGTGAAAATGCTACTTGGAAGCTAGAAGAGGTAGTGGAGAAGAAATATCTTGGAGATGAAACATTAGACACGCAAAACAGAAAGGCCATCATGAAACAGATGGGGGCTATTATTGTCGACAAGCTTTTCAAGATAAACAATATTCCAAAACTAGCCAACTTCACACTAGAAGAGCTTCGAAACAAAAATGTGATGCTTAATTTTGAAAATAAGGAGCTTCAAAAAATTGTTGAGGATGTGCATTGGGACGGACGTGTTGCAGCTGATTGGGATGGAGATTATCTGATGATGGTGGACGCCAATATGGGTGCTCTTAAGTCTGATCACTATATCAAAAGAGAGATTGATTATTTTGTTGATTTGACAATGGAAAAACCAACGGTAACACTGAATGCAAAATATACGCACACTGCAACGTACGGAGATTGGAGAACCAGTGATTATCATTCATATTTGAGAGTGTATGTTCCTCAGGGGTCTAATTTACTTGAAAGAAAAATGGTTAGTTATCCAAATATTCAAGAAGAATTTGGAAAAACATATTTCGGATTCATTTTGCATGTGCTGATAAATGGAGAGACCAATGTGTTTGTGAAATATGAATTGCCAGACAGATTCAAGCAAGAGGATTATAAATTGTTAATTCAAAAGCAATCTGGGGTTGGCGATGTTCCTGTCAAAATTAGGGTGAAAACAAATGAGGGAGAATTTACTCATGAAGAAATGCTCAAAAAGGATTTAAAGCTTGAGTTTAAATAAAAACTATGAAGATGTTAACCACCAAGTTAGGAAAAATTATCGGAGCTTTTCGAAGTGACGGATTTTTCAGTGCTTTCAAAAGAGTTTCAAGTGCGTCATATCAATTTCTGAAGCTTTTTTTGAAGCGAGGTGAGTCCGGAGACATTCTTTTCATTGTTGGCGGTGTAGGAGCAAGCTCAATGTATCGAGGTTACAATGTGGCGGAGGAATTGGAAATTCACGGAATCAAAAGTGATGTGGTCATTCAAGATAATCCTTTTTTGATTGGATTTGCAAAGAGATTCAAGGTGTTTGTTTTTCACAGAACGACATATACTGATGCAATCAGGAATTTTATTGAGGAAATCAAGCGTCAGAACGGAGAAATTATTTTCGAAACAGATGATCTTTTATATGATCCAAAATATCTCGAAAACATTGATTATCTCAAAAACATAAGTAAGCTCGAAAAAGAATTATATAAAGATGGGATTGGCTCACAAATATTGAATGATCCATATGTCAAAGTTTGCACAACCACGACAACATTTTTGAAAAACAAGTTGGAAGATTTGGGAAAGAAAGTTTTTTTGGTTCCCAACAAAATCAATAACAAAGAGCTGAAGTTAGTGGAGGATATTTTGCGTAAAAAAAGCAGCAAAACTGAGAAAGATAGTGTGAAACTGGGATATTTCAGTGGAACAATGAGTCACAATAAGGATTTTCAAGTTATTGTTGGCGCTTTGAAAAAATTATTAGAAGAGAAGGAAGACATCACACTATGTTTAGCTGGTCCGCTGGAAAAACAAGGAGCTCTTTCTAATTTTGAAGATAGAATAGAAATAATTCCATTTGCCTCAAGAAAAAAGAACTATCAAAACATCTATAATGTAGATGTGAACCTTTTGCCTCTGGAGGTCGAAAATCCTTTTTGCGAAGCTAAATCCGAGTTGAAATTTTTTGAAGCTGGTATCTTGGGAGTTCCAACAATTGCTTCCAATACCAATGTTCTTAAAGAAGTGATTGATGATGGTGAGAATGGTTTTTTGGCTGCAAGTGAGCAAGAATGGTTTGAGAAAATGAAAAAGATGGTGGAAGACGGTGATTTGAGAAGAAAAATGGGCGAAAAGGCACGCGAAAAATCGTTAAAAGAATATACGAATAAAAATAGTCAAAATGAAGAGTATTATAATTTCATAAAAGAAAAGGTGAAAACAGTGTGATTGTGTTTTTCCTAAATTTTTATTAAACTTAAAGCATATGCATGCAAATAAACGAAGAAGAAAGAAATTATATTGGATTTGGGTAGCCATTTCTATATTAGGGGTATTTTCAATGATAATGTTTTTGATTGCTCCCTTATTTTTAAATTAAATTTTTGAAATGAAAGAAAATAAACTTTTTTTTAGATTATTTATTTTCACACTGTTTGTTTTGTTGGTAATTTTTTCATTTCCTGCTTTTAAGGAAATGGGAAGAAAGAACGACATTCAGGATGAAATTGCAGCTCTTCAAAGTGAGCGACAGGAATTGGAGAAGAATAATCATTTTTTGAGAGAAAAAATATCATATTTTGAAACAAAAGAATATAAGGAAAGAATTTCAAAAGAAAGATTGAATCTTCAAAAAAAAGGAGAAAGGGTTGTTTCTGTTAAGTTTGGCCCAGAATCAAATCGAGAAGTTGCTGATTCTGAAAAAAATGAAAGTGTGATGGCACAAGAAGTTTTGGGAGATAAAGATGATGTCAATATTCCTAATTACAAAAAATGGTGGGATTATTTTTTTAGATATTAAATAAGTTTTAAAAACAAAAAATCGATGACAGAAGAAGAAAAAATAGAAAAAGTGGAAAAAAGCAAAGTAAAACCAATAACAGTTGTTAGTTCCATTGTGATTATAATGGTGATTGCTTTGACATTTTTTTCTGTTCTGATTTATGGTTTTGGCGTTCAAAGTAATTTGATAAAAACGGTTACTAGGCCGGTTCCTTTGCCACTGGCTTCAGTGGGAGGTTTTAATTTCATTACCATAAGAGAAGTTGAGGAAAATTTGATGTCAGTGAAAAAGTTTTATGAAAGTCAGGATTTTGCGAGCATCGGAGTGCGCATAGATTTCACAACCGAGGAAGGAAAAAAGAGACTTAAAGTTAAAGAGCGAGATGTGATTAACAAGATGATAGAAGACGAGGCAATAGAGAATCTGGCAAAAGAAAGAGGAATTGTGATTACTAAGAAAATGGTAGAAGAAAGCGTAGAAAGAAAAATAAAAGAGATAGGAAGCGGTGAGGGAGTTGATGAAAATTTGATGCAGTTGTATGGTTGGACAATCGAAGATTTTGAGCACAAAGTTGTGATGCCAGGAATCTATAAAACAGAACTTGAAAAAAATGTTTTGGGAAATGATTTGAAAGATAATACTCAGAAAGCGAAAGACAGTATTGAAAAAATTCAAAAAAGATTGAATGAAGGAGAGGATTTTTCAGAAATAGTAAGTCAAAATTCTTCTGAGAATGATGAAAAAAGAAATGGTAGCTTGGGCTGGTTTGAAAAGGAACAATTGAATCAAGATTTGCAAGAAAAGGTTTTCAGTTTAGGAAAAGGTGAAATTAGTGATATAATAGAAAGTGATCTAGGGTTTCACATTGTAAAAGTGATAGACAAAAAAATTGAAGATGAAAAAGAAATGATTGAAATTGCACAGATATTTGTTTCCAAAAAGACATTTGGAGAATGGCTGGAAGATGAAATGAAAAAGATGGAAATCAGAGTTTTTGTGAAAGGATATAGATGGAACAAAGAAGAAGCAATTTGTGAATTTGATGAGTAAGCAATAATTAATTAATTTTTTTAAAAATAAACTAGGCAGTTCTCCTGTTTTCAGGAAGAAATGTTTAGTGGTCAAACAAAATGTCAAAGCCAGAAGTAAACAAAGATTTGTGTATTGGATGTGGAACATGTGAAGCTCTTTGTCCAACAGTTTTTGCGATGGAGGACGGAAAGTCAAAAGTTGTTTCTGAAGAGTGTGGAGATTGTGATTGTCAGGAAGCTGTCGACAATTGTCCAGTGAATGCGATATCAATTGTAGAATAGATTGATCAAATAACAATTAAATAAATAACCGTAAGAAGTGTTTTTTTCTTTTTCTGTATTATTTTATGTAATAGTGTTTGTTTTGTGCCTTGAGATCACTACGTTTAAAGAAGGCTGGTTTTTGTATCTTCTTTTTCCGTTGACTCTCATTATGGTGCCGATTTTCAAAAAAAGCAGCAAGCAATGGTTGTTTTCGATTCCATCCATATCCTTTTCGCTTGCTGCTTTTTTTATGCTATATTTTGTTGATTTTGGAATCACAAAACAAATGTTTATTTTTTTGAGTGGTTTGGTTTTGTATCTTTCTCTTTTGGGAGGATATCGACTGGGAAAATATGCAAAAGATCAAACTGCGAGAGGAATGGTATCAGCTTCGTTGATGGCAACTGTTTTTTTCCTCTATTCCGCAGGCTATGGCGCATATTTGAATTTCTATGTGCCCATTTGGACCTTGATGGCATTCTATTTCTTTGTTACTTTTTTGCTTACATTGGTGTATATCAGAATAATCAATGCTGTGAGTAAAAAGAAAATTGAAGTAATGTATAGTTTTTTGTTGGGGTTTTCAATGATGGAGCTTGCGTGGGTGATTAATTTTTGGCCTTTTGGATATTTGACTACTGGAGTGATCTCTTTGATTCTCTATTATATATTGTGGGATTTTGTCCAGAGTTATTTTCTGGATATTTTGAGCAAAAAGAGAGTGGTTGCCAATTCAGTTTTTTTTGTGTGTATTATCATTGTTATCTTGACAACTTCGAGATGGATGCCTAATATATATTGATAGCTGTTTAGCATAAGAAAATAATTAAAATTTCAAAAAATGATTAAAAAAAGCATTAAATGGGCGATGATATTCGCATTTGTTTTTGTGGTAGGTGGATTGGGAGGAATGGTTTTTGATCGTTATGTTCTGCCAAAATTGAGTACGAGCAATATTTTCTCTCGATGTTCTTTTCTTCGAAAAGCAAATGAGAATGTTACTGTGATAAACAAAATAGAGCAAGTTGTCACTCATGAAGAAGCTCCAATAAAAGAGGTGGTGAAAAAAGCTTCAGATTCAATGGTAAGCATTGTTTCAAATGATAAAAATGTGATTGATGGGAAAAATGAGAGCAAAACAGGAATAGGCGTCTCAATTTCTAGTGATGGATTGATTATGACAACAAAAGAATCTATTCTAACGAATAACGCGGAATATAAAGTGTTTACTTCCAGAGGAGAAAGCTTTTCTGCTACAATGATTGCTATTGATGAATATAGTGAATTGGCTTTTTTGAAAGTAGAAGCTTCTAATTTTAATGTGATTCCTTTTGCAAACGGAGAATCATTAAATGGCGGACAAAAGGTTATTGCTATGGGTCGTTTTTTGAAGACAAATCAAAATAGTATTTCTATTGGATTTATTGAAGGGTACAATGATAATTTCAATTTAGCTGGAACTAATCTTTCATATTCAGACAAATTGGAAGGTGTCTTGGAAACAAGCTTTGATGAGTCGAGAAAATATGAAGGAGGAATCGTGATTAACTATAACGGAGAGATGGTCGGAATTACAAAAAAGGTTGTAATTGACAACAAAGATTATTATTTCCAAATTCCAGTCAATAAAATTAAAGAAACAGTGGACATGATTTTTGAGGCACAAATTGAAAATAGGGCAAAATTGGGGGTGTATTATATTTCTTTGAATAATATTAAATCAGAAATTTTCAAAGCACAAAGAAACAATGGAGCTTTGGTATATGCTCCTTCAGGAAGACAGTCTATGGCAGTGATTGCAGCTTCAGCCGGTCAAAAGGCTGGAATCAAAATCGGAGACATCATTGTTTCAATTGACGGAAAAGAAGTTGACGAACAAAACTCACTTTCAAGGCTTGTTTCAAAGCACAAGAAAGGAGAAAAAGTTGAGATGATTGTGAACAGGAAGGGAGAGGAATTGAAATTGGAAGTTCAGTTCTAGGAAAAATAAAAAAACACCGTCGAAAGACGGTGTTTTTTCTTTGTGAAATTATTGACTTTTTGGCTTGTTGAGCGTAGCCTTATTGATAGATGGGAGCGGTATTTTTTTTTGAACCTCAGTTAGAGAGGAGGGGAATATGATTATTCCGCCTAGATTTATCAATCTGAAGGGTGTGAGGCTTCGTGTGTGGTATGTGCATGAGGTATTCATAGTGTCTTGTGCAGTGGTTGTTTTTCTTGATAGCTGTGAAGTTACGCTGACAATTTCTGATAAAGACAAATTGAATGTGGTGGTACTTCCAGAGTGGACCAATGGTCCTCTTGTAGTTGAGGATCTGAGAGCCGAAGGGCATGGGTTTATTTTTTTTGGAAAAAAAATCAAAAAAATAACGCACGAATA
The DNA here is from genome assembly GCA_029865125.1 of Candidatus Moraniibacteriota bacterium. Taxonomy (GTDB): domain Bacteria; phylum Patescibacteriota; class Minisyncoccia; order Moranbacterales; family UBA9337; genus JAOUHN01. The sequence goes on from JAOUHN010000015.1 coordinate 17,306, forward strand.
TGCAGGAAAGAAAGTTGTGGAAGTTACAGAAAGTAGAATTACTTTCGATGACGGAAGCAATTTTGATCTTTAGATCATCGTGTGACACAATGAGTTGGGTGACAAGGCAGGAGGGCATTCAAACATGCCCACCTGCCTTTTTTTGATGTAACTTTAAAGTCGCCAGGGGAGTGTAGTTCTCACTAATGTTTTTCACTTTTCATGCCCTGTGTTTTATGCTCCATATCCCATGTTTTGCGTCCCAGGTTTTTGGTGGTATAATATCACTATATGAAAAAAAGTCTCAAAAAATATTTTAATTTTTCAAAATTTCGCTCAGGACAAGAGGAAATTGTGGAGAGCATTGTTGGCGGAAAAGATGTGATTGCGCTCATGCCTACGGGTGGAGGGAAGTCCCTTTGCTATCAGTTGCCAGCTGTTTTGTTTGAAAACTTGACCGTTGTCATTTCACCTTTGATTGCGCTTATGAAAGATCAGGTGGATGCTTTGAATGCAAGAGGGATCGGAGCCACTTTCATCAACAGCTCTTTGAGTGAGAAAGAAATTCAAAAGAGAATCGATGACATTTTGAAAAAGAAAACCAAGATCTTATACATCGCTCCAGAAAGATTGGGAAATTCTGCGTTTCAGAAATTTTTCAATGAGTTGGAAATTGATTTTTTGGCTGTGGATGAAGCGCATTGTGTTTCTCAGTGGGGTCATGATTTCAGGCCGGACTATTTGAATCTCAAAGAGAATATCTCAAAGCTAAAAAAGAGGCCAATTGTTGCAGCGTTCACTGCCACTGCCACACCTGAAGTCAAAAAAGACATTTCTGTTCGATTGGGTCTTCGTGATCCAGAAGTTTTTGTGCGTGGTTTTGATCGTCCCAATCTGAGATTTTTTGTGAGGGCTAACATGAAAAAGAGTGACAGAAGAACAGAGGCACTGAGGCTCATCAAAAAACTTGAGGGCTCAGGAATCGTGTATGCCATCACAAAAAAAGAGGCTGAGGCGATGGCTGATTTTTTGGTGGACAATGGCGTTAGTGCTGCGTGTTATCACGCAGGGATGAATGCTGAGAAGCGGAGTGAGGTTCAAAATGGCTTCATGGAGAACAAATTCAAGGTGATTGTTGCAACGGTTGCTTTTGGAATGGGAGTGGACAAAGCGGATGTTCGTTTTGTGATTCACATTGGAATGCCGGGAAGTTTGGAAGGATACTATCAAGAAGCAGGAAGAGCAGGACGTGATGGAGAGCTGGCATATTGCATTTTGCTACACAATGGGGGAGATGCGGGGTTGTATCATTTTTTCATTCAAGGAGACAAAAGACAAATGATTTCTCAAGGAAAAAGTTGGGATGAAATTAATTCTGTAGTGAGCATGAAATATGAAAAAGTGAACAACATGAAAAAATATGTCGAAGACGACGCATGTCGCAGAAAAGTAATTTTGGAATATTTTGATGATCCGGATTTGGAAAATAGTGCGACTAATTGCGGTGGGTGTGATGTTTGTTTGAATTATCAGTGGGGTAATGGTGCCTCAAATGATTCAGGATCAAATAGTCAGAAAAAGCGTTCACAAAGAGTTCAAGGAGAAATCTCAGCAACAGTTCAAGAGACGGTCGGTCTGCATCAAAAAGGCCACACTGTGGAAGAAATTGCAAAAATCAGAACCATGGCAAAAAGCACAATATTCAACCACTTGATTGATTGGTATGTCTCGGGAGGAGATTTTGATTTGGAAAGTCACATCACTCCAGAAGAAGAGAGTGAGATTTTGAGAGCCATGTCAGAAGCGGAAGACTACCAAAGATTAGGGTCTATCAAAGAAAAGCTTTCTGATGAAATTTCCTATGAAAAAATTCGCATGGTGATTGCCAAGATCCAAAGGATTAATTTGAAATAATTTTGATTGGCACAAGTGTTTTGTGTTAGAATGGGTGAAGTAATAGAATTTTTATAGAGTTTCGTTAAAGCATCGTTACTTTTTTACCTGGGTTCCGTCGTCTGTTTTTTTTGATGACTCCTCACAACGGTAAAAAAGTAACAATGATTTAAATTAGTGCTTGAAATTATGAAATTTGTTATTGAGAAAGCGTTAATTTAATTTGGTATAAATTAATTTTTGAAAAATATGGATTTTAGGATTAGAAAGAGTATTATCATTTTTGCAGTAGTTTCAATTTTAGCAGCTTTGGTGGGTGCATTTTTCTTTGCAGTGGAAAACCCAAGAGCACAGAAAGATATTTCTAATTGGAAAACGTATCGAAACGAGGAATATGGATTTGAATTCAAATATCCTCCTGAAAGAAAAAACATTTCAGTGACAGATGAAGGAAAAAAAGTTTGCACTATGGGAATGTGCGTTGAAATCGAAGATAATGATGAAAAGTTGAGTTTTTTTGGGCTCAAAAAGAAGATCACGATCAGAGAAGAAAATCTATTGTTGTGGTTGGTAAACGTGGACAAGGGATTGGGCTGGGCATACACTCGAGATGAAGGAGAGAGTCCTGAAAAAATAATCTTGAAACATGATGGGAAAATCTTCACTTTCAGATCTGGATATAAAATTGATCGAGACATTCTTTCAACTTTCAAGTTTGTGAAATAAAGGAAATGAAAAAACCGTTATTGATAAACGGTTTTTTCAAAAAATCGAATAGCAGTATCGATGTACTTTGAGACATTTTGTCACAAGCTGTTTGTTCGCGCTACTCGATAAATTTTCTGGAAAAAATATTTGTGTCTTTGGACACACTAGAGAGCCGAAAGCCCCCAATAATTTCCATAAGAAGATTGTAACAGAAAGACGAAAGCTTGACAATATCAGAAATTATGGCTTAATAAAGCCAATAAATTACTTACATAATTTATCATAAAGTGATATAATTAAGCACGAAAGATTTGTAATCATTTAGTAAAATATTATGGCAAAAAGAAAAAAAGTAAAAGTGTTTATTACGGGAGGAGCGGGATTCATTGGTTCGAATTTGGCAAAGAAATTGATGGACAGAGGTGATGAAGTTGTGATGATTGATAACTTCAATGATTATTATGATCCAAAACTGAAAAGAGACAGAATTAGCAAATTTTTGAAAGGATATGATTTTAAGCTGTACAAAGGGGACATTCGTGACGAAAAACTTCTTGAGAGAATTTTCAAAAAAGAAAAAATTGACAAAGTGGTGAGCTTGGCAGCTCTTGCAGGAGTTCGAAATTCTCTTCTTGATCCTTTGGCATATGAAGATGTGAACATCAAAGGAACGATGAATCTTTTGCAAATGAGCGTGAAGTACAAGATCAAGAATTTTGTGTATGCATCATCATCTTCAGTGTATGGGAACAACAAGAAACAACCATTTTCAGAGACTGACAGCGTGGATACCCCAATTTCTCCATATGCGGCAACTAAAAAAGCAACAGAATTGATTGCTCACGTATATAGCCACATCTATAAGCTTCCAACAACAGGACTCAGATTTTTCACAGTGTATGGTCCGTGGGGAAGACCGGACATGGCACTTTTCATGTTCACCAAAAACACCATTGAAGGGCGTCCAATCAATGTTTTCAATCGTGGAAAGATGAGCAGAAATTTCACATACATTGACGACATCGTGAGCGGAACGATCAAGGTTCTGGATGCAAATTTGAAATGTGATGTGATGAACATTGGAGGTGACAAGGAGGAGACTCTGATGCGCTACATTGAAGTGATGGAGGAAAACATTGGGAAAAAGGCCAAGAAAAACATGATGCCAATGCAACCTGGAGATGTTCCTGCCACAGTGGCAGACATCAGCAAGCTTCGAAAATTGGGATGGGAGCCAACCACAAGAATTGAAGAAGGAATCAAAAACTTCATTGATTGGTACAAGGAATATTACAAAGTGAAATAAAAGTGAATTGAATACTAAAAATCCCGTACAAGCTACGGGATTTTTTTATATTATAATTAGTAGTGTAACAGTTGCGATTGAAAGAAGAATGGCCAGAAGAAAGATGATGAATAGATATACGTCTTTTAGGAACCATGGTTTATATTGAGATATTCTTTGAATTAGAATTTTGGTATCTTCGTAGAAGTTGTCTCCCTTGTATCCTGGTTGCATGGCTAGAGATAAGTTTGGATATTCTCTATCCTTTTTTGGATTATAGAGAAAGACGTTTTCTTCTGAATAATTAGACATTGTGAAGAGTCGGATGTCCTTAGCATCTTCCTTTTTTGGAATAAAAGCCAGTTTCAGGCAATAGGTCTTATCCGAAGAATCCTTTATTTTTTTGAAATTAAAATTGTACATACTTTGAGAGTCCAAAGTGTGAAATTTAATAGAACTTTTTCGAATAATGTTTTCACAGGCTTCATCTAGAATGTTTAAGTTGAGAGTTCCTTTTGATTCATTTTTTTTAGAACTTCTAAGCAAAATTGCTATTGTGGACAAGTTATCTTTTCTGGATATAAATTTTTGAGTAATAGGATAGCCTGGAGAAACTTTCATGTCTTCTTCTTTTTCAACTTTCCAATGTGTATCTGGAAATGACCAATCTTTAAAAAATTGAGTAATAATAAGAAGGAACGCTATTATTGAAATAGCTAGTAGGACATTTTTTGGGTTATATGTTTTGGCTAGGTTCATAGAATTAGAAATAATAGCGGGGGATGATGGAGTTTAAAAGTAGGTGAGAAAAAATTGATGACATTAGAATGAGTCCAGAGGTAAGTATGGTTGTTAGGTGACTTCTTTTTTCGGCAATTACTCCAAGTCCAGAGAAAATCAGGATTAAGTGAGGAATTATGGTAGGCAAGAAATATCTTCCTGGTGTTCCAAGCTCAAGTGATCCTGTTAAGGAAAATATTTTCCAATCATAGAATCTTATGCTTGCCTGGAGGGTTGCAATGAGTAGTATAAAGAAGAGTAAAAATTCTTTTTTAACAAAAAAAGTTGTGTTTTTTTTGAAAAAGAGAAAAAGAATTCCAATGAAGGAGACGATTTCTGCTAGCCAGATTAACCTAATTAGATGAGATGAATAATCATTTCTTGACCAAACAAGGTCTCCCCAGTAATTCTCAAGCGAGGACGGTATTTTGGGTATACTGTTAAGAAGATAATCAAAAAGAGATGGAAAATTTGGGGTTAGCTGCATGAAGTAGCTCAGGAATCCCAATGTGATCATAGCTATTCCAAAAATTGATATCCAAATTGAGACGGGAATATGCTTTTTTAATGAAGTTAGTTTTTTATAGAAGTGAAAGAGTATCAGATAAAAAAGCAAGAAGAATAGAATAATCCCAATTCCCTTGGTGAGAGTAGCTAAAAGAGATGTGGCAAGTAGTGCAGTGAAATTCTTCCAGCTGGGTCCGTTTTTAATACTCATAACTCCGGCCAGTGCGAAAGCGGTAAACGACAAAATTACAAGAGCATCATAATTTATATTGGAAAAGTATACGGATAATTTGGGTTGAAAACTTGTTATGGCAGTAATAAGAAGACTTTCCTTTTCTGTAAATCCAACATTTTTTGCAATAAAAAAACATAGTCCAACGGATATTGTTCCAAGGAGTATTGAAAAGATTCGAACAGAAAAGAATCGAAACAAAATGTTTTCATTTTCAAACAAGTGCTCGATAGCTGAGGCAGTGCGATGATATGCTCGTGTTCCTCCCACAATGTCAGGAGGATAAAATTTATTAATCGCAGGGTCATTTTGAGATATGATTTCTTGCTCATTTATTCCATCACTAGATTCAGAAAAATTCATTTTTTTGTAATATTCTCTAGGATTTTGCTCAGTTTGAGCTAGTTGAGCTGTTTTTCTGATTTCTTCTGAAAAGTTGTATGTTTCAAACTGACCTTTTTCTTTGTCTTCTTTGGATTTTTTAGTGACTTCCCAGGTGTGCTCAGATTCATTTAGTATTTGAACAGTATTATAGTGTCGTGGTTCATCTTGCCCGCTAAAAAGAGGCATGATAGCTACAAGCGAAAGCTCTCTTAGGAAGAATCCAAAAACAATGATGAATAATATGATTTTAGTATTTTTTCTCATAGGCTTAGTATACTTTTTAATAGGGTTTGATGTCAACGATTAGTAAGATTAGTATAGATGTATTCTTTGTTATTTTATGATTAGAATGCTATAATAGTGGGGAAATATAATATATTTTATTGAAACTGATGGAAAAAAAGAACATTCTAATTCTCGGAGGAGAGGGGTTTATTGGCAGAAATATAGCTGAATTTTTATCGTCTGAAAAATATAGTTGTTCTTCTGTTGGAGTAGAGGAAAGTATTTTTAGTGAAAACAGAAAAGATGAACTGAAAAAAATCAATCCATATGATTGCAAAATAGAAAATGATTTTGATGTTGCAATTCATTTGATTGACAATAGAGCAGCGGAGGGAGAAGATTTTGCGGATGCTGAAAAAAAACTGATTGAGAATATAGGATTAAAATCAAAAAAACATTTAATACTCTTTTCCTCAGCGGTAATATATGCCAATCCAGATTCTGAGTATGGAAAAAGAAAAATTGAGTTAGAGAGAATATT
>JAOUHN010000048.1 GCA_029865125.1 Candidatus Moraniibacteriota bacterium
GACTCGCTATATCAAAAAAGTCCTGAACAACTTTTCTGTCAGTGTTCTTCAATTCTTTTTGGTCATTTGCAGAAATTTCAAAAGTGATTATTGTGTTGTCTTGTTTTGAAATAGTTTCAATTCCTGACCTATCAAGTCCTCTTCTTTCATATTCATTGTCAAACAAATATTCCAGATTATTTTTGATGAAACCAATGTTACTTGCGATTCTTTCATTTTTTGGAAGCAAAAGAACATTGATTTGTGACTTATAGTCCACAAAAGTACCCGCTTGCAAAAGATACATTGCAAGGGTCAAGACCACAAAAACCAACCAAAAATATGTATTGTTTCGAAGCTCCAAAAGGCCTCCTTTTTCCTTATTCATAAACAAAAATAATATATAACGATTAACGTATAAACATAGCAAATTTTGAGCCTTTTGTCAATATCAGAGCCTACGCCCCGAATTCAAATCCCGAATCTCCCCTCTCAAATCACTTTCAAAAATATCATTCATTTCTCCCACTTTCACTCTAAAAATGGCCTTTTTAACCAATTTCAACGGCTCACACGGCCGTGTGAGCCGTTGAAATTGGTCATTTTTGCTTGTTTTTTGTTTTTTATTCTATGTTCCATGTTACATGTTTTGTGCTTCATGCTATGTGTTTCCATGTTATATGCGCTTGTGTTAAAATATACTTGATTAACAACATTATTTTTATTTATTCTATGGAATTCATTCAGGAACAGTTTTTATTCTATTTATCGCTCATTGTGGTCATGTTTGTGCCAGGTTTTTTTCTTTTGACCACCATTTTTCAAAAAAAACGCTTTTCGCAGATTGAAGCGCTTGTTTTCTCGATTACACTTAGTATTATTTCTGTTGATTTCTTGATGATAGTGATGGGGAAAATGGGCATTCCTCTTAATTTCTGGTCTGTTCTTTCGGGAATCGCCCTATTTTCTGCTGGATGCTTTTTCATTCAAAAAAATGTTCAAAAGAAAAATTTTTCTTTTGAATTCAAAAAAACTGACAATTTTTCAAAAAATCAAACGATTCTAATCGTGCTTATCCTGTTTTTGGCAATTTTTGTGAGGACAGCTCATCTCAAAAACGCCATTTTTCCAACAGCAACTGACTTGGGTCACCACATGTATTGGTCCAAACTAATCACTGAAACTGGAGAATTGCCCGTATATGAAAAACAAGAAATTGAAAAAGTTGGAGAATCCTATCAAGTTAGTGAACCATCACCGATTGCTGACTTCATCATTGGTGAGCACTTGATTTTTGCAGCTATTAGTCTTTTGAGTGGAGTTGGCTTTGTCACATATTTCCCTACCATTATTCTGTTTCTCGTTAATATTGCAGGAATTTTGACCGTTTTTGTTTTCACCCTCAGACTGTTTGAGAACGACAGCGAAAAACCGACTTCTTTTTCAAAAAATGTTGCCATTGCAACACTTCTATTCCTTGGTCCTCTCTATGCCATTTCTTCTCCTCAATCAACTTTCGTCAGTGGAGGGGTGGTTGGAAACATGATTGGAAATCTTTTGATCCCCAGCGCACTCTACTTCTATTTCAAAGCCCTCAAAGAAAATGATTCTTGGTCACTATTTACAGGAATATTTTTGACCGCTGGAATGATCTACACTCATCACCTGAGTTCATTTATTTTCATCTATATTTTTGCTTTCATATTCATAACCTTTAACATTCTTTTTATTTTTAATTCCGTGTGGTTTTCAAAAAAGAAACGTGATGCGAAAAAACTCTTCAAAGACTATTCTCCGGTTGTCACAGCTTGGGTCAAAATGATTTTTTCAAAAAATGTCTTTCCTTTGATTATCGCTTTTCTTCTCTTTTTCTTTTTTGTTTTCACTCCGGCATATATCGAAACTAGTGCTGTAGACACCGCAATCGGAGCCCCTTCCAAATCAACTCGAGCAGGACTCAGTCTGACTGAAATCAAGTTTAACATCGGAGAATCTCGCATGCTTCTGGCGACACTCGGGGTGCTCATCATTCTTTTGTCTCACGCCAAGAAAAAAGATGACACAAACACTATCTATTCTTCTGCCTTTGCCCTAGGATGGTTTGTGGCAATATTTTCAATGATCACAATTCCAGAAACTCTTCACCTCAATCTTCCATCCGGAAGAATTGCCAGCTATTTCGTCTTTCCTGCCTCTGTTCTGGCTGGATTTTCACTGACTTGGATTTTTTGGTTCATCAAAATCACCAAAAGAAAGCTGATGTTACCTGCATCTATCATAAGCGCTTTTTTCTTTGCTCTCTTTGTTTTTGTTCTTGTCAATGGAATGTTTGATAACTCTGAATCATTTGAAAACAAAAAAAATTATCAAGAAGCCAATCGAGTGTATCACGCATCCAAATATCTTGCCGGCAATCCAAATCTATCCGAATCAGACATCGTTTTGAAAGATCACAACTATTTGAAAGCGGACACATGGATGAAAATATTTTTCATGAGGGACTACAACTTCCCATTCTCAAGAAGCTATTTCAAAAGATATGAAGATCCCACAAAACCCAGAGAAATGTGTACTCTCTGGATGATTTCGAATCCAACAACAACTCAAGGTGAGCAATGTTTCGAAGAAACGGGTGTCAACTTCTTGGTTGTGAATCCGAAAAATGACACTGTTCAATTCAAAAATGCCAACCAATTCAACAAGATATATTCAGGAAACGAAATCGTCATTTACTATCGAAAAAATTAATCACCCATTCAAAAAACTATGTCTCAAAAAACAATCACAATCTCAATAATTATCTTTTTTTTCGCAAGTGCTGTTTTTCTTTCATTCACAGAAAACAGTCAGCACAAGCTGGATGATCAGTGGTTTCTATACTTCCAAAATCCAAAGGATAACTCTCTCAATTTCACCATTGAAAATCATTCTCAAAAAAATGATTTCTCATGGCAAAGAATTTGTCAGGACAAAATCATTCAGGAAGGAGTGGCGAGAGTGAAAAAAAATGAATCAAAAACAATCACTGTTTCCAGTGAATGCACCGAGAAAAACATGGTTAAGGTTTCTAATGGCGAAGAAGTCCTAGAGCTTTACAAAAACATAGATTTAAGGTAGAATATTCAGTTAATATCAGTAAACAATTTATCAAACATGAAAATAGTAACATATCCAAATCCAGTATTGGAAACCAAAGCCCAAAAAATCAAAGATCCTCTTGATAAGGAAATCCAGAGCTTGATCCCGAAGATGATCAAAACAATGCGTGAAAGCAATGGCATTGGATTGGCTGCTCCTCAGATTGGAAAATCCATTCGTCTTTGCATCGTCGAAATCGACAAAAAAGCGCATGTTCTCATCAATCCAAAGATAACCTCTGCCTCCAAAAGCACTGAGACATCAGAAGAAGGTTGTCTTAGTTTTCCTGGAAAAATCATCTCTAACATCAAACGTTCTGAGAAGGTCACAGTGAGATATTTGAATGAAAAGGGAGAACGTTGTAAAATGAAAGGTAGTGGTCTTATTGCAAGAGTTTTTCAGCATGAGATTGACCATCTAGACGGAATACTTTTTATTCAAAGATCAAAATAAAAAAATGAACAACAACAAAAACAAAGCAATTGAATTGAAAATAATTTTCGCAGGAACTTCTCCTTTAGCCAAGGACATCTTGGAAGAACTTGTGAAAAATGAATATAATATCATTGCTGCCATGACCCAGCCAGACAAAAAGGTGGGTCGTAAGCAAGAAATAATCCCCAACACCGTCAAAACTTTTTGCCAGGAAAAAAATATTGATATCTTGCAACCGGAAAAAATTGATGCGGAATTTGTTCAAAAAATCAAAGATTTGAAGCCTGATTTAGTGATTGTGGCTGCATATGGAAAAATTCTTCCTCAAGCTTTTTTAGATATTCCCGGATTTGGATGCATCAATGTTCACACATCTCTTTTGCCAAAATTGAGAGGACCATCCCCAATTCAAAACGCACTCCTTCTTGGAAAAACAAAAACAGGAGTGACCATCATGCTCATGGATGCTGGAGTGGATACTGGAGATGTTCTAACAAGATTTGAAGTTAAAATTGATTCTAATGACACCACTCCTACCCTTTCTGAAAAACTATCCAGACACGGAGCAGAACTTCTCATCAAAACAATTCCTCTTTGGATCAACAAACAAATTGAGCCGGAGAAACAAAATAATTCCCATGCAACCCTGTGTCAACTTATTGAAAAAAATGATGGAAAAATATTATGGAATGAAACCGCTCAAGAAATATATAACAAATTTCGAGCTTTCTATTCTTGGCCAGGAATATTTTGTTTTTGGTCAGATGGAGAGAAAGGTTCCATCAAAAGAATCAAATTGACCGATATCTCAATTGAAGAATCACTAGGATCAGAAAAACGTCATTTGGGAGAAGTTTTCAAATCAAACGAATCATTGTGTGTTCAAACTGCATCAGGAATTATTGTTATCAAAAAATTACAATTGGAGGGAAAAAGCGAAATGGATGCATTAAGTTTCACAAATGGATATCCAAACTTTATTGGTTCCATCTTAAAATAAAAAAATGTCAAATATTGAAGAAAATAAAAACAAAATAGTTCTCATTGGATTTGTGCTAATCATTGTGGTCATCGTCATAACATTCACAAGAGATTCCATTGGAAACAAAAAAAAGAATGTGGACGAAACTGAGACTGTTGCACAACCCGTGGATGAAACTAATTATCTCCTTCCTAAAGAATTGCAACAAAAAATTATTCAAAAAGAAAAAGATTTATTCATGATTGATGTTCGAGATCGAGAGAGCTATCTTGCTGAACATATAGAAAACACGATCAACATTCCGATGGAGTTCATCTATCAAGAATATGATCATATCGACAAAAAAAACACTTTGATAATAATAGGAGCAGATTACTCAGACCGAAAAGATCTTTCTGAATTATTCACTTTTTTGAAAAAAGAAAATTTTGAAAAATTATATGTTTTATCCGGAGGAATGACAGCATGGAAAGACAGTTATCAGCCCACAGTATCCATTGGAAATCCTGAATCATTGGAAGATATTGCAAAAGTAAGTTTTCTGAACCCAGCTCAAGTGAACATTGCTATTCAAAATGATTATTCTGCAATCATTTTGGATGTTCGATCAAAAAAAGATTTTGAAAATGGACACATTCGTGGAGCTATCAACATCCCTGCGGATGAAATTGAAAAAAGAAAAAATGAAATTTCAAGTGCCAAAGAATTAATTATGTATTCAGAATCAACTTTAAAGGATTTTCAAATAGCTGTTAAATTATATGATTTGGGATTTCTTGCAACTTATATTATTGACGGAGGTCTTGCATCATGGACTGAAAAAAACTTTGAACTCATACAATAATTCAAAGATTCGCTCAAACAAAAACCACTTCGATGCATCGAGGTGGTTTTTGTTTGTCTTGAAATTCAAAGTAACTATTTGGTTATCACAGCCAAAATATCTTCGTTCTTTACAATGAGAAATCTGTCGCCTTCAACATCAACTTCATTTCCAGCAAATTTACTATAAATCACTCTATCCCCTTCTTTCACCTTAATGTTCTTACTATCTCCTACACTAACAATTTTTCCAATTTGTGGTCTCTCATTTTTTTGAGTGGCAGTCTCTGGAAG
>JAOUHN010000016.1 GCA_029865125.1 Candidatus Moraniibacteriota bacterium
CGGTTTCTTTGGTTACTTTTATAACTTTTCCAGTGACCACCCCGGATATTCTCTCAGGGTTTTTACCTTTAGCACTTTTTTTGTTGATTTGTACTGATAAATACTGGCCACGAATTATATTTTCGCTTCCTACCAATGTATAATCCATAATAGCTACTCCCGAAGTTCAGTGTGATTTTTATTATGTGTGGTATCCAAATTCATCTTACGCATCATAATAGTAAAAAATAATACATTTGTCAAGGTATTTTATGAAAAAATAATAGTCCCCTATTTTTGGCTCTGTTGAGCCATATTCAGGGGTATGTGCATACCACTCCCAACACAAAAGACGCTCACAGGTCAATTTTGAGCGTCATTTTTTGGCTCAACAGAGCCATTTCTCAGGGGTATATTTTTGTGTTTTTGATTCAAAAAACCGCCCAAAGTAGGGCGGCTGTAAAGGTTTTTTAGTCCATTTTTTTCCAGAAAACTCCTGTATCGTAAATTTCAAATCCGAGAGATTCGTAGAGTCTTCTTGCTGGAATTCTTTTTGGGTTGCTAGTGAGGTTCAAATAAGCAAGTCCTTTTTCTTGAGCAAGATTCAAGAGATCATCCATAATCATCCTCCCGAGTCCACCGCCTCTTGCGCTTTCATCAATAACCACATCCTCAACTCTACCAATGAGACCTTTTACTGGAATTCGATATACAATAAGCGAAGCTGTTCCAATTACTTCCCCATCTTTCTCCATCACCCTACAAAAACAACTGGTATCTTCTTGCAGTACCGTAGGATCAACTTCTATTTCTTTTCCTGTAAGTTGGAAATACAACCCTTCCAAAGCTTTTTTGTCTTTTTTTTGAACGTCTCTGATTTTCATATTTTTTTATTTTTAATGTTGTTTATATCGTACAATTTTTTGTCATCCTGATCCGCCAACTGGCGGACAGGATCCCTGTGTTTTAGAACATACTTCAATAATATTACGGGATTCTGAAACAAGTTCAGAATGACAAGTGTGAGGTGGATTGGTGCAAAAAACGTTCTTTCCGGAATGACACAAGACGAGAATGTTGTTTATGATATACACTTACTTCTTATCTTGGTAACTCATAATCGCTTTGTGAATGGCTTCTGCAGCCAAATTACTGCAATGCATTTTTTGTTGGGGAAGACCTCCCAATTCATCCGCGACATTTTGATTGGTGATTTTGAGAGCTTCTTTCAGGGTTTTTCCTTTGGCAAGTTCAGTTCCCATGGATGATGTCGCAATGGCTGCTCCACATCCAAGTGTTTGAAACTTGATGTCTTTGATGTATTCCTCCCCTTTCTCATTTTTTTCAATTTTGAGATACATCTTCATTATATCACCACATTTAGGATTTCCAACGGTGCTCACTGCATCGGGATTTTCAATTTCTCCTTGATTTTTTGGACGAGTGAAATGTTCCAAAACTTTTTTTGAATATTGCATATGTAAAATTTAATTAGTACTTAATAATATATTATCACTTGTCATCCTGAACTTGATTCAGGATCCCCACATCTTAGCACGCACTTCAATAATATAACGGGATTCTGAAACAAGTTCAGAATGACATGTTTTTTTATTAGATTATTTTTCAAATTCAGAAAGAACGTTCCCGGATATTTTTCTGAGTCTCTCCACAATTTCTTTGATTTTTTCAACAACGATATCAATTTCTTCTTTAGTTGTGTTTTTTCCAAGAGTGAGTCTGAGGCTTCCGTGAGCTTGTTCATGACGAAGCCCCAAGGCCAAAAGAACATGAGATGGATCAAGTGATCCAGAAGAGCATGCTGACCCGGTGGAAGCTGAAATTCCTTCCATGTCCAATGAAAGCAATAACCCCTCCCCTTCTATGTTGTCAAATCTGAAATTAGCATTATTTGGAATTCGTTTTTCTTTTGAACCATTCAAATATGAAGCTGGGATTTCTTTCAAAACTCTGTCAATCAAGTGATCTCTTACTTCTTGAATTGAATCATTTTTTTCTTTGTTCTCTTGTGCTCTTTTTGCGGCGTGTCCAAACCCAACTATGGCCGGAACATTGTGAGTTCCTGCTCTAAGCTTGAATTCTTGACCACCACCATCCAGAATCGGCTTGATTTTCACATCTTTTTTGATGAATAGGGCGCCTATTCCTTTGGGTCCATAGATTTTGTGTCCTGAAAAAGAAAGCATGTCCACTTTCAGCTTCGACACATCGCAATTTACATAGTTAATTGCTTGAACAGCGTCAGTATGAAAATATATTTTCTTGTGACCCTCTAAGTCTCTTTGCTTGTTCAATTCTTCCAGCATATTTCCAATTTCTTGGATTGGTTGCATGGTGCCGATTTCATTGTTCACATGCATGACAGAGATCAAAAGAGTATTTTCTTTTACAGCCTCTCTTATTTTTTCAACGTCAACCAGTCCATCCTTATTGACCGATGCATATGTGACTTTCGCCAATCCCTCTTTTTCCAGTGATTTGCAAGTGTCTAGTACGCAATGATGCTCTATTGCAGTTGTGATTATGTGAGGAATTGGTGCATTTTTCCCATGCTGCGCGTAGTATGCTTTCACAACACCTTTGATTGCAAAGTTGTTGCTTTCTGTTGCCCCTGAAGTGAAGATTATTTCCGTTGAAAGGCAGTTCAAAAGTTTTGAAATTGTATTTCTAGCATTGTCCACGGCGTTCATTGCGTCTTGTCCTGTGGTGTGAACAGAAGATGGGTTTCCGAATCTTTCAGAAAAAAATGGAATTATTTCATCCAAAATTTCTTTGTCAGTTGGAGTGGTTGCTGCATGATCTAAATATATATTTTTCATAAGATACTATTATTTTATTAATTCTTCTAATTTAATGTTTTCCAAGGTTTTTTTGATTTCGAGCCCAAGTTTTAACCACACTTTTTTTGAAGGGCACACCTTCCCCTGACACTCCTTGCTGTTGCATTTCATTGGAGTAATGCTTCCCTCTAGTGTTTCAATGATGTCTGCAGTGGAAATTTCTGAAGGTCTTTTTGAAAGGGTATATCCCCCACTCTTTCCTTTTTTGCTTTCAATAAGCTTGTTTCTTTTAAGCTCACGCATAAGTTGCTCCAGATATTTTGGAGAAATATTTTCCTGTGCGGAAATTTCCGGAATGTTTTTTGTTTCTGGATAGCTTTTGGCCAAAACAACCATAGCCCGGAGCCCATATTCAGCTTTTGTTGAAAATTGCATATTTCTTAATCCCTACTAATTTACTATGCTTTAAGTATAATCTAAGTGGAAAATAAGTCAATAATTTTGTATAATAATATAGTAACCTATTTATTAAACTAAATTTCAATGAGAATTTCCTATTCAGCACTAAATACCTACAAAACTTGCCCACTGAAGTATAAGCTTCAAAATATTGACCGCATCAAAGAACCCAAATCAAAAGAGGCTGTTTTTGGAACACTCATTCACTCCACTCTGAATTTTGTTCACACTCCAGGAATCCTGTCCCCTACCCTAGAGCAAGCCATGGAACATTTTTCAGTCAATTGGAATAGTGATGTTTTTGAAACTGAGCTTGAAGAAAGATCTGCGTTCTCTCAAGGAGTTGAGATGATTCGCAGATACTACAACGACAATGACATTTCAAAAACTAATATTGTAGCATTGGAAAGTCATTTCCAGATTCCTCTTGAAAATCATGTAGTTTCTGGAATTGTGGACCGAATTGACAGAACAGATGACGGATATGAAATCATAGACTACAAGACCGCAAAAAAAATGCCTTCTCAAGAAATGATTGATAATGACTTGCAGCTTTCAATCTATCTCAAGGCTTTTTTGAGTCGCTATCCTGAAGAAGAAAAGAATTTAGACAAAATTAAAGTGAGTTTATATTTCGTCAAACACGGTGCAAAATTGAGCTCCACCAGAACAAAAGAGCAATTAGACAGCGTTAATAAGGAATTTTTAAACGTAATTTCAGAAATTGAATCAGAAAAATTTGAACCCGTCGTGAACCCTCTTTGTGATTGGTGCGGATATCAAAAACATTGCCCGATGTGGAAACACAAATTCAAAGAAGAACGAAAAATTGACACACAAGAATTCAATGAGGCCATTACCCAGTATATTCAAGCCAAAGATGACGCCAAGAGCCTACGAATGAAAGTGGCTAAACTTCAAGAACTCATCTCAGACTACATGAATCAGGAAGGCGTAGACAGAGTTTTTTGTGACTCCAATTCAAGAATTGTTGCTCGAACCGAAAGAGTGACGTACAAGTATGACGAAGGGAAATTACGAGAAATTCTGGAACCTCTTGGAAAGTGGAACGATGTCGTGAAGTTGAATCAAACCTCACTCAAATCCGTTCTCGCAACCCTCTCATCTCAAGAAAAAAAGATGATCGAAGAACTGAAAGACGTTGACAGAATCACCAAAAGCTTTAGTATTAAAGGACAGTAGAGACAATCCTACGATACAAGAAAAGGAGGACTACCTTGAAAACAAAAAGATATATCTATTTGATGATGGAATTATTGGGTGCAATGATCACCTTAATGGGTTGCTTGATGTTATTCCCAATAAGTGTATTTATTGGGGTTGCGAAAAGAAGTCCTTTTGCAGCATTGTTGATTATTGCAGCTTTTTGTTGCTTAGTAGTTTTATTTCCACTAGCGTTATTGGAGGCGCATGTCTGGAGGCCAATCAAGCGTCTTATTGAATTCTATCTTGATCGCTTGATCAAAAAAGTAATAAAAGGATCAATTGATAAGATGTTTTCGTATGATGGAATTTTCTTTTTTGTCATTCAAGAACTATTTCTTGATGTCATAGCAATACTTATATCTCTCGCACTCATATTTATTCCGGCCACCCTAACAATCGCCTATATTTTTATAGTCGGGTTTAGTGTCCCCGCCGTAACATGGTACCCATCGAGGAGAAGTAAGGAAAAATGTGTTGCATGTGATCGTCATTAAAGTAGGCTTTTCACAAATAACACAAAAACCCGCCACCTGGCTTATGTCAGGGGCGGGATATTTTTTATTTATATATAAAAAAGAATTTATTTTATCACAGTTCCCTTGAATTCTTTTCTGTCGATGTATCCTTCGAGACTTTCAAAATTGTGTCCATTGATCACTGCCACCTCAATCTCTTCTTCATCAGCCAATTTTGAAGCCACTGGATCAAAAGGGAGGTTCATTCCTGGATCCCATTCGTTCCCCACCATTTTTCTGAAATTCTTCCATGAAATTTCTTTGATTTCTTTTGCATTTGGATTTGTTCTTGGGTCAGCATCACAAACATAATCAATGTTTGAAAGATTGGCCACTCTTTTCACCCCAAGATATTTTGCAAGCATAATCGCAATCAAGTCAGTGGAATTTCCTGGTCTCCACCCTGCAGCAACAAGAACTGGGTTTTTTGAGATATAGAAATCTTCAAGATCATGAGGATTCTTATTAATTTTTGGATGAGCATGTTTTTTGAAAATGGTTCGAATTAACTGTGCGTTCAGTCGAGTTGCGTGAATTCCAATCCAATCCTTGTCTTCATTGTCAATTTCATCAATTTCCCCTATTGCTTCAATGTAATTTCTTGCGGTCATTCCTCCTCCGGTAACCAAAATGAATTTATGACCCTCATTGATTTTTTTCACTATCAATGTCTTGAAATCACTCAGGAATTTACTGTCAATTCCTTTTGGGACAATCAGTGATCCCCCTAGTGATATTATAGTTGTTGTTTCCTTGTTGATAGTCATATGGCTATTCGTTTATTTTGTTAAAAAAAATCTGACGACGATAGTGTCAGATTTTTATTGATTATTTATGCTTTTTCTTGTACTCATAGCTGCTCACCAATAATGCAGAAGCCACAAAAATTGATGAGTATGTTCCAAAAATTACTCCAACCAAAAGCGCAATTGAAAAATATTTGATACTTTCTCCTCCAAAAAGAACAATCGAAACAAGAACGATAACAACTGTGAGAGAAGTATTAATGGAACGTGTTAATGTTTCATTGAGAGATTTGTTTACAATGTCTTCAAAATTAATCTTTTTGCTTGATTTTATGATATTTTCTCTTATTCTATCATATACAACAATTGTGTCATTCACTGAGTATCCAAGAATAGTAAGAAGTGCTGCAATGAATGATACCCCCACCTCTATTTCGAAAAATTTTCCGAGAACCGCAAATATTCCCAGAGTGATCAAAACATCATGAGTCAGTGCTAGAATAGCTCCGACACCATATTCCATAGAATGCACTGGTTGAGAAACTTTTCTAAATGCCCAAGCGATGTATAGTGCTATGCCAATGATGGCAAGAATCGTGGCAAAAAACGCATTTTTCTTGATTTGACTTGAAACTGAAGCACCAATGAAATCAACTCTTTCTTGACTTACGTTTTCATCAAGCTCTTTCAGTTTCTCCAACACCTTTTCATTTGTGTTCTCATCGGAAGCAACGTAGCGCAGAATGAATGTTCTGTTTTCTGAGGGCTGAATGACAAGTTCCTTCAACCCAATTTCACTCAAGCTATTGCTAATTTGAATATTTGAAGGCAGTGTAACTTCATTTCCTTGTGAATCCTCTTGAGAAAAACTGATTTCCATTAATGTTCCACCTTTAAAATCAATTCCTAATCTTAGCCCCCAAATACTAAGAAGAAAAATGCTGCAAGCAACCAAAATCCCGGATATTGCATAGGTATATTTTCTTTTGTTTATAATTTGCATCATAGCTGTTTTTTTAGAATTATTTCTTTCTTTTTGGACTGCACACCAGCCAAGTATTTTTGCTTAGCCATTTTCCAGCCAGAGATTGAAGAATTATTTTTACCAAAACTATCGCAGTGAACATTGACAAAACAACACCAATCACTAAAATCACAGCAAATCCCTTCACAAATCCCGTTCCAAACCAAATCAGAATGAATGATGTGATAATCGTAGAATAGTTTCCGTCACGAATACTGCTCCATGCCCTCAAAAATCCCTCATTGATTGCATCCTTCAATTCTCTTCCTGCATTTAATTCTTCTTCAATTCTTTCAAAAATCAAAACATTAGCATCCACTGCCATTCCAACTGAAAGAATAAATCCTGCTATTCCAGAAAGTGTCAAAGTTATTGGCCAATTTGAAAGTTCTCCTGAAAGCTTGAATATTGTCACCATCATTCCAGCATAAATTAGCAAAGCTATTGCGGCTACTAATCCGAGAAGTCTGTAATAGGTTATCATGAAAACCATAACAAGAATTAACCCCACGAGACCGGCTTGCAAGCTTTTTGCCAATGATTCAGCTCCCAAAGAAGCCTCCACGCTTTGTTGTGAAACCAAAGAAATCGGAACAGGCAAAGCTCCTTCATTCAAACGAGATTTAAGCTCTTTTGCTTCTTCAATTGTGAAGTTTCCAGTGATCACAGCTTCTCCATTAGCAATCTCACTTTGAACCACTGGGGCGCTGATGATTTCGTCATCCAGATATATCGCGACAGTTTTTCCAATATTCCTTTTTGTTATTTCTGCAAAAAGATCCCCTCCTTCTTTGTCGAATTTCAACGAGACCTGTGGCTCTGAAAGACCTTGATCTCGAAAAACAACTTGAGCATCTTTGAGATTTTTCCCTGAGAGACCGCTGGATTTGTACATTAACATTGGAAAATCTTCCGCACGTCTTTTGACAATCAAAATATGTGCGCTGTGAACTTCTCTTTTTTCTGTCTCCTGCCCCTCTTCCTTGGTAGTCTTTTCCTCAATCTTTTTGATGATGTGCCAACCAAATTGAGATTCAACAAGTTCTGGATAGATTTTTCCGTCTCCTAGCTCACTTTCAAAAAGAATTTGATCAAATTCTGGAACAAAAAGGCCTTTTTCCACAAAACCAAGATCTCCCCCTGCATCTTTTGATCCGGGATCCTGACTAAATTCTTTTGCCAAGTCTGAAAAATCATCTCCACTTTTTGCTTTTTCAAGAAGTTTTTGTGCTTGCGCCTTTGCACTCTCATTTAAATTGTCAATCAGTGGTTGAATTTCTTTCAAATCCTCTTCATTTTTTTCTTCTTTGAATTCCAAGAAAGGTGTTTCTTTGATTTGATTTTTTGCGTCGTTGATGTTCTTTATTCCTGGAAGTTCAACAATGATACGATTTTCTCCCCCGGAATACAATGTTTGGATGAGCGGCTCTCCAACTCCAAAAGCGTTTATTCTTCTTTCAATTACATCTTGAGCAGCTTGCAGTGCCTCATCCTTTTTATCCTCTTCCACGCCACTCAAATCCGCCTTATATTCAAGGTGAATTCCTCCTTGAAGATCTAGTCCAAGATTGATTTTAATTCCATTTAAATACTCATATGCTGGAGGGAAAAAGCTCAATGCTCTTGGATATGAAATAAGCCCCACAAATAGAGCCAGGAACACAACCAATCCGAGTCTGAGTTTTAAGTTTTGTTTTTTCATTTCGGTAAAATAGTATTATTTTAATGTGTCTTTTTGATTATAGTCTAATCCTTTTTGTTTTTCAAGTGCCTGTGTGCATATTTCAATAACCTCTTGGCATTCCTATGAGTTGCTTTTTTCACTGCCTCCTCGAACGGGAGCCAAGCATAATCGTTTTGTCTAAGAGAAACCACCACTTTTGTTTCTTGCACTTCTCCTAAGAAAAAACTCACTTTTTTGAGAATATTGATTTTTTGCCCTGCCTTCTCTCGTTCTCTTCTCTCATTTCCTTGCGCACGAAAAAAATAATAAATATTGCGCTGAAATCCATCCATGAATCGCGCTTCTTGAATTTCTGTTTCTTCTTGTAATTCACGCAAAGCTGCTTGTTTGGCAGTTTCTCTTTCCTCAATGTGACCTTTTGGAAAATCCCAGTGTCCATTCACATATTTCAAAAGAAGAAAGAAGATTTTATCTTTTTCTTTTCTAAATACAATTATCCCTGCTGATTTTTCAAATGCAATCATAAAATCAAGTTTGCTTTAGACTCATTATTTTCTCAACAACCTTTTTGAACCCGGGTAACAATTTATATTTATCAATTTCATCCACATATACCCATTTATATTCATCAGTTTCCCAATTAGGCTCGATCTTATTGTTTTTTAACTCTACTAGTACGGGGTGAACGATCCAGGTTTTTTTGTATTTTAATGCGGGTTCATGAAAAATTTCACCGAATTGCATTGATTCAATTTCATCTAGTCCCACTCCTAACTCATGCTCAATTTCTTGGATCACTTTTTCTTTCATTGTCCTGTCATCATCCAAAAATCCTGAGATTCCATTCCAATAGTCTTGATAATACCCTACCTTGTTACTTCTCTTCACAATCAAAATTTTTCCGCCATGACTCACAACACAATTGATAACCGGTGCCCAATGTATATTCGTATAATCAACTTGATTTTTGTCCATTTTATTTTTATTTAAAAAGATTATCTATTTTCCACAACATCTTTTGAATTTTTTCCCGCTTCCGCAAGGACAAGGATCATTTCTTTTTGCCATTTCTTGTCGAACCATGGGTTGTTGTTTCACCCCTTCTCCTTGATGATTGGAAGAAGAGTTTTGTTGCATTTTCTTGATTGCTCCGAATTGTTCCACTTCATCACTGGCTCCCTGAAATTGTAAATTCTTTTCTGCGTGATTCAACGAATCGATGATTGATTTTTCCGGACTAACTTTAATTTTGAAGATAGTGTTTACTGTGGCAATTCTAATGCTGTCCATCAAATTGCTAAAAAGATTATATGATTCTTTCTTATATTCAATTAAAGGATCTCTCTGTCCATATCCACGAAGACCGATTCCTTGTCTCAAATAGTCAATTGCCTCAAGATGACTCACCCACAAAGTGTCCATGGTTTGAAGCATAATAACCTTTTCAATTTTTCTCAAATTATCTGAGCCAATTTCTTTTTCCTTTTGAAGGTATATTTTTTTGAATTCACCGCACAAAAACTCCGCAGCCGCACTTATTTTTGCAGCATCATCTCTGTTTTTTTGCATAGCAATATCCTTCAGTTTTTTGTGAACGGATTCATCCAGTGGTGAAATATTTGAGAGGTGCTCAAACATTTTTTCAGTTTCCCATTTTCCTGTTTCCACTCCAGCATGAATTGAGACAATCAATTCAACTTCCTCATCCACATATCGAATGATTCTGTCTTTTGTATAGTCTTCTCTAAAAATCTTTTTTCTTTTTTTGTATATTACCTCTCTTTGCTTGTTCATCACGTCATCATAATCAAGCACATGCTTTCTAACGTCAAAATTGAAACCTTCAATCTTTGTTTGAGAATTTTCAATACTTTTTGATATTATCTTATTTTGAATAGGCTGATCCTCTGGAAGCCCCAAAGTGTCCATCATGTTTTTCATTTTTTCTCCCCCAAATCGCCTCATCAACTCATCTTCCATTGAAACATAGAATTGTGATGTTCCTGGATCTCCTTGCCTTCCCGCACGACCTCGAAGCTGATTGTCAATTCTTCTCGCCTCATGTCTTTCTGTTCCAATGATATACAATCCTCCAATTTCTTTCACTTCTCTTGGAAGCTTGATGTCAGTTCCTCTACCAGCCATATTTGTGGCTATTGTAACAGCATTTTTTTGCCCTGCATTTGCAACAATGCTTGCTTCCTTTTCATGCTGTTTAGCATTCAAAACTTCATGAAAAACCCCTTCTTTTGAAAGAAGTTGACTCAAATATTCTGATTTTTCTATGGCAATTGTTCCAATCAGAATCGGTCTTCCGGTTTCACTAATTTCTTTTACATCTTTTGCAATTGCCTCAAATTTTCCTTTTTCTGTTTTATAAATGACATCGGGCAAATCCTTTCTAATCATTGTTTTGTTTGTTGGAACTTCAAGCACTTCCAATCCATATACTTTTTCAAATTCTTCTGCGCTGGTCAAAGCTGTTCCTGTCATGCCTGATAACTTCTTATACATCCTGAAATAATTTTGAAAAGTTATTGTTGCTAATGTTTTTGATTCTCTTTGAACCTTCACACCTTCCTTAGCCTCAATAGCCTGATGAAGTCCTTCGCTATATCTTCTTCCATCCATAAGTCTTCCTGTGAAATCATCCACAATGATGACCTGGTCATCTTTGACGATATAATCTTTTTCTTTTTTGAAAAGGGCATGCGCCTTGAGTGCTTGTTCTAAATGATGCACATAGGAAACCTTTCCTGGCTCATAGATGTTTCCTACTCCCAAAAGTTTTTCTACTTTCGAAATTCCTTTATCGGTGATGCTCACTGATCTGCTTTTTTCATCCACTGTGTAGTCTTCTTGCTCCTTCAAGTTCGGAGTGATTTGTGCGAACTGTTGATATAAATTAGTTGATTCCATGTCAGGAGCAGAAATTATCAAAGGTGTTCTGGCTTCATCAATCAAAATTGAATCAACTTCATCAACAATGGCAAAATTCAATTCTCTTTGAGCAATATCCTCAAGATCATGAGCCATATTTCCTCTCAAATAGTCAAAACCGAATTCATTGTTTGTTCCATATGTGATATCCGCAGCATATGCTTCCTTTCTGGAAACTACCAGCAGGTTTTCCATTTCTACGGTCACTTCATTATCATCAATTTTTTCCGGAACATATCGATATGAAACATCATGCAAAATACACGCGGTAGTAAGTCCCAAAAAATCAAAGACTGATCCCATCCAATTTGCATCTCTTTTTGCTAGATAATCATTCACTGTCACCACATGAACACCTTTGCCTTCAAGTGCATTCAGATAGATTGGCAAAGTTGATGTCAAAGTTTTTCCTTCGCCTGTTTTCATTTCAGCAATTTTTCCTTGATGAAGAATGATTCCACCAATGAGCTGTACGTCATAATGTCTTTCTCCAATCACTCTTTTTGCAGCTTCTCGAACCACCGCAAAAGCCTCCGGCAAGATATCCCCCAGAGTTTTTCCGTCATTCAATTTGTCACGAAATTCCTGAGTTTTTTCCTTCAAGTCCTTATCAGAAAGTTTTGCTATTTTTTCTTCCAACTTGTTAACCTCATCCACTATTGGCTGTATTTTCCTGATTTCTCTTTCGTTTGAACCAAAAAGTTTTTTGAATAATTCCATACAAACAACAAGCGATTCTCTGCCCTTTTTTCATTGCTCTGAAATAAGAAGGATCGCTTTTCTATTTTTAAATTAATTTATTTCCTGCTTCCTCCTAAGTATATTAAACAAACCCCGTTAAGTCAAAGTAATTTTTTCTTGCAAAATCTATATTTTATATAGTATGATAAGCACTAACAAAGCACGTCCCTTAACAATTGTTTTACGGAGATAACTCGAATGAAGAAACTAATTTGCATTCAAACAAAAGTAGGCATGCTTATTGTGGCTACACTCATGTTTTTGAACGCCATTCTTTTTTTAGAAAATTGGGCATTTTTTGTAATTTCATTGTTATCTTTAGCAGCCGTTATGCTACTTTTTGGAAACACGAATAATGCAAAATCTCCCTTATTATTATTTAGCATAATTATATTTTTTTTATGCCCTACAGAGACGTTTGAGATAGTTCATAAAGAAACTTCTGTTTTATCGGGCATTCTGGCAATATCCTTTATGGCATTTTTTTTAATCATGGGAGCTATTACAATTTTAATGGCTTCTATAATTTTTATTTATTTCAAAGGCAGGAACCCATAAACATGAAAATTATTTAGCTAATCATGATTCAGAAGGCGCTATAGTGTGAAATATGGCGTTACAAAAATCCCCCTCAGATACGTTTTGTGGGGGATGATTTTTTATTGCATTTCAAATTCAGTACTGCCAGGTGCAGGAGGAGAAGATGTACCGTTTTTTTCAACTGCAGCTCTGGTTTTTTCCATTGATATCCCGATGTCATCAAGATCCTCGGAAACTTTTTGTGTTCCAATGACAATAAATGCTGTGACAATAAAGGTCACTGCAACAATAAACGCAATCGCATACTCAGATGGTATGTTACTAATTTTCATGAAATTTTTTTGTTTTTGTTATTTTTTTTTAAAAACGAGCGTCTTTGTCTAGAGACATTTTTTTTCTAATTGATCTTGCTCCTCTAAGTATTTTTGTAGAAATTTTTTCTTTTTTTCTTCTAATTTGAGTCTTGAGCTCATCAACCAGAATGTCAGTTGAGCCTTCAATGCTTTCGCTAACCTCAATCGCTCGAAACATGTCTTTGTCAGTCTTTATCATCACCTCCACCCTAAACTTTCCTTTTTTGTCCATGCTGATTTCAATGTCAGTTTGCATAATTTTATCAAGCATTTTTTCAATCTGACCCAATCTTTTCTCGATATAATCCCTGGTTCTGTCATCAATTGTTATTCCTTGATACAAAAACTTGATTTGATTTGTTTCGCCTCTCATTTGATTTTTATGTTAAACAAATTATTTTTTAAAATCCCACCATTTGAACTTCTTCTTGCAATTGAATGCCAAATTCTTCTCTCGCTTTTTGTTTGATGATACTACTTAACATTATAACATCTTTCGCACTAGCCTGACCAGAATTAATGATGAAATTTGCATGCTTTTTACTCACTGTGGCTCCACCTATTTTTTCCCCTTTTAATCCAAGTGATTCAATGATCCAAGCCGCGGGAACAATCCCGTCTTTTACTGGCTTACCTGTATCTTTTTCAAACTCTTGAATTATTTTATTATTGTCAACCTTTGGATTTTTGAAAAAACTTCCAGCACTGAAATTTTTTGGTTGAGCACTATTTCTTTTCAAAACAATATCTCTAAGTATCTTTTGACTTTCCTTTTTTTCTCCTTTTGACAACTCAAATACAGCAGAAACAACAAGAAGATGCTTGTTTTCTTTAAAAATACTATTTCGATAAGAAAACTTACAATCTTTTTTTGTATATGTTTCAATTTCAAAATTGTCCATATTGAGCACTTTCACTTCTTTCACTAATTCAGAAATCTCTCCTCCAAAACAACCTGCATTTCCACGAATCGCTCCTCCGATATCTCCTGGAACACCAATAGCCCATTCCAAGCCAGAAAGATTATTTCTCACAGATTTTAAAACTACTTCGGAAAATTTTGCTCCTGCGCCACAATGAATCACTCTATCGCCTATCTCTATTGAAGTATTTCTCATTCTCAAAACAACTCCATCAAATCCATCATCATTCACTAAAATATTTGACCCCCCTGCCAAAACAAAGGTCTCGAGATTGTTTTCCTTAGAAAATCGCACCACTTCGATTATTTCTTTTTCATTTTTCGCCTCAGCAAAAAACTTAGCAGGACCACCAATTTTAAAAGTTGTGTATGGTGCTAAAAGCACATTTTTTTGAATATCTGCAGACATTTATTATTTTTTAACCAAAGTATGAGTTACTTTCCAAACATCTCCTGCCCCCATAGAGATGATCACTGTGTCTTTATTGAGTTTATCTTTCAAGTCAGCAATAACCTCCTTTATTGTATGAATATTGACTGATTTTCCTGGACAAAACTTGTTTACTAAACTTACTAAATCGGCAGAACTAACGTTTCCTGATTCTTCTCGAGCACTTCCATAAATGTCTAAAACAATCAGATCATCTGCATTTCCAAAACTTTGCGCAAATTCACTAAGGAGAGCCTCTGTCCTTGAAAATGAGTGTGGGTGAAAAATTGTAATAATTTTTTTGTTTTCAAACATGTTTCTTACTGCTTCAAGAGTGGTTTTGACCTCTTCCGGGTGATGAGCATAATCATCGATGAGAATGGCACCATTTTTTTCACCAATATATTCAAATCTTCTCGCTGTTCCGCTAAAACTAGCCAAAGAACCTTTCACTTTGTCGAGATCAAGTCCCATTTCATGGCACATTGCCACAGTAGCGGTTGCATTAAGAATGTTGTGTTTTCCTGGTAATTCTGTCTCGAAAACACCCAAAGTTTCTTCTTTAAAAAATATTTCAAATTTTTGAATGCTCAAATTAGGATTCATCACACTTTTTTTTGTCTCTATGTTTTCGATTTTATAATCACTATCACTCAAAAATCCATAACTTACTTTTCTGCATCTCGCACCCTTAGAAACATCGATTACATCTCGACTATCATTATAGTAAACTAAAATTCCATGATTCGGAATTTTTGAAACAAATTCTTCAAAAACTTTTTTATATTCTTCAAAGTTTTTGAAGAAATCAGGATGATCATAATCAACGCTAGTCAAAATCACTGCATATGGATTGTAATATTGCAATTTATTTTGATATTCATCCGCCTCGATCACAAAATAATCTCCGTCTCCAACAAGGCTGTTTTCTTTCCAATCAACTACTTTGCTTCCAACAATTGCATTTGGAGACATATTCAAATCTTTCAATTCGCTAGCAAGAATTGCTGTCGTGGTTGTCTTTCCGTGTGTCCCACAAACTGCAATACCCATTTTGCTATTGAAAAGCTCTGCTAAAGCTTCTGGATAGCTCAAAACCTTGAATTTCTTTTTTCTAGCAAAAACAAGTTCCTCATTATCTTCTGTAACTGAAGTTGAATGAACAACTAACTCCACATCCTCCTGAATATTTTTTTTATCATATTTATTGAAAACTTTTATTTTCTTTTCTTTTAGAACATCTTTATGAAAATGATCTCCTTGATCAGATCCAGAAACCTCACAACCCATTTTTTTGTACATTGAAGCTAAAGCTGATGTTCCAGCTCCTTCAATTCCGATAATATAAATTTTTTTGTAATTTGTCATAATAAATGAAAATATAATCTTTTTATTTCACCATATCCATAATACCTGTGATTATTTTGTCCGTTGCATCGCTGTGATAGAATGGTTGGATGTTTTTTGACATACTACTGCGAAGATTTGTGTCTGTCAAAAGTTTATTTATTTTTTCCATTACTATATGTCTCCCAAGATTTGATTCTTCCAAAACCAATGCCCCTCCAGCTTCAGCAAGCTCATATGCATTCATGCTTTGATGATTATTAGCAGAATTACTCAAAGGGATCAAAAGAGCTACCTTTTTATTCGCCGCTATTTCCGAAATGGAATTACTTCCCGCTCTGCTTATCACTAAGTCAGCTACCGCAAAAAAATCACTAAGGTCTTGAGCTTCGATGAAAGGTACCGGGTGGTATCCCTCTCTTCCAGCCTTAATTCCTGCAACTGCCGCTCTCCTCACAACTTCATCATATCCGATTGGTCCAGTTTGGTGAATCACTTGAGAAGATTTCAGCAGCTCAGGCAACACATCCGTGACAGCTTTGTTTATATTTTGAGCACCTTGACTTCCTCCTAAGATCAACGTCACTGGCTTGATTTCTGTGAGACCCAATTTCTGCCTAGCCTTTTCCTTGCTTCCCTGATTTATCCCTTCTCGAATCGGATTTCCAGTCAAAAGAACCTTGCTTTCCAAAAAATATCTCCTTGCTCTTGGATATGATATTGCCACTCTTCTTGATAATTTCCCAATTATTCTATTAGAAATTCCTGGAATAGAGTCTGATTCGTGAGTAAGAATTGGGATTCGATATATCCAAGCAGCTACAATAACCGGAAATGACGCATACCCTCCTTTGGAAAAAACGGCATCTGGCATGAAAATTAATAAAATTAACAGGGCTTTCATGATGCCAAAGGGAACCTTGAAAGCATCAGTAACGGTTTGAAAAGAAAAATATCGACGAAACTTTCCGGTTGCAATATGCTTGGATTTGATTCCCTCCTCAGTCATGACTTTTTTTTCCATCTCTCCTGCAGGCCCCACAAAAAGCAATTCGCAATTTTTTTCTTTTAATTTTCTCGCAACAGCCACCAACGGGTAAATATGTCCGCCAGTCCCCCCGCCAGTCAAAACAATTCGCATATTTTTAATTTTTTATTTTGTTTATTTCTATCTCTATTATTCTACTTTTTCATTAAATAATCAAGCCTTAAAAAATCATTACTTCAAACGACTTTGTTTGGAAATATTAAGCAATATTCCAGTAGCACTCATCAAAAATACAAGTGATGTTCCTCCGTAGCTAATAAAAGGAAGTGGAATTCCTGTCATTGGAATCATAGCCGTGATGGCCGCAATATTGATGAATGCTTGAAAGATTATCCATGAAGTGATTCCAATGGCCATAAGTTTTCCAAACTCATCTGAAGAATTTTTAGCAATTCGATATCCTCGAGAAGCAATAAACACAAAAACACCAACAAGCATCACAGCTCCCACAAATCCAAACTCCTCGCTTATCACAGCAAAAATCGAGTCACCCATTGGCTCCGGAAGATAGTTCAATTTTTGTCTGCTGTGACCAAATCCGAGTCCGAAAAAACCACCGGATCCAATTGCCAAAAGTGCTTGATTGATTTGATAACCGATTCCTTGTGGGTCAATTTCCGGATTCAAAAAAACCTTGAATCGATTCATTCGATATGGCGCAACTTTGATCAGCGCTCCAAGTGCGATAAATCCCGCAACCAATATTGATACAATGTGAGAAATCTTTGCACCTGATGCAAAATACACACACATTGAAATGATAATGATTGCGCCTAATGTTCCTGTGTCAGGTTGCTTCAAAATCAAAAATCCCATCACACCCAAAATTCCCAGAAAAGGAATCATTCCTTCATAAAAATCTTCAATTCTCTTTCGTCCTTTGCTCTCAAGCCAAGCTGCTAAATACATAATAATAGCCAACTTTGCCATCTCAGAAGGCTGAAAAGACATCGGGCCCAAATTAATCCAACGACTAGCGCCATACACTTCTGATCCAATTCCAGGAACAAACACAAGCACCAAAAAGACCAGTGTGACAAAAAAGAAAGGAACCGCAACTTTTTTCCAAAAATGATAATCAATTTTTGACAAAAAATACATCGCAACGATTCCAGGCAAAAAACCAGCAAATAGTTGTTTTTTGAGAAGATAATATGAATCCCCAAAATGAGTCTGGGAATACAAAACACTAGCACTTCCAACCATAATCACTCCGAAAGAAGCCAGCCCCAAAATAGCAAACATTAAAGATTTATCAACCTGTTTATTTTTCATAGTTTCTCCCCTCTTTTTTCATTGTTTTTGATTATTCACTGTGTTTTTCTCTCCATTCTTTTATCTTTTTGTGATCTCCACTCAAAAGAACTTCCGGAACTTTCCACTCATTGAATTGTTCTGGTTTTGTGTATTGCGGATATTCCAAATCAATTTCTCCATGACTCTCTTCATCTAGAGATTCTGGATTCCCCAAAACCCCAGGAAT
The DNA here is from genome assembly GCA_029865125.1 of Candidatus Moraniibacteriota bacterium. Taxonomy (GTDB): domain Bacteria; phylum Patescibacteriota; class Minisyncoccia; order Moranbacterales; family UBA9337; genus JAOUHN01. The sequence goes on from JAOUHN010000016.1 coordinate 18,240, forward strand.
GTGCCTTGAAATTGAATCTACCAAAACCATGGCTGGAATTTCTCCTCCTGTGAGAACATAATCCCCAATTGAAATTTCTTCATCAGCAAGATTCTCCCTCACTCTTTCATCAATTCCTTCATATCTCCCACAAATGAAAATGATGTCGTCATAATCAAGCAATCTTTTTGAATCACTTTGGGTGTATTTTTGCCCTTTTGCAGCAAAAAGAACCACTCTCGCTTTCTTGTCTTTTCCAATCTTTTCTTTGATGCCAGAAACAGCCTCAAAAATTGGCTCCACCTTCATAACCATTCCCGCTCCCCCGCCATATGGCGTGTCGTCCACAGTTTTGTGTTTGTCATGCGTATAGTCTCTGAGGTTGTAAATTTTAATGTCAATCAAGCCTTCTTTTTTTGCGCGACCAATGATGGATTCAGAAAAATAGGACTCAAAAATTTCAGGAAAGATTGTGATGATATGGAAAGTCATATGACATGAAACATGGAACATGGAACACATAACACAAAATGCGATTCAAAATTCCAGAAAAATATTTACTTACGTTAATAATACTAACTCATTTTAGCATTTTTTTTGAGATAAAAAAAGAGACCGAGTCCTCTCAAAAAGAGGACTGGTTTACCATTGTCATAATTTTTTTCATTATGCTCTTTAAGCGGTGCAAGAAGTGCATAACGAATTACCTTTACCTCGCATCTTCCTGCAAGCCTTGCTTCCAGGAGCATTTGCACATCTTTTCGGGCGCCCTTTAATTTTGGTGTTTCTAGAAGCTGTGTTTCCGCTCTTTTTGGCCATTGTTTTCTCCTCCGAGGTTTTTGGGTACTGGGTCGTACCCTCCGTCGTTGAATGGATGGCACCGGAGAACTCTTTTGAGCCCCAGCCATCCGCCTTTAATGATTCCGAATTTTTCTATCGCTTGATAGGAATATTTCGAACATGTCGGATGAAAGCGACAAAATCTTTCGGAAAAAACATAACTCAAAATTCCTTGATCCGGTGAAAGAACTTTTTGATAGAACCGAATTAGGAATAAGATTATTTTTTTCATAACCTAAGGCTAGTAAAATTTTGCCAGTAAGTCAAATTCGGAGTATAATACAAGACATAAAAACAAACCAAAAAAACAAAAACATGCGAATAGTAACTTTCAAGGATATCACATGGATAGACTTCAGTGAGCCAAACAAAGATGATCTGATCTATTTGGGAGAAAACTTCAACATTCACCCACTGGCATTGGAAGAATTCACTACTCCAACTATCAGACCGAAAGCAACAAAATACAACAATTGCATCTTTTTGACCGTTCACATTCCTCTTTTTGATGTGGTCAACAGAACAACCTATCCAGGAGAACTTGACATTGTTGTGACAAAAACACATCTAATCACAGGTCACAAGCATGAAATATTCCAACTTGCGGATCTTTTTGACTCTCTTCAAAAAAGCGAGGGGAAGAGAAGAAGATATATGTCAGAATCTCCTGCACATCTTTTGTATCATGTTTTGGAAATTCTTATGGAATCTTGTTTTCCAAAACTTGAACACATGTCTAAAAACCTTGATAACATCGAAGAAAGTGTTTTTTCTGGAAAAGAAAAAGACATGGTTTTTGAAATTTCAGTCATCAAAAGAGATGTTTTGAACTTCCGAAGAACTTTGAAACCTCAAAGGTCAATCCTAGAGTCTCTCACTCAAATGAGAAGCTCTTTGGTTCCAAAAGAGATAATCCCTTACTATCAAGATCTTATTGGAACAAATATTCGGCTGTGGAACACACTAGAAAGCATCAAAGAAACAACAGAATCACTTGAAAAAACAAACAATTCCCTTCTCTCCAACAAGCTGAACAGCACAATGAAAGTTTTGACCATCTTTTCTGCTGTCATGCTTCCAATGACCGTGTACTCAAACATTCTGGCCATGAGTGCAGACATTCCGTTTGGAACACACCCTTTTGGATTTTGGATTCACATGGGAATAATGCTTGTCATATCAATGTTCACTATAATAATGTTTAAAACGCGTAACTGGATCTAACACAAGAACAGAATTATCTAAACTATGAAACTATACAACACCCTTTCAGGAAAAAAAGAAGAATTCAAATCAATCAACCCAGGAAAAGTCAGTATGTATACTTGCGGACCAACTGTATATGGAAAAATTCATATTGGAAACATGAAGGCATATATGACCGCTGATGTTCTTCGAAGGCATCTTGAATATTCTGGATATGAAGTTCGGGCTATCAAAAACATCACTGACGCAGGACATCTCACAGAAGATGACATCGCCCAAGGAGACTCCGGTGAAGATAAGATGGTGAAAAAATCTCTTGAAGAAAAAAAGACGCCGGAAGAAATTGCCACATTCTATGAAAACTATTTTCGAGAAACCGAAAAAGAACTTAATATTCTTCCTGCAAAATATTTCCCTCGAGTGACCACTCACATAGGCCAAATGATTAAAATGATTGAGAAGCTTATTGAGAAAGAATATGCCTATGAAAAAAATGGCAATGTTTTTTTTGATGTCACAAAATTTGATGACTATGGAAAATTGTCTGGAAACACATTGGAAAACTTGAAAGTTGGAGCAAGGTTGGAAGAACATCCTGACAAAAAAAATCCTTGGGATTTTGCTTTGTGGCTCAAAGCTCCAAAAGGTCACATCATGAGATGGAACTCTCCTTGGAGCGAAGGATATCCTGGGTGGCACATTGAGTGTAGTGCTATGAGCCTTGAATATCTCGGAGAAACCATCGACATTCACACTGGAGGAGAAGACAATATTTTTCCTCATCATGAAGCAGAAATTGCTCAATCTGAGTGTGCAACCGGAAAAAAATTCGTGAACTATTGGGTACACACCAGACACCTCAATGTCGATAACAAAAAGATGAGCAAGTCAAAAGGAAATTTATTTGTTCTGGAGGACATCAAAGAAAAAGGGTTTTCAGCAATGGATTTAAGGCTGCTTCTCTTGTCATCACATTACAGATCAAATCTCAACTTCACTTGGAACTCATTGGAACAAGCACACAAAAATCTACAGAAAATCTCTGATTTTGTTTTCAATGTAAGTAGTATTGCTAGTAGCTCGGAAATTTCCAATGTTCCTGAAAAGGAAATAAGTGATTTTTCTGTTGATGGATTCAAAGAAAAGTTTGAAGCAGCTATGAACGATGATTTGAATCTTCCACAAGCTCTCGGGTTTCTCTTCGAACTCATCACAAAAACAAACACTCTCATTTCAGAAAATCATCTCGACAAAAAAACTGCAAAAAAAATATTGTCTACTTGGGAGCGAATCAACACTGTCTTGGGACTCAAAATTTCAGGTCAAGCAGAAATTCCGGAAGAAATCAAAAGACTTGCGGAAGAGCGAGAAGAAGCCAGAAAAAACAAAGATTTCAAGAAATCTGACGATCTCCGAGACCTTCTCAAAGAAAAAGGATATGTCATTGAAGACACCGGCGATGGCTACAAGCTCAAGAAATAGCAACAAGCCACAAAAATCAAGCAAAAAAAATCTCCGGCGCACGAATACTACGTGACCGGAGATTTTGCGCGTTTATCGCGCAAATGATTATTGTTCATCAGAAAGATTATCTATCAATGACACGCTCAAGCTCTGCAAAAAAGCCATTCATGCATTTTTCAAGTCCTTCTAACTCATCCTTGGGAGCATTCAGAAAATAATTTTTGGAATGTACCCGAAGCATCTCAATCCAAAATGGCCTATCCTTCTTATTGGCCGGGATTAAAATGTCCCAAACCCAATAATCCTTTTCTTGGTTGCTTGATTCCCTTCCGTGGACTTCCAAAGAAATAAAACGATGCACTCGATTGTCCCAAAAACACATTGAGATTTTCACGGAAACACGCTCCATCTTCTTTTTTGGTCTCAATTCATCTATTCGATGAATTTTTTTAATTGATGACGGACGACAAGTAGCATATGTATGCCTGACGAGATTGTTGAGAAAGTCAAACATCTGAAAATGAAAATCTGTTGCATTTTTTGCATTCCATCCCTTGATGTATGCCTCCACTAACATTCTTGAGCAATGCCTTTCCGCATTCACTCTGAGAGATTCGATGAATCTCACGAATTTATTGTTAGACAAGGCTGGGATACGCACAATTCTGTGTCCGTGTGCAATTTCAACTCGACATCCCTCCATACCATAGAGGAGATTAAACAAAAAAACAAATAGTGCTCGGTCTTCATTTTTCAACTTAGTCACAATTCCTTCTTGATTTGTTGTTGTCATGAGCTCTCCCTCCCACAGATATCCTTTTATGACTACTGAAATCATCTTTTTTCAAACAGCAATGTCAAACGACTACTCATCATAAAAGAAATTTAGCAATATGTCAATCAAATGTACAAGATGAGTACATAGGTAACACTTTTGATATTTTCATGGGTGTCTCGTAATTGAGTGTTTGATGAGGCCTATGAAAGTTGTATTCAATCAACCATTCAGTTAGATTTCGATTGAATACATCAGGATTGGAGTTGAAGTTACCAAGACTGATAAATTCTTCTTGAAGTGTTCGATTGAATCTTTCATTATCAGGATTGTCTTTTGGAGTTCTTACCCTTGAATGATATTGTTCAATTTTTAGTTTT
>JAOUHN010000049.1 GCA_029865125.1 Candidatus Moraniibacteriota bacterium
TTATTAGAAGAACGTAAATAGTCACTAGTTGGATAGTTGAAAATAAATTTGAGAGGTGTTATGCTTGAGGTGTAATACGAGTTATGGTTGCATAGCGAAAAAGTAAACAGTTTGACTGCTTGTTTTTTGTTATGCATTTTATGCTTATGTCAGGACACAGTAAGTGGGCAAACATTAAACACAGAAAAGGTGCTCAGGATGCAAAAAAAGCAAATGTTTTCACGAAGATGGCAAGACTCATTTCCATTGCAGCTCGTGAAGGCGGTGCTGATTTAGACACAAACTTCAAATTGAAAATGGTCGTTGACAAGGCGCGCAGCGTGAACATGCCAAAAGACAACATTGAACGAGCGATCAAGAGCGGAACAGGAGAACTCAAAGATGGAGTTGTGATTGAGGAAATAGAATATGAAGCATATGGACCTGGAAACATTGCGATGATAATTGAGGTTGCAACGGATAATAAAAACAGAACGGTTAGTGAGTTGAAACACATACTTAGCAAAAATGGAGGGAAAATGGTTCCCAATGGGTCTGTCGGATTTCTTTTTAAAAAAAGCGGAGTGATAACTGTGGCAACAAAAGAAGGAGATGATATGGATGAATTGGAACTTCAAGCGATTGATGCTGGAGCTGAGGACACGGAAGTGGGAGAAGAGGTTATGGTGGTGTACACAAAACCGGAGGAGCTTCAAAAGACAAGAAATAGCCTAGACAAAGCCGGTCTCCAAATTGAAAACGCAGAATTAGCATATGTTCCCATTCAAAGTTCTGAAGCTAGCGAAAAAGAAAAAGAGAGCTATGAGAGATTGTATGACGCACTGGATGAAAATGATGACGTGCAACAGATTTATGATAATTTAGGTTAGATTTGAGATTTGTGAAGTGAGAATAAAAAGTATTTTTTATAATCAATTTAATTACTAGTTACTAATTACGGATTACTAGTTACCGCATTATGAAAGTTTTGGGAATTGATCCAGGAACGGCTACGACAGGATGGGCTGTGATGGAGGAAGTGAACGGAGAATTCAATGCGATCGCCTATGGGCACATCAGCACTTCCCCGGACAACTCTACTAGTGAAAGACTCAAGGAGGTAGCGGATGACATTGAGGATATAATCAGAAAATATGAACCGAAAGAAGCGTCTGTGGAGGATTTGTTTTTTTTCAAAAATGCAAAGACGGTCATCAAAGTGAGTCAGTCAAGAGGTGCAATTCTGTTGACTTTGGAAAAATTAAAAGTTAGGATATTTGAATATACCCCGTTGCAAATCAAACAATCAATTACGGGTTATGGAAGAGCTGAAAAAAAGCAGATGCAGCTCATGGTGAAAAACATTTTGAAGCTGAAAAAAGTTCCCGCTCCGGATGACACAGCGGACGCTCTGGCAGCTGCAATATGTCATCTGAATAGTAGAAAAATGAATGAGCCTTGATGCCTTAATGAACATGTCATTCTGAACTTGATTCAGAATCCCGGAATAATACCGCTAGTGTTAATATTTGGGGATCCTGAAACAAGTTCAGGATGACACAAAAAAAGTGAAGTATTGAGAAGGTGGGTAATTTAGCTATATAAGTATTTAAGATAATAAACATATGTTCATAGAATACGCAACGCAACATGTTCCTGAAGAGACAGTAAGAATGATTTTGATGTTTCCAATCATTGTGACACTAATCGCATTTATTCGGCAGGTTATTGGAATCAAAGCTTTCGGAATCTACACCCCGTCTCTTGTGACATTTGCATTTTTGGCAATGGGCGAAAATGGAGCGAAATATGGAATCGCAATTTTTGCCAGTGTTATTGCTGTGGGATTGGTCACTCGTTTTGTTTTGAAACAATTCAGACTTTTGTATCTTCCTCGTGTAGCCCTAAACTTGTCCATTGTTGCATTTTCAATTTTGGCATTGCTAATTTTGGGAGGAAACTATCAACGAACAGGATTGGCGTCAGTTTCAATTTTTCCAATTCTCATCATGATTTCAATTGTGGAAAAATTCGTGACAGCTCAAATCAAGGGTGGAAGCAAAGCTGCCTTGATTCTTGCTATAGAGACATTGGGAATATCACTGGCAGGTTACTATCTTGCTAGCTGGAATGCTTTGGAAGAAATGGTAATGGAATATCCTTGGATTATTTTGATCGTGCTTTCATTCAACATCTTCCTTGGAAAATGGACGGGATTAAGATTGGGAGAATACTTTAGGTTCAAAAACATACTAAAAAAAGTAAATTAGCCTTATCATATGTTTGATTTTTTCAAAAAAGGAAGTCAGATCTTGGGCATGAATGCTAGAAATTTGAAATACATTCGTCCGAGTAATCGCAAAAAAGCTATTCGAATTGCCGATGACAAAATGCTCAGCAAAAGAATTCTTAAGAAAGGAAATATTCCAGTTCCGAAATTGATTGCAAAAGTGAGTAATCACGAAGATCTGGATAAATTTGATTGGACAAAACTTCCCAATGGTTTTGCGCTCAAGCCCAACCGAGGCTTTGGTGGAGAAGGCATTGTTGTTGTATATGGAAGAAAAAAAGGAAGACCGGACGCTTGGGTGAAGGCGGACGGAACCATGGTGACAATTGAGGATTTGAAAAACCACATCCGTGGAATTTTGGACGGAAATTTTTCGCTGTCAGAAACTCCGGACACTGCTTTTTTTGAGGAAAGAGTGCAACTTTTGAAGCTTTTCAAGCCCTATTCTTACAAGGGAATCCCAGACATTCGTGTGATTGTATACAACAAAGTTCCAGTGATGGCCATGCTTCGTGTCGCAACAAAAGAGTCTGGAGGAAAAGCCAATCTTCAACAAGGTGCAGTTGGAGTTGGAATTGATCTTGCAACCGGAGTGACAACAACAGCAGTTCAAGGAAAATCAAAAATGATTGAATATGTTCCAGGAACAAGGCTACTTCTTTCCGGACTCAAGATTCCATATTGGAAAGAAATTTTGGAACTTGCTGTCAAAGCACAAGAAATTTCAGGACTGGGATATTTGGGAGCGGACGTCACAATTGACAAAGAAAGAGGACCTGTTTTTTTGGAGCTCAATGCTCGTCCCGGTCTTTCAATTCAGCTTGCAAATCTCACTGGTCTCAAAAAGAGACTTGAAAGAGTAGACGGACTTAATATCAAAACAATCAAAAGAGGTGTTCAAGTGGGAATGAATCTTTTCGGAGGAGAAATTGAAGAAGAACTGGAAGAGATTTCAGGAAGAAGGGTGATTGGAGTGATTGAAAAAGTGAAGCTAACAGGACGAAATAAAAAAGAAGTTGAAGTGGAGGCAAAGATTGACACCGGAGCAGGATTGACCGCTATTGATATGGACCTTGCTGAAAAATTAGGGTTCAAAAAAACCATCGAGGCGTTCAATGCACAAAATTTTCCAAAATTTTTGGAGCAGCAGGAAGCTAGAGACCTAAATGCAAAGGAAGGAAAGAGATTGCTCAAAGAGATTCCTGGCCTTGCAGACACGGCCATAATTCATTCTTCTCACGGAACATCATACAGACCGATGGTAAGAGTGAAATTTGAAATGGACAAAAGGATTGTTTCAGCGAAAGCGTCTATCATTGACAGGTCACATTTAAAATACCCAATTATTATTGGAAAAAGAGATCTCGGAAGATTTTTAATTGATGTAAATAAAAAATAATGAGAATTGCTATTTTGTCATTGCAACACATGAAAAAATGCACCCTGAAAGGTCCATTGAAAAAATGTTCTGAGAAGCTGGAGGAAGATACAGAAATCAATGTGATTAATTTGGAAGATATCATTGTTCAGTATGACGAAAAGGGGGTTAATTTTTATTTTGAAAAGGAAAACTTACTGGAATATGATGCGTTTTTGATCCGGGTTGATTTGAGTGTGCAAAAAGAGCTACTTTTTTTGATTGCGAGCACATTGAAAAATGAAGGAAAAGTTGTGGTAAACGAAAGTTATTGTGGCTTGGGAAGCATGTCGGACAAATTAAGTTTTTTGAGTGTTGCAAAAGAATTTGATATTCATCATCCAAAAACTTTTTTTGTGAGGAGTTATGATAAGCTAGAAGAGATTTTGGATAAAATGCAATTCCCTTTTATTGTCAAAGACCATCAAGGATGGCAAGGTAGCTCCGTTGAAAAAATTGAAAAAAAGGAAAATCTAGAGTACCTAAAAGACGCCTTTCCTAAGAATGGATTGCTTATTCAAGAATACATTCCGATAAAAAGCGACATCCGGGTTTTGGTTGTGGGATACACTGTGATTGGAGCAATGGAGAGATTTTCGACTAGCGATGATTTTCGAACAAACATTTCTCTGGGAGGAGAAGCTAAAAAAATCGAACTGACAGAAGAGATGAAGACTTTGGCGGAGAGGATTTCCAAGGAAACGAGAAATGATATTTTAGGGGTAGACTTTATTTTTAAAGATGATAAGTTACTCGTTTTAGAAATTGAAGAGTGTCCAGGAGTTAAGGGATTTAGGATGGCTACAGGTATCAATGTGAGTGATAAAATTTTTGAGTATATTTATAAAAAAGTGAAGTAAAATTTTTTAATTCAAAATAAACTAAAAGCAGTATGATCAACAGAGAAGATTTGAATAGTTTCAGCACATATTTGCTGGCCAAAGAAGCTCAAGAAAGAGGGATAAAAGTGGAAAAAATTTTCCCCGAGAGCAAATCGAGTAGATTGAAACTAGAGCTTAACGGTGAGACATGTTTAATATTTGGCCAAACTATTTCAAAGCTTACTGTGTCTGCTTATAGGATTTGTGATAACAAAGAAATTACCAGGAAGTTTTTGAAAGATGCAAATATTAAAACCACAGAAGGAAAAGAATTTACATCAAAAAAGATAAAGGAGGCCGTAGACTTTGCGCAAGAGGCTGGATTTCCTGTTGTGGTTAAGCCAAGCAAAGGAACTTGGGGAAAAAATGTATTTTTAGACATTAGAAGTGTGGAAGAAATAGAAAAAGCTATTAAGGCAGTGACAGAAGATCAGAAAAGTTTTTTGGTTGAGAAGCAATTTGAAGGAGATGAATATAGAATTCTCGCAACAAAAGATAAATTGTTAGGAGTGATTAACAGGGTTCCTGCGAATGTGGTTGGTGACGGAGAGAAAAGCATAGAGGAGTTGATTGAAGTGAAAAACCAAGATCCTAGAAGAGGTGAAGGACACACAAAATCGTTAGTGAAAATTCAACTTGATGATGATTTGAAAAATAACTTGAAGGAGCAAGATTTGGACTTGAAAAGTGTCATTGAAAAAGATAGGCAAGTTTTTTTGAGAAAAATGTCTAATCTTTCTCAGGGTGGAGACAGTATTGATATTACAGACGAGGTTCATCCAAAAATTAAGGAGTTGGCTCCAAAAATAATTCAAGCTGTTCCAGGTCTTCCTTATGC
>JAOUHN010000050.1 GCA_029865125.1 Candidatus Moraniibacteriota bacterium
TGTTCCACGTGGAACAATGAAAAAAACGATCAAAAAACAATGTTCCACGTGGAACAATGTACTTTGAGAGTCAAGAATTAAAAAAAGAAAACAGAAGTCATTTATACTTCTGAGAAATAGCTAATTAAATATCTGAGACACTTAAATTACAAAAAATGTGCTAGTAGAGGGATGAAATTGAAAAATTTTCTGGTTAGGGGTTTGAGTATTGAAATGTGTATAACTTTTTGAAAGGATGATTAGAAATTGGTTTTTTGAGAAAGTCTCTTTTGTGGTGAAGATAAGCCTAAATTTAGAGATTTTCAAGTGTGGAATTTCAAGGGGAGCGAGGTGATTTTTTGTGCCTGTGGATAAGCTGTGGAATAAATTTACACATCGAGTCCACATGAGTTTCACAAGTTATCCACAAGTTATGCCCTGTTTCTGTGGATAACTCTGGGATAAGCGTGTCAAGTTTCAGGAATATTTCAGGATTTCTTCTGAGGATATTGACTGTTTTGATTTGAGTGTGTAGTATTCATTGTAGGTTGTTTGGGCCATTAGCTCATCTGGTAGAGCGCATCCATGGCATGGATGAGGTGGCCGGTTCGAGTCCGGCATGGTCCACTATTTAAAATTTAAAATATAAAAAATCAAAAATAGCGGTTGTATTTTTGATATTTCTTTGATTTGACTCTAAGGGTTAGTTTGAAATAGGTTAAATAAAAAAGTTCGCCAGTCCGGGGGTTTCCCAGGCTGGCGATCTTGGCTTTAGAAGTAGATTTCAGAAAATCATGTTGATTTTTTCCAGTGCCATTCTCGAAGCAATCCCTTTTCTATGGATCCAGTAAAGTAAGTTTCTGGAAAGCCACTAGGAATGCTTGTAGTTATGCAAAGCTGCAACTCGATTAGTTCTACCTTAAAGTGCATTTTTTGAACTCCAGGCTTACCATCTTTGACGATGGGTGAATTGGCTGGGTATGTGCTTAGGACTTCTTCCAGCCTTTCTAGGTCAGTTGGTTTGATTTTTGCTGTGTAGGTTGGCATCGTTATCTCCTTGGTGGTTGTCGTTGCATTGAGTACACTACTTCTTTTTGAGTGATGCGTCAAGGTATTGTGGCTTTGTTTGGGCAGAAGTTGTATAATTGATGTGCGAGTTTAATATTTAGGGAGATAAATATATGAAAAAAATAAATTTGGCGGTGATTTTTGGAGGAAAGTCTGATGAGCATGAGGTTTCATTGTCTAGCGCAACTGGAGTGATTGCAGCGCTTAATAAAGATAAGTACAATGTGCTTCACATAGCGATTAGCAGAGATGGAAAGTGGTTGGTTGGGAGTGATGCAAAAAAATATTTGGAAATTGGGAAGAAACATGGAATTGAAAGTGATGAAGTGAAAAATTTTTTGAAAGATAAAGAAAATGCTCTCGGAGATTTTGCAAAAGGAAAGATTGATGAAAAAAAGATTGATCTGGTGCTTCCTATTCTTCACGGTCCATATGGTGAAGACGGAAAGATTCAAGGAATGTTGGAGATGCTTGGAATGAAATATGTTTTTTCTAGAGTGCTCACTCACGCGCTTGCAATGAATAAGGTGAAAGCAAAAATTGTTGTAGAAAGATTTGGAGTTCCTGTAGCGGAGGACAGAGTGATTGATAAAAGTGTAGATGTTTCAATGATTGCGTCTGAAATTGATTTTCCGGTAGTGATCAAGCCCGTTGAGCTAGGATCATCCGTGGGAGTTTCAATTGCAAAAAATAAAAAGGAATTTGTTGATGGGGTGAAGAAAGGGTTTTCTTATTCTGAGGAGCTTATACTTGAGGAATATGTGGGCGGAAGAGAATTTACAGTGACTGTTATGGGAGGTGATGAGGCAGAAGCTTTGGCTGTGACAGAGATTATACCTGTTGCTTCTGAGTTTTATGATTATAAGGCAAAATATGAAGAAGGGGGAAGTAAACACATTTGTCCCGCGAAAATTCCTGAAAATATTGAAAAAGAAATGAAGAAACATGCAGTTGAAGCTTTCAATGCGCTGGGATGCAAGGATCTTTCTCGAGCGGATTTTATTTGGGACCCAAAGAGTGGGCGAATGATTTTCATTGAAATCAACACAATTCCGGGAATGACACCAACTAGTCTTGCTCCGGAAGCTGCAGCAGTGGCGGGGATGAACTTCACTGAGTTTTTGGATCGAATCATAGCATATAACATATAACATGAAACATGGAACAGGCAGCACAAATTACATAATGCAAAATATCCAATAGATTTAAGCTTATGTGTTTAATGGCATTCCGGAAAACATATTTTTCTGAATGAGAAACGAATTCGAGAAAAATAGTTTATCCAGCCTGTCTCGTAGCCAAGGCGGAAATCCATCCTTCATTGGTTGCAGTAAATAACAAAAGGCGGATGTTTGATTAAGAATGGATCCCGGATAAGTTAATTTTCTAAAGCTCATACTTCGCTTTGAAAATTATACTTTCCGGGATGGCAAGCAATAAGCTTCATGTTACATGCTTCCAGTTTCATGACCTCCGTTGCATTATCTTTAATTTCTGGTAGTATAAGTTGTATTGCAATAGAAAGTCCTCGTAGTTCAACGGATAGAACGAATCTCTCCTAAGGATTAAATGCAGGTTCGATTCCTGCCGAGGACACAATGAGATTTGAGAGTTGTGATCTGAGAATTGAGAAAATCAAAAAAACCGCGTTTGTTGCGCGGTTTTTTTGGTGATTAAGTTGATTTTTGGTGAGAATGGTGCAATAATTGAGAACTGAAAAAGCAACGAAGATTATTGCTGGTATTCTAGGATTCCGAAGCAAGTTCAGAATGACAGTTTTTAGTGGTATAATAAAATTATGATAGAAAAAATTCCGAAAAATGTGGTGAAAGTACTTGAGTCTCTTGAGGAGGCTGGTTTTGAGGCGTACATTGTCGGGGGATGTGTGCGTGATTTGTTGATGGGAAGAGAACCAGCGGATTGGGATGTGACGACGAACGCCACTCCGGATCAGGTGATGGAGGTTTTTGAGGATAGCTTCTATGAAAATGATTTTGGAACCGTGGGTGTGAAGATAGAAACTGAGGAGAAAAAGTCTCAGTCGCTCACGAGCGACGGGACGAGGAGTGATGATTTTGTGAAAGAAGTGATTGAGGTGACAACTTTCAGGATTGAATCGAAATATTCTGACAAAAGGCATCCCGATGAAGTGAAGTTTGCTAAAACCTTGAAAGAAGATTTGAGTAGAAGGGATTTCACGATGAATGCGTTGGCGCTCAGAGTCGAAAGTCGAAAGTCGAAAGTCGAAAGTGAAACTCAGGATACAAAAACAGATGCTGACGTTGAGATCATTGATTTTTATGACGGGCAGAAGGATATTGAGAGTAAGGTCATTCGAACTGTGGGGGAAGCGAGCGAGAGATTTGATGAAGATGCACTTAGAATGATGAGAGCCATTCGATTTTCTGCACAACTTGGCTTTGAAATTGAAAAAAAGACGCTGAAAGCCATTGAAGACAATGCGGTGAGTCTCAAATATATTTCGCAAGAGAGAATCAAAGATGAATTCACCAAAATCATTCTTTCTCCGGATCCTGCTTCTGGAGTTGAGAATCTTCGAGAGACGGGACTATTGTCGTTTGTTGTTCCCGAGCTGGAAAGTGGTGTTGGAGTGAAGCAAAACAGGCATCACATCTACACGATCTACAAGCATTGTTTGCTTTCTTTGGAAAAATGTCCATCTGAAAAATTAGAAGTTCGCCTAGCTGCGCTTTTTCATGACATTGCAAAGCCTCAAACAAAAAGAGGTGAGGGAGAATTTTCAACTTTCTATAACCATGATCATGTTGGCGCTCGTGTTGTCAAAAAAATTCTTCAAAGATTGAAATATTCCAATAAGATTATTGAGAAGGTGGTTTTGTTGGTGGACAATCACATGTTTTATTATAACCCGGATGAGGTAGGAGATGCATCTGTTCGAAGACTTATTAAAAAAATGGGACTTGAAAACATGAAAGACTTAATTGATCTGAGGATTGCGGACAGATTAGGGTCAGGCGTTCCAAAGGCAAAGCCATATAAGCTTCGTCATTTGGAATATATCATTGATAAGGTTTCGAAGGACGCGATTTCAGTCAAGATGCTCAAAATTGGTGGGAATGATCTCATGAAAGATCTGGAAATGAAGCCCGGACCAAAAATCGGAGCTATTCTAGATGTGCTTTTGGCGGAAGTGATTGAAGATAGTTTCAGAAATAACAAAGAATATCTTTTGAATCGTGCCAGGGAGCTTGATCGAGAAGACATTGAACAACTTCGAACACTTGCTAAAGAAAAGATTGAAGAGAGAAAAGAAGAGGATGATAAGGAGCTAAAGAGCAGGCATTGGGTGAAATAAGATGTTTAGATATAGAATTTAGAGAAAAAATCCCCGTACGGTGCATTTGCCGGCGGGGATTTGTGGTATAAATTAAATAGATTGACAAAGATGTTGTTTTTTGTTAAAGTCATATATGGCTTAATTTGAGGAGTTTGCGCCTTCGATTGGCCAGTAAAGGTCGAATGTTTTTTCAAAAAAAGAAATAATTGGCATAAATCAAAAAAACCTATGATGTTATTTTTTGCAGGGGTTTTGGAGATGATTATCGTTACTGTGTGGACTAAAATGATAGTAGAAACCAAAGTTATAGCCAGCGGGGCTGTTACCATGATAAACATATTTATTTGGTATTATGTTTTGCAAGTTATTGTGGATGATATTAATAACTGGAAACTAGTCTTATTGTATGCTTTTGGTTGTGCTGTAGGAACAGTTTTGAGCACTTACTATTTTAATAGAAACAGTGATGAAAAATCTCAAACCGAACTTGTTAGTCAAGAATAATAATTATTTAAAAAAATGAGCGAAGATATTCCTTTAGGAATTAAATCAAAATAAAAAACCGTTAAGTTGGATGCTTGCGGTTTTTTATTTTGATTTAATTAAAAAATAGTATTAAGCTTTTTGAAAAGGCTCAATGAATCATTAATGTATGAATTCAAGAATTTAAAGCCCCTTTTTTGAAATTTCTAAAGCAATAACTTCATTAGGGGTTAGATAATTAAGTTTCTTCCTTGGTCTGTTGTTCA
>JAOUHN010000017.1 GCA_029865125.1 Candidatus Moraniibacteriota bacterium
GATTATAGCGTTGAAATATGATCTTTCACCCTTATCATATAAAGATGCACATAAGTTGTTCGGTGAAATTTTTTATTTGTGAGTGATAGGATCTTCACTGTTATTTTTATGGATCATCTTATAGTTGGCTAATAAGACAGCGCATTGTCTCAGGAGTCCAAAATGAGACAAGGGCTGTCTTGTGTCTCATTTGTCTCATTTATTCTCTGAAATTGCGACCGAGGAGCATCAAATTTAGCTTTTGGATAAATCGCCAAAAAAAGCCCTACAATTCCCCATAGTAAAAAGTTCTAGACCGAGGATGCCCGCAGAAATAAAACAGACTAACTAAAAGGGTCTGTTTTTTTAATTTATAATCAATTAGGATAGGAGTGCTACGTGATGTAATTTATGTTATGCACAAAATTGTTTGCACTAAAATTTGTAGTTTGGTATAATTTATTGTGTAATATAAATTTAATAAAAATAAATAAACATAAAAACAATGAAAAGTAAAATTTACTTGTTACTTGGTGTATTTGCACTATCACTAACGATGCTTGTGGGTAGTGTTTCTGCACAAGAAGAAGAAATCACCGATGAGAGTATGGGTGTCGAGGCGAGTGATGCAAGCGTAGTGACACAGAGTGGTGCTACAATGAGTGCAGACTATGAAGCGGCAATGAAGACATTAGAAGAAAATGCAGCTTCTTCCGACGAGGTTAATCTAATTTTGATTGCTGAAGTTAACATTAGAAATGCGAAACTTGTTTCTCAGGATGGAAATAAGTTTAAGATTTCTTTTGACTTAACTAATGACAGAAAGGTTCAGCCACAGGTGAGATATTCAGTAATGCTATTGGAAAAGGGATCTGTAAGCGGAAATGAATATGTTGAGACCGTGGATGAATCTACTTACAGTGAAACACTTAGTTTGGGAGAATTTGATTCAATTCACAGAGAAATAGAATACGTCGCTCCTGATTATTTGAGTGGTGACTATCAAATTTATTTGAATAGTGAGAATGACAGAGGAATGCAATATGCTGTTGCATTAGTGGATGATGTTAAACTTGTTGCTTCAAATGATTCATATGTTTCAGTTAGTGATTGTCTTGTGGATGCGGGAGATGGTAAGTTGTATTCTGTGAAACAAGGAGTGGATGTGGATCGAGCTGAAAAAATCAAGGTTACTTGTTCATTAAAGAACAATGCTTCTTCACAACTTTCTTTCTACTCAGTAATTGAAACACGTGAGAGATCTTCTTTTGGAAAAACAGTTGAAACCGACAAAGGTGACAAGATATCTTTGAATGCTGGTGAAGAAAGATTGGTTGACTTCGAAATGAATAAGATTGAAAAGGCTCCTCAGTCATATAGTGCAACTCTAACCTTGGAAAATGAGAATGGAGACATTGTTTCAAATAAGACTAATGTTCGATATGTAGTGCGTGGAAGTTCTGGAACAATCAAAAGTGCTAGATTAGACAAGGATCAGTACATGAGTGGTGATGTGGCTAAGATCTTTGTTTTGGTCACAAGTTCTGCAGATGCTTTTCCTGGAGCAAGAGTTCAAAATGAAAACCCAGATGCAAACTATTTGGATATTGTTGTGATGTCCGGAAATCAAGAATGTTCTGCTGTTGTGACAAAAACAATTGATCCAATGAGTGAAGTTAATAATTTCGAGATTCCTATCAGCAAAGACTGTATTAATCCAATAGTGAAGACTACTCTCAAAGACAAGAATGGAAATGTTTTGGATGAGAATGTTTTTAAGGTAGAAACGAAAATTGAAGAGGTTGCAAAAAAAGCAACTACTGTTACTGGGGGAATCAAGAAAATTGCAAGAGGAATGAAAGATAATTTATTTTGGGTGTTTGTAGGGCTGTTTGTAATTGTGTTGGTAGGAGTTTTTGCAAAAAAGAAAAGATCTGGATTAACAAAAATGATACTTCTTGTGTTATTTTCTGGAGCGTTATTTTTTTCAAATAGCAATGATGCAAGCGCATATACATTTCTTTTGCCAAGAATAAGTGAGGCGTATTGTAGCGCTGATGTAGCTGTTAACCTAAATAAGAGTTATTACAATCCGGCAGAAGCGATTACAGCAAGTTCAGGTTCAATACATTTCAATTGTTGCAATAACACAGCTGCTTCAGCTGCAACATATTGGTATGTGTATAACAAAGATCAAGTAACTGTAATTAATGCTGCGCAGCTTTTGACATCAGGAAGTAGGCCGATTGATCGCACAATAGATCTTCATGCGGAAGATATTGATGCGTATACTGCTTCTGGGTCAGGAACTAGAACTGCTCCAGGTACCCCAGATTTGTATTACGCAAGATTTCGTTTAAATCTTTCTCGTACATTTGAAAGATCAGATGGATCAACCGTGAGCACTAGTGTAACAGCATATGGATGGAATCCATTTTGGGTAAAAGGAACTCCTGTTGCTCATATTGACACTCCAGCAAATGGTTCCCTCGCTTATCCTGAGTATAGTATCCATTTCACTGGCCATGCTGATTTGGGAGTTGGAGGAACTAGTATTAATGGAATGGGTTGGGTTGACACTAATCCAGGAACAGCTTCATGGAATGGAACAACTTGTAATGGCACTGATGGAACATGGATTGGAAATACATTTGATTTCTATAAGAGTGGATTTGCTCCAGGGGAACATCGCTTCTGTCTTTCTGTGCGTCAGCTGAATACAGACGGAACCGAACTTTGGAATGCAGCTGCTAACACTGCTCATGCTACTGTATATGTAGGAGATCCTCCAAGAAGTGTGATTGATGAACCAGCGGAAGGAAGCATTTTTAACACAGCTCAAAATGTGACATTCAGAGGACATGGAGTGCTTGGAACAACGGGAAGTTCAATTGATTATTATGCATGGATTGATACTCGTCCCGGAACAGATTCTTGGAATGGATTGCGTTGTGGATGGACACATAGCCGCGATTTAAACGGTGACGGTGTGTATAACTCAAGTGATGCATTTGGTCCTTCAGCAACATCATTCAATGTAAACACATCAACTATGGAGCCAGGAGAGCATCACGTGTGTCTTGCTGTGAGGCAAGTGAATACATTTGGAGGAAGCGTATGGTCTGGGGCTATTGAGGGTAATTCTGATAATGTGACAGTGTTTGTTTCTGGGGCTGCATGTGGTCCTAATGCTAAGAATTATTTGGCAACTGATACTGCATGGCCAGGAACAACTGCTGCTGATTTTTGCACAAATTCAAATCCTGTGACAACACCTCCATTTCCTGATGCTCCTGGAACTGCTACCTGGAATTGTAATGACCCAGCTAGTGGAGTGACAGTGCCTTGCACCGCCACGAGAGAAGCTCCGGTTTGCCCTCTTGCAACGTACAGTTGTCAAGAAACTAGAGATGTAGAGTGTACTGCGGATAATTGTGAGAAAGAATATACAATTGAAGGAACTTGTTATAAGAACGAAGGAATTTGTGGGACAAATCCAACAAGTACACAAGAATGTCGTGATAATGGGGTAGCGTGTGAGGATTCTACATCTGGAACTTGCGGAGATTGTCCTGACACAACAAATTGGATTGAAGTGAATCCATAGGTTAGATTTGAGAGATGAGAGTTGAGAATGAGATTTGAAATAGAGAACCTTGTCCCCTTGTGGGGCAGGGTTCTTGCTTTTATGGTAATATTATTGTATGATTAGTTTTCTGTTGAACTCGCTTAGAGTTTTTGCTAAATCATTATTATTTTTGACTATCCTCTGAATATGTGTCATCTCGAGCGAGTAAGCGAGTCGAGAGATCTCATCCTAACAACTATCTGTGGTAATATTTAGGTTAAGATTTCTCCACTCCCCCGATAAATCGGGGTCGGTCGAAATGACATAGTTATTGTGTGTAAGTTAATTGGAAATAATAATGACTTAGCCCAGAAGCAGAAGTAGATGATTTAATTAAATTATTAAGAGGTTAAATTCAATATATGTTAGTTGATGATGTAACAATAAAAGCGAGAGCAGGAAACGGTGGAGATGGTGCTGTTCTTTTTGCGCGTGCAAAATTTGATCAGGGTCCAACAGGTGGAACAGGTGGACAAGGAGGAAATGTAATTTTGAAGGGAGTGGCTGATCTTGGAGCTCTCAAAGTTTTCAGAACAAGAAAAGATGTTTTTGCCGCTGATGGTGAAAATGGTGGTCAAAACACAAGAACGGGTGCGAATGGAAAAGATGTTATTGTTTTGGTTCCAGTGGGAACAGTGGCACATGACCTGACTAATAAAAGAGAATATGAAATTACATCTATCAATCAAGAGATTGTGGTTGCGCGTGGAGGAAATGGTGGTTTTGGAAATCATCATTTCAGATCAAGCAGAAACACTTCTCCAGACAAGGCTAATCCCGGAGAAGAAGGGGAGGTAGTTGATTTGCGAATGGAGCTCAAAATGATTGCAGATGTTGGATTTGTTGGATTTCCAAACGTTGGAAAATCCAGTCTTTTGAATGAACTCACTAATGCATCATCAAGGGTTGCGAATTATAAATTCACCACCCTAGAGCCTCATTTGGGAGTGTTTTTTGACTTGATTTTGGCGGACATTCCTGGAATCATTGAAGGTGCTTCTGAGGGTAGAGGTTTGGGTCACAAATTTTTGAAACACATTGAAAGAACAAAAGTGCTTTTTCATTTTGTTGCAGCTGACAGTGAAAATCCAATTTCTGATTATGATGAAATCAGAAAAGAACTCGGAAAATTCAACAAAAAACTTTTGGATAAGAAAGAATATGTTATCATAAGTAGGAGTGATGAAGTAGATGAAGATAGATTGAAAGAAATTGCTGATGAGTTGAAAAAGAGAAATTCAAATGTCACCACTCTTTCACTTTTGGATGAAAAGAGTGTTGAAAATGTGAAAAAAATTCTAAGTAAAATTCAAGAAGAAAAATAATCTAAAAACAAAAAAAATGGAAAAAGAAATTTTGAACAAATTTGATGAGCAAGAAACAAAGTTAAATGCAATTTATGAGAGTGTTGAAAAAACCAGAAAATATTTTTTGATCACTATGTTTGTTTCAGTGGCTGCTATTATTGTTCCACTTTTAGCATTAATTCTAGTCATTCCATTTTTCTTGAGAACAATCACTGCTTCCTATGGAGGATTATTATAGGATTTTCCTTCAAACAAAAAAACACCCCATTTTGCAAGGGTGTTTTTTTGTTTGATTTGAAAATGAGCCTAGTCTTCTCTCTCATGTTCTTTTTTTGCTTTTTCAATTTCTTTTTCCATCACACCACTTTCTCTTGTGATCACTTTTCGAACCTCTTCTCGTTTGATGTATAGATGCATCAAAGAGAAAACAATCATACTTGCAAAGATAATTCCAATTGTGTTAACCATGAACAACATGAACGAATTACTGATGATGTTCCAGTCCAATGTTGCGATTCCAATTCCGGTTACTGCCAGTGGAGGAATCAGTGCAACTGAAATGGCTGTTCCTGGAAGTGTTTCACTGAGATGTGGTTTGATGAGTGCGAATGAAGCAGCGAGACCTGCAACAACAGCAATAGCACCATAGATGATTGTTGGTTCTGTTCTGGACAATATTTCACTGAAAAGAAGACGTGCTTCCTCAGTTTCCAGATTGAAAAATTTAGGCTTGAAAAAAATTGTTGTCAAAGCAGAAGCTGAAACTCCAAATACAATTGATTTTACCAATGTGTAGAACGATCTTGAAATCAATCGAAAGTCTGCAATGACAATCCCAAGAGACAAGCTTAGAATTGGATATAGAATTGGGGCGATTAGCATACTTCCAATTATCACGGCAGCACTATTTGTGAGAAGTCCAAAGGTTGCCATTAATATGGAGAGAATAACAAGCAGAAAAAAATCCTGCCTCGGTGTGCTCTCACTGATCAGATTGTCTATTGCTCGCGACTTATCCTTCTCCGTCAGGTTGTTAAATAGTACGAGAACCATAAAAGTTTTGTTTTTTTAGTTATTTATTTCTTTGCTTGTATTATAGCGAAACGGGGCATTTTTGACAAATGCGAGACAACTATTGATATTTTGAAAATAGTTTGTTAAGATAGGATACGTAGTTTGGAGAGGTATTTACTTGAGGATATATTAACAATAGAATAATAAAATATGGAGAGGTGCCTGAGTGGCTGAAAGGGGCACCCTGCTAAGGTGTTGTACTTTTACGAGTACCGAGAGTTCGCCCCGGCATTCGCGGGGCGTCCAGCGTATGCTGGACGAATCTCTTCTGTGATAATATAATAAAAGATGTTTTACGTTTATATCCTATTAAGTGAAAAAGATGGAAATTTTTATATTGGCATGACAGGGGATCTTAAGCGAAGAATTGGAGAGCATAAAGCTGGAAAAGTTAAATCCACAAAACATAGAAAGCCAATCGAATTAATTTGTTATGAAGCGTATACTGAAAAAAAAGATGCTCAGAGAAGAGAAAAGTTTTTAAAAAGTAGTGACGGCAAAAAAGATATTAGGATAAGATTGAAGAATTTATTAGAAAAATAGAAAATATGGAGAGGTGCCTGAGTGGCTGAAAGGGGCACCCTGCTAAGGTGTTGTACTTTTACGAGTACCGAGAGTTCGAATCTCTCCCTCTCCGCAGAATCAAAAACTTCTTGATTTATCAAGAAGTTTTTTTATTTTGAGTTCATGTTGCATTGAATAAATTGATTTATAATAACAAGGTAATATGTTATAATTCAGTAAAGGTATATGGAGTATTTATTTTTTAATATAGTGAATTATGTGAAATAATAATTTTTTTTGTTTCATATGGATTCATTTGTTGTGAAAATTATGGAAAGTTGTGAAAAAAAATTCGTAGTAGATCCCAAGGGTGATGTTACAATGGAAGAGTTTAAACCTGAAGAAAGAGAAAAATTAATACGACTACTAGCTTCTTCATCAGGAAAAAAAGTGCTTACACTAAACGATAAAGATAATGTTATACTTCAAGAACTTAATAAAGAAGGAGTTGTGGGAAGTTTTGAGAAAAAGTTTGTAGTAGATTCTGAAGGTGGTGTTACAATGGAGGATTTTACGCCTGATGAAATAGAAAAAATAAAAGAGAGGTTATCTTCATCAGAAAGAAAAGTACTCACATTAGATGAATTGCGTTTAAAAAATAAATAAAAACTAGTCGGAGAGAGTTCGAATCTCTCCCTCTCCGCATCAAATACATAGTATCGTAGAGACCAATGATCCCGCGTAATTGCGGGATTTTTTGGTGGAAAATTTTTGTTTTACTTAAGCTATAATTTGTTGTAAGCTTATGGTAAGTTTTGATTATGAAAAAGAAATCTAATAAAATTGATAGTTTACCCGAAATACTCACGCTTCAAAATAATGATAATAGATTCACATGTTCACATTTCGCTATACAACGATAACGTAAAAAATTTGCAGGAAGCTTTCAATTTGTTCTTGCAAGAAATGGAGAAAAATGGAATAAGTGGTGCGATAATTATTCCGGATAACATTGAGGGCAGTGATAGTATTGTGGATTTGGATAAAGCAATTGAACTTATTGGTGATCGAAAAAACCTGTTTTTATTGGGTAGTCTGCAAATCATTCAGAGAGGATCAAGTGAACTGGAAAAATACAAAAAATTATTGGAAGAGGGAAAAATAAAAGGACTCAAATTTTTCCCGGGGCATGATCCATATTATCCGACTGACGAAAGATGCTTGCCATATTACGAATTATGCCAAGAATTGGATGTGCCAGTCTTGTTCCATACCGGTGAAAATTCGGGCGACAGTGATTGCGCGAAATGGAATGATCCAAAATATATCGTAGAGATTGCGAAAAAATATCCCCAACTCAAAGTCATTATCACACATTACTATTGGCCGAAGATGGACTACTGCTACGAAATAACAAAAAATGTTCCCAATATCTATTTTGAAATAGCGGCTATGTCTGACGCGGAAGTAATTGAAAAAAGCGGAGGAATAGAAAAAGTAAGAGAAATATTGCGAGAAACCATTGCCGATCGCTCGGACAAGGTTATTTTTGGCACCGACTGGCCGATGTGCAAAATTGAAGAGCATATTGAGTTGATAAAATCATTGGGGTTGAGCGAAGATTTGGAGAGCGGAGTGTTTAGTGAAAATTCAAAAAGAATCTACAAGCTCTCACTATAATTTGTCAAATATTTCAAAAGACGCTAGCATATAAAAATTAAAAAATAATACTATTAAGTAACATGAAATCACAAATTTACAATCAGGCCAAATATTACGAAATCGCTTTTAGCTTTGTTGATTCAGAAAAACAAGCCGATTTGTTTGAGAAGTTTATAAAAAAATATAGCAAGACGGGCGCAAAGTCTGTTTTGGACTTGGCTTGCGGGACTGCTTTGCAGCTTAGGGAAATGGCAAAAAGAACAACAAATAATCAACGCAAACAAACAATTGATTGAAATTTACGAACAAAAAATTTCTGATGTGTTGAGCGAAATTTAAGCTATGACGAAAAATGAAATTAGAAAAGCGGAATCAATACTAAATGATATAAAAAATTTAGTTAGTACGAAGGGCTATATTTATGCTCTTTGCATGATTCTTTTTGAGGATTTTCATATTATTCCCGAGGAAATTCATAAAACTGATACAAGATCTCGTTTAAGTACAAAAGAAGCTTCTTTATTACTTGGTTTTTTAATACAAAACGAAATTGATTTTTCCACGCCAGACACACCGCAAGATTTGATTGTGTTGAAACAAAAAACATATGAATTGATGCAAGAATTGCATAATTCTTTTATGGTTCCGTTTTTTGATAAATTGCAAGAAAGTATTAAGAAAGAACATAAAATTGAAGATTATAGAAAAACACAAAAAGAATTTTTTGGTAAAGGAGATATGCTGACAGAGCCAATTTTCTATTCTGGTACTGGAGTATATGACTTTCAATATTTAGATTTCTTAGAAAGAAAATATAAATACGATAAGGGATGGTTATCAAAAAATAAAAATTTTGATATTGAAAAATCAAAAAATATTGTTATCCAAATTAAAAACATTCTTCAAGAAAAATCAAAAAAAGTTCGTTTGTATAATCTGAAAGAAAAAATGCCTCAAATGATTGAGGAAATGAAAAAGAAAAATCCAAAAGAAGACTGGGAGAAACATGCGAAAGAAGTAGCTCCGATGATGGAATTACACCAGTATGTCGAATTGTTTTTTGACAATCAAACAGTTGGAAAAGAATTAAACATGGATGAAATCCGAGAGGAGGGCTGGAAATCTTTTTATAAGGGATTGATTGAGCTATTTATAATTAGAAAAACTGATTTTGACGAAGATTCTGATATTGATTTATTCCTAAAAAACCTTTCTTTCATTCCAAAAAAAGATTTCAATTCTAAATTTAAGGGAATTGGAAATTTTAACTGGTTTAATGCAAAGCCAATTATCCAGCTGGATGAAGAAAGATATTTTGTTCCAATTAGTTTTTCTGTATTCGAGGCAGTTTATGAAAGCCCTTTTTACTGGATGTGGGTTGAAGATAAAAAGTATAGAGACACACTCAGTAAAAATAGAGGCGAAACGGGAGAGGAAGTAGCTTATGAATTTTTGTCTCAGGTGTTTGGCGAGAATAGAACTTTTAAATCTGTAAAAATCACTACGCGGAAAGGGAAAGATGACACAGATGTCGATGTTCTTTGTATTCTTGGTAGTAAAGCGTTATGTGTTCAAGTGAAATCAAAGAAATTAACTGAACTTTCAAGAATAGGCAACGATGAACAACTACAAACGGATTTTCAGGGGGCTGTACAAGACGCTTACAACCAAGGACTTGTTTCTCGTAAAAAAATACTGGACAGGAGTGCAAAATTTTTTGACAAAGACGGAAAAGAGATAACTCTTTCCGAGGGTATTGATGAGGTGTATATAATGGGAATTACAACAGAAAATTACCCGTCCCTAACTCATCAATCCCATGTAATGCTGGATAAAAAAGATGACGAGCCATTTCCAATATTTTCAACGATATTTGATTTGGAATTATTGGCGTATTATCTCAATGATCCATACGATTTTTTATATTACATCAAACAAAGAATTTTATTGATGGACTATTTCAAAGCCGATGAAGAAATGGTGTTTCTTGGTTATCACTTAGATCAAAAACTTTGGAAAATTCCAAAAAGCGATGGCGTGGCAATAGATACAGATTTTGGACAACTTATTGATAGAAATTATTATCCATTAAAAGCAGGATTAGAAGTTTCAGATGAGGGAGATGTAATAAAAAATAGATGGAAAAATGAAGATTTTGAAAAATTATGTGATCAATTAAAAACTCTTGATGAACCGAAGATTACAGACATTATTTTTCACCTATTAGATTGGTCTGGTGAAGCAAGAAAAAATCTCGCAGATTTTATTGTCCAAACGAAACAAAAAACCTTACAAGATGAAAAATTTCATAATTTTTCTATGCCCCCTGACGATAGTGCTTCTCCTCGTGTTGGTGTTACTTATGTTTCGTTAAATTCCGATGATTCAAATGAATTAAGAAAAAGGCTTTTGACTTTATGCCAAGCTAGAAAATACAAAAGCAAAGGAGATGTTTGGATTGGATTTGGGAGCTTGAAAAGTAGCAATGAAATGATTGATGCCGTTGTATTTAATAATCAACCATGGGAATATAATAAGGAATTAGAAGAGCTGGCGACAGTTATGCTCGAAGGAAAAGGACGAGGAATAGAGGTTAGAATTGGTAAAAAGGTCGGCAGAAACGAAAAATGTCCTTGTGGAAGTAGATTGAAATATAAGAAGTGTTGTGGAAAATAGAAAATAAAGGTCCCGCCGCAAAGTTTTGGGGGTGAAGCCCAAGCAGGTGGGCAAAAAGGAAGGGGGGTTTGGGGGGAATTCCGCTTTTTCTTTACGAAATCAAATTGTGGACAGCCCCGCCGTCCTGCTCGTTAAGAGCAGAACCCCGCACAAAAGTTTCCTTTCCCTTTTCCTTTTAGAAGAAAAAAATCGGCGCGCGCAAATCAAAAATTGTGAAGAAAACTTTTTTGCGGGGTGGCGAGGTTTCCGAGCGACGGCGGGGCTGGCTTCTTTATTTGGGGTTTTGCTCAAAAAATGTTCGAACTTCGTTCAAAAAACACCGCAGAATCGAAAGCTTCTTGATTGATCAAGGAGTTTTTTGCTTTAAGATGTATTTGAAGGGAATTCTAAAAAAATAAATAATTTTGAGTTAATATAATTTAAAAAAAATAGTAAAAATATGTCATCCTGAATTTGATTTGGGATTCCTGAATTTTAGCACATGTGGCATTATTTTGGGATTCTGAATCAAGTTCAGAATGACAAGTAACGTGGAGGGAGTTTTTTGATTGACAAAAATGCGTGAAATTGATATAAATTAACTTCTGGTGAAGGATAGTTATTTGCTTGAAAACGTCTCAAATGAGACTTGATTTTACGGAGGATTTAATGAAAAAAAGCGTCAAGAGTATCGGTGTAATAGGGGCTAAGTCTGCTCAAGAAGTTGAAAAGCTTTTAGGACGTGGCATAGAGTTTTTGTGGAAACCAACATCTTTTTTGGGGGTTGAAAAAGCGGAGTTTTTTCATGGCTTTGTTCCTCCAGAGATCGTTGAGCAATGCAGCCTTAGGAATGGTAGCATTGAAGAGGTTTCCGTAATCAAGGCAAAAAAAGATATTCCGATGCATTCTCACTATGATCCTCGTTTTCGGCTTGGGGAAATTTACGTCGGTGGCGATGGAGGCATGGTTCAATTGTGGGGCAAGCAAGGGGCTATGCTAAAAATGAAGAAGCATATTTTTTCCATTACTTACCCTGGTGAATCACATAGTCTAACATTATTGGATGATTGCAAGGAGATCAGATTTCTCGCGATCAAGTTTAGTTTGACGGAATAGCCAACCTCTTTTTGGGCTGTACTCTTGGGCGAATTGTTAACACGATTCGCCCATGTTTTTTTACTAAGCTTTTTTGAAAGTAACTTGTAGCTCTGGACAAATTTTTTGTTTGGTGTATAATTATTTTTAGTTTGGAATTATTGAATAAGTTAGAGAAAATACGGGCCGATAGCTCATCTGGTAGAGCGCCTCACTTGCACTGAGGAGGTGGCGGGTTCGAGTCCTGTTCGGTCCACATTTTTGTTTTGGAAGAAAGAAAAAGAATATTTTGGGCATATAGCTCAGCTGGTTAGAGCGCAACACTGATAATGTTGAGGTCCCAAGTTCGAATCTTGGTATGCCCACAAATAGGAGACACCCTTTTGGGTGTTTTATTGTTTGACAAGAAGTTAATAATGATATATATTTATAGCAAGAAAGCCCAAAGGGCTTTTTAAAAAACTCAAAAATATGTTTTCAAAGATTGTTAAATTTATAGGAGAAGCCAAGGTAGAATTGTTCAAAGTGAATTGGCCAACAAAAAAACAAACCATTAACTACACGGTTATAATCTTGGGAATTAGCTTGTTTATGGCTATTTTCTTGGGAGGATTGGATTATTTGTTTGCTGAAATTTTGAAAATTTTCATTGTAGGATAGCAGTCTTTCTTAATTATTTTAAATGATTAAGGAAATAAAATTTTTTAATTGATGAGTACGTGAGATATTAATGTATATCACTTACTTTATTTACATACGAAAATGGCAAAACAATCACAACATCACGGAAGATCCTGGTACGTTCTTCATACCTATTCTGGATATGAGGATAATGTTGCAAGAAATCTTCAACAAAGAATTGAATCATTAGACATGCAAGATTTGATTTTTGACGTGATCGTTCCAAAAGAAAAAAAGATTAAGATTAAAAACGGAAAAAGAGTCACAGTTGAAGAAAGAATATATCCAGGATATGTTTTGGTGAACATGATTGTGACGGACGCATCATGGTATGTGGTTCGAAACACTCCTAATGTGACTGGATTCATCGGAATGGGAACAACTCCAACTCCAATCAGTCCTGAAGAAATTCAGAGTTTGAAAAAGAGAATGGGAGATGAAGAACCGAAATACAAGATTGACGTTAAGATTGGTGAAGGTGTCAAAATCAATGATGGACCTTTCAAAGATTTTGATGGAAAGATTCAGGAAATTGATGAAGACAAAGGAAAGGTTAAAGTTTTGGTTTCAATCTTTGGACGTGAAACTCCTGTTGAACTAGACTTTCTTCAAGTTAGGAAAATATAATTCATTATTTACAAATTACATAAAGCGTAAAGCAACAATATGGCAGAATTAAAAACAGTTATCAAACTTCAAATTAAGGCGGGGCAAGCTAATCCAGCTCCTCCAGTAGGACCTGCTTTGGGTCAACATGGTCTTAACATTCAAGACTTTTGCACAAGATTCAATGAGGCTACTAAGGAAAAAATGGGAGATGTTATCCCAGTGGAAATCAATGTGTATGACGACAGATCTTTTGATTTTGTGATGAAAACTCCTCCTGCAGCAGAACTTTTGAAAAAAGCTGCTAAGGTGAAAAAAGGAGCATCAAATCCATTGACTGACAAAGCAGGAGAGGTGACTAAGGCTCAAATTCAAGAAATTGCTGAGATAAAAATGGAAGATTTGAACGCAGATGATGTTGAAGGCGCAATGAAAATTGTTGAAGGAACAGCAAGATCAATGGGAATCAAAGTGAAATAGATTTGAGAAAAGAGAAGTGAAATTTGAAATAGAGACATGATAAGTATAAATAATTTTAATAATGTGGGAGAGTGAATGTGAGTTTTTACATCGCTTGCGTGACCACAAAATATTATGAAAAGAGGAAAAAAATACAAGGCTATTGTTGAAAAAATCGACAAAAGCAAGGATTATTCTGTTGAAGAAGCACTAAAAATAATTGTAGAAGGAAAAATTGCTAAATTTGATGAATCTGTTGAGGTTCATATGGATTTGAATGTTGACGCTAAGAAAGGTGATCAACAAATCAGAGGATCAATCACTCTTCCACATGGAACAGGAAAAACCAAAAGAGTTGGTGTGATCACTTCAACTAAAGCTGATGAAGCAAAAAAAGCTGGAGCTGACCTTGTTGGTGATGAGAGCTTGATTGAAAAAATCAAAAAAGGAGAAATTGAATTTGATGTTTTGGTTGCAACTCCTGAAATGATGCCAAAACTTGCGGGAGTGGCAAGAGTTTTGGGACCAAAAGGCTTGATGCCAAATCCAAAGACTGACACGGTTACAGAAAAAATTGCTGAGATTGTGGAAATGCTAAAGAAAGGAAAACTTGATTTCAAAAATGACAAAACAGGAGGAATTCACCAAAGTATTGGAAAGGTTTCTTTTGGAGAAGATAAATTGAAAGAAAATTTTGAAGCTTTCATTGAGGCTGTTTCAAAAGCAAAACCAGAAGCAGTGAAGGGTCAACTGATCAAAAAAATTGTTGTTTGCTCAACAATGGGACCTGGAGTGAAGGTTGTAAAATAGAAATCAGAAAACTTCATATAGCAAAAGACATCCTGATACACTAGGGTGTTTTTTGTTTTTCTGATTCGGTATATAATATAGGTAATAAGAAATAATATTTTTTAAAAAAAATCTCATCAGCGGTATAAAATAATAATAATGATTAAGCGCAGACAGCAAAGTGCTTAAATGAGAAATAAGATTATTAATTATTTAATTTTAAAAATATGAAAACAAAGTATGTGTTTGCCGCAGTTGTGCTTTGTGGGGCGTTGGCCGTCTCAAGCTTTGCTTCAGCTGAAAAAGTGAGAGTTGTTGCACATGTGAATCCTTCAGGAAAAAGCGTTGTGATCCCGGAGCGAGCCATTGAAGTTGCTCCACATGTTTTTTCTTTAGGAGAAACAATGGACGCACAAAGTGGGAAGATGGTGGAAGGATATCTCATTGTTCACAAAAAGGATGAAAAAGAAAAACCAGCAAATCCAGGAACTGCAAAAGACAAAACTCAAGATCCCTTGGATTCATGCTATTCTTTCATTGTGAAGGGAGCAAAATGGAGAAGCGTTGAGCCTTGGGTGGTGAACCCAACTAATCCGTTTGGAATTTCTGACGAGTCAGTATTCTCAATTTTGGATAGTGGAATTTCAAATTGGGAGGATGCAATGGATGGAAGAGTTGATGGAATTCAAGGCGGTGACGCTATTGGAACTGGATCAATGACTCACGATGTTCTCATTGCGGACACTGCGAGCACCGATGGTCTCAATGAAGTGTATTTTGGAAATCTTGACGAAGGAACAATCGGAGTGACGATTGTTTGGGGATATTTCAGTGTTTCTCCAAAGAGCAGAGAAATTGTGGAATGGGATCAGGTGTACAATACTTTCTATGACTGGTCTGACAACGGTGATGCAATGGCGATGGATTTTGAAAATATTGCCACTCATGAGCTTGGTCACAGCTTTGGAATGGGGGATCTCTATGACACTGTTTGCAGGGATGTGACAATGTATGGATATGGAACAGAGGGTGAAACAAAGAAAAGTACCTTGGAGAGGGGAGACATCAATGGAATCAAAGCGTTATATCAATAGTGTTTGCAATAAAATAAAATAATAAAGCTGGGCTTATTTCGAGCATTTTAGTTATTGACTTTATTTCCTTTATTTTGTAGAATTATTTGTGTCGTTTCAATGTGAGCTAGGCTCACAAGTGTTTGTATTGGAGATAGGATAAATTTTTAATATTTTTATAAAAATGTCTGAGAAAAAAAGAATAGTAATCGGTCTTGTGGGTGCTTCTGGTTCAGGAAAGGATACTGTAGCTGATTATTTGCATGAAAAACACGGAGTTCAATTAATGCGTTTTGCTGATCCTCTAAAGGAGACTCTTTCGATCTATTTTGAAAAGTTTTCAAAAGAAGACCAGGCATGGCTTGCTGAAGAATTCATCAAGCGATTTGGTTCAGATATTCTTCCAAGAGCTCTCAGAAAAAGAATTGACAATGGAGAGGGAGTAATCGTAGTGAATGGAATTCGTCTTTGGGAAGACTTTCATTTCATTAAATCATATGTGGACAGCTATATCATCTATGTGAAATTAGATCAAAAAACTCGTTTTGAAAGAATTAAAAACAGAGGGGAGAAAACTGATGATAATACTCTGACATTTGAAGAATTTCAAAAGAGCGAACAAAATTCTATTGAAAAAGATGTTCCGGCAATTGGAGAAAAAGCTGATTTTGTGATTGAAAATGACAAGGATCTTGAGTCGCTTTTGAAAGAAGCTGACAGAGTAATAGAAGAAATTAAGAAGAAATAGTATTTGGGGCTTTCGAGCCCCTTTTTGGTATAATATTAATAAAAATATGAAGAAAAATAAAAAAAAAGATTATGTAAGGCCAAGTTGGGATGAATATTTTTTGGAATTAGTGAAAACTGTCGGGAGTAGAGGAACGTGCGATAGAGGTCGATCAGGATGTGTAATTGTAAAAGACAAGAGGTTGCTTTCAACGGGATATGTTGGTTCACCTATTAATACGGTGCATTGTGATGAAGTAGGTCATGAGATGCATACGGTAATTCATGAGAGCAAAGAAGAAACAAAGCATTGCATCAGAACTACTCACGCAGAGCAAAATGCGATTGTGAATGCTGCAAGATTTGGGGTGGCACTCGAAGGGTCTACATTGTATTGCCATATGACTCCTTGCTATGCTTGTGCTAAAATGATAATTAATGCTGGAATAGTGCGGGTTGTGTGCAATATGGATTATCACGCAGGAACAAGAACAAAAGAGATATTCAAAGAAGCAAGGGTGAAATATGAGTTGATAAATAATAAAACGGAAAGCTACGATAATATGTAATTGGTTTTTTGTTAAAAATATGGAAAAAATAGTTTTGGGGATCACTGGTGAAATTGCTGGTGGAAAAGGAACAATAACTGCATATTTGGAGGATAAACATGGTGCTTCTTCCGCTAAGTTTTCAAGCGCTCTTCGTGATGTCGCCAAAAGAATGCACTTAGAGGAAAACAGGGAAAATCTTCAAAAGATCTCAACAATGTTTCGAGAGAATTTTAATGGCAACATATTATCCGAAGTTATTTATGAAGATGTAAAAGAGATGAAAAGCGAAATTATTGTGATTGATGGAGTGAGGAGAATGGCAGACATTGAATTTTTGAAAAGACTTCCTGGATTTAGGTTGATATATACGGATGCTTCCATGGAGAATAGGTTTGAAAGAATAACACAGAGAGGTGAAAATGCTGATGATAACACCAAGACATTTGAAGATTTCAAAAAGGATCATGAAAGAGAGGCTGAACTTCAAATCAAAGGATTGAAGAATGAAGCAGATTTTGTGGTGGATAATAACGGGACCTTGAAAGAATTGTATGATCAAATTGATAAGATTATAAAAGGTTTAAAAGAAAAGAAATAAATTTTTTATGAAAAAAATTATTGGATTAGTTGGTGAAATTGCGAGTGGAAAAGGAACGGTTTCCAAATATTTGCAAGAGAAGCACAATGCAAAAGTGTATCGTTTTTCGGATGTCTTGAGAGAGATATTAAGCGTTTTGTATTTGGATTGTGACAGAAAGAATTTGTCAGAGCTATCTTTGTGTCTCAGAGAGACTTTTGGAGAGGACATTCTTTCCAACGCTTTAGTGCGAAAGGTTTTGAATGATGAGCATGATCTGATTATTTTGGACGGAGTGAGAAGAAAGGAAGAATTAAAGTTTTTTGATGAAATCGAAGGCTTTCAATTGGTGTATGTTGAATGCGACATCAAAGATCGATATAAGAGAATAATCGAGAGGGGAGAGAATATGGATGACAAAAACAAGACTTTTGAAGACTTCAAAAAAGATCACGAAAGAGACGCGGAAATCAGAATTCGTGAGCTAAAAGAGAGAGCTGACAAAGTGATTGACAATGATGGAAGTCTTGAGGAATTATATGATAAAGTTGACAAAATCTTGACAAATGGCTAGTTATGGCGTGTTTGAGCTTTTGATTGGAGGACTGCTGATTGAATCGGCAGTCTTTTAGTTTTGAGTAAACTATGATAAAATTTAACAACCAAGGAGGAAATAAACTTTAAATCTTGAAAATAAAATTATGGGAAAACAGAGAAAAGGTCATGTGATTAGTAAGCTACCAAATCAAAAAGGATTTATTTTAGTTTTAAATACCGGAGCAGAAATTGATGCTCAGGCAGAAGCGATGCTTCAAGCACTTCACTCAAGATCAACTGGCGGAATCAAACATCATCTAAAGGTATTGAAGGAAAAAGGGGCAGAGGGTTTCATGGAGAGATTCTATGTTGGATATGGTCACAAATCAATTGGGGATTGTGGAAGCGCCACTGTTTTTGTGGAGGGAGTTTCAATGCTTGCAGCCAAAGCGATTCAAGATTGGAGATTATATTCCGGACAAGAAGCCTCAACTCGTTATGTTGATTTTTCAAAGCAAATTTTTCTTGATCCCTTGAATTCAAAAAGAACAAACAAAATTCTTGAGGACTGGAGAGAATTCTATTTGGATGCTCAAAAACCTCTTCAGAATCATCTTAAGGAAAAATTTCCGATTCAAGAAGGAGAAAATGAAAACATCTATAACAAAGCAATTGCAGCCAGAGCATTTGACATCACACGATCTTTTCTTCCAGCAGGAGCCACAACCAATGTTGCTTGGAGGATGAACTTCAGGCAATTTGCTGATGAATTGATGCTTCTTCGTCATCATCCACTCAAAGAAGTGAGAGACATTGCAGACACTGCTGAAAAAGCACTTTTCAAAATGTTTCCAAATTCTTTTGGTCATGAAAGATTTGATCACACAGAAAAATATAATGAATCATGGATAAACAAAGAATATTATCATAGGAACAAAGATTTAAATAAATTCACCCTTCTTTTTAATGGGATTGACAGAAAGTTACTAAAGCAACACAAGAGAGTGATGGAGAAGCGTCCTTTCAAAACAGAGCTTCCGACAATGATTGGGGAGTGTGGAGTTTTGGGATATGAATTTTTGCTTGATTTCGGATCATTTCGAGATCTTCAAAGACACAGAGCTGTTGTGCAAAGAATGCCACTTCTCACTCAGGATCATGGATTTGAAGGATGGTATCTGGACTCACTTCCAAAAGATTTGAGAAAAAAAGCTGACAAACTCATTGCTTCTCAGGAGAAAAAAATTATGAACTTGAAAACTGATGATGAGACCAGGCAATATTACATTGCCATGGGCTACAGAGTTCCTTGCAGAGTCATTGGGGATTTGAAAGCGCTCACATATTTGGTGGAACTTCGCTCAACTCGTTTTGTGCACCCAACACTTGTGGCTCAAATGCTTGATATGATCAAAAGTCTCAAAAGACTTTTTGAAAAAGACGGACTTATTTTTCACTTGGATGAAGAACCAAACAGGTTTGACATCGGAAGAGGGACTCATGATATCGTAGAGAAAAAATAAAAAATATGAAAAAAGGAAAGTTTATTGCAATTTATGGAATTAATGGAATTGGAAAGACGACCCAAGTTGAAATTCTGGTTAAATATTTAAAAGACCAGGGAATAAAGGCTAGTCGATTGAAATATCCTGTTTATGACCTTGAGCCTGAAGGTCCATTTCTGCATAAATATCTTCGCGATCCAGAATTTCGAAAAAAGAATGAGCTCACCACTGATGAACTTCAGCAGAAGTTTGTGGACAATAGAGTGCGCTATGAAAGCGAGCTTGAAAAAAGACTTCAGAGTGGTGAGTGGATTGTAGCTGAAGACTACATTGGGACTGGAATATCATGGGGTTTGACTTGGGGGTCTGATCTTGAATACTTAGAAGAAATTAATAAGGAATTGAAGTTGCCTGATTTGTCTATTTTGATGCACGGAAAAAGGTTTAATACTGCAATTGAAAAGGATCATCGCAATGAAATGGAAGATGAGAGAATTCAGATTTGCAAAAATTTTCATCTTTTATTGGCGCAAAAATATGGGTGGAAAATTGTGGATGCTAATCAAGAGTTAGAAAGTGTTCATGAGGATATTATTGAAGTGATAGAAAAAAGAGTTAAAAGTTATTAAGAAATAGAAAAAATATGGACTTTAAAGAATATCAAAAAAAATCAAGAAAAACCGCAAAGTATTCTCAGGAAAGTAGGTTTGCATATCTTCCTTTGGGACTTGCAGGAGAGGCTGGTGAGGTTGCAGAGAAATTCAAAAAGATTATTCGTGACAAGGATGGAAAAATCGATGATGATACCAAAAAAGAAATCTCAAAAGAGCTCGGAGATGTTTTGTGGTACGTGGCTCAACTATCAACAGAGTTGGGACTAGAAATGGATGATGTTGCAAAAAATAATATCGAAAAGTTGTATAGTCGATTAGAAAGAGGGGTCATTCAGGGAGATGGGGATAATAGATAGGCGCTCTTATGTCATTCCGGAAAACATATTTTTCCTGGCGAGTAAGCGAGTCAGAGAAAAATAGTTTATCCGGAATCCCGGAATATTATTGAAGAGCGT
>JAOUHN010000018.1 GCA_029865125.1 Candidatus Moraniibacteriota bacterium
TTCAATTTCACTAAGAACTTTAGCATATTCATTTTCATCCAATAAAATTCTGTTTTTCTTCAAATCTTCCGCTCTCTTTCGTGCCTCTTCAATTTTCTCCATATCCAAATCGAGAGTTCTTTCTGCATTGTCCGCCAAAACAACAAGATTGTTTTTGTGAAATTCAACGAAACCCCCAGCAACCACAAGACTGATAACCTCAGCATCATTCTTTTTTGTCTTCACCACAATCTCTCCTGATTTGAGTGATGCAATATATGATCTATGATCAGGAAGAATCGTCACATCCCCATCAGAAACAGGCAAAGTCACCTGATAAATCCTATCCTCAAATACAGTTTTTTCAGGAGTAACTATTTTAAAATTTATACTTTTTTCACCTTTCATTTTATGTGTCTTTTAGTGACTTATTTTTCTTCTTCCTCTTTTGAAGCAGTAACTTCGGAAATTTCTCCCTTCATATAAAACTCTTGCTCTTCAATGTGATCCAATTCACCATCTAAAATCATTTTGAACCCCTTAATAGTGTCAGAAAGTTTCACATATTTTCCAGGAGCTCCAGTGAATTGCTCTGCAACAAAGAACGGTTGTGAAAGAAATTTCTGAATCTTTCTTGCTCGAGCCACAGTAACCTTGTCATCGTCTGAAAGTTCTTCCATTCCAAGAATTGCAATAATATCTTGAAGATCCTTGTATCTCTGAAGAACTTGTTGAACTCTGCGAGCAACATTATAGTGCTCTTCTCCAACAATGTTTGGATCAAGGATAGTTGAGTTTGAATCCAATGGATCTACGGCAGGATAAATTCCGATTTCTGACAAAGCACGAGAAAGTACAACAGTTGAGTCTAGGTGACCGAAAGTTGTTGCAGGTGCTGGATCTGTCAAATCGTCAGCTGGAACATATACTGCTTGAACAGATGTAATTGATCCATTTTTTGTTGAAGTAATTCTTTCTTGAAGTTGTCCCATTTCTTCTGCGAGTGTTGGTTGATATCCCACAGCTGATGGAATTCGTCCAAGAAGTGCTGACACTTCAGATCCAGCTTGAGTGAAACGGAAAATATTATCTACGAAAAGCAAAACGTCTTTATTTTCTTTGTCGCGGAAATATTCCGCCATTGTAAGCGCACTAAGCGCAACTCTTTGACGTGCTCCTGGTGGTTCATTCATTTGACCAAACACCAATGCAGTTTTATCCAAAACTCCAGAGTCTTTCATTTCATGATACAAATCATTTCCTTCACGAGTTCTCTCTCCTACTCCTGCAAATATTGAATATCCTCCATGCTCTTGAGCAATATTACGAATAAGCTCTTGAATGATAACAGTTTTTCCAACCCCTGCTCCACCAAAAAGACCAACTTTTCCTCCCTTGATGAAAGGACAAATCAAATCTATAACTTTGATTCCTGTTTCAAAAATCTCAGCCTCGGTTGATTGATCCTTGAATGCTGGAGCGTCTCTATGAATCGGATCTTTTTGCTTCACTTTAAGCTCTTCTTTTCCGTCAATTGTTTCTCCCAGAAGATTGAACATTCTTCCAAGAGTTTTTTCTCCAACAGGAACCTTAATTGGAGCTTCAGTGTCAATAACTTCCAACTTTCTCTTCAGTCCATCAGTTGCACCCATAGCAATTGCTCGAACCTTATTTCCTCCAAGGTGTTGATTCACTTCCAAAACCAATTTCTCATCTTTTCCAAGATTGATTTCCAGTGCGTCATAAATTTTTGGCAATTTGTCCTCAAATTCCACGTCCACAACCGGACCAATAACTTGTGATACTTTTCCTTTATTCATATTATAAATTTATTAAATGGTTTAATTGTTAAATTATATTAGATATTGTCATCCTGAACTTGTCTTAGTATTCCTTTATATCCGCCATGCGCATCAATAATATTTAGGAATTCCAAATCAAGTTCAGCATGACATGTTTTTGTTATATGCTTTGTGCTATGTGTTGCGTAACAACTACTCAAGCGCTGCTCGTCCTGCTGAAATTTCTGCGATTTCCTGAGTAATCTTTGATTGTCTGATTTGATTGAACACAAATGTGAGATCTTCTGACATTTCTCCTGCTGCTTCCGTTGCATTTCTCATAGCCATCATACGCGCCGCTTCTTTCGAAGCATTAGATTCAATAATGGCATGAAAAATTTGCATCTCCAAAAGCCTTGGGAGAATATTGTCCAAAACTTCACTTGGATTTGGTTCAACTTTATATTCAAATTTTGGCTCTTTCACAGCTTCTCCCTTTGCAAGATTATCCATTTCTGAAATTTGCTTTTCCAAATCAATTTTTGAAATTGGCAAAATCTGACGAATTTTTGTTTTTTGTGAAATCGTTGAAACATAATCAGTGTACACCAAAACCACTTTGTCATAATTCTTTTTCAAATATTCATCTGTGACAAGCTTGGCAAGCGGTCTTACACTTTCAATTTTTGGAAGATATGTGAGATCCGTGAAAGACGCAATCACTTCTCTTTTCAATTTTCTCACGATTTCTTCTCCCTTTCTTCCTACAGTCACAAAATCAACCTTCAAATCATCGTCGGAAACCCTAGATTCAATTCTCTTGTCTCCAACCTTATTCACCTTTAACTTTTCTGGATTTTCAAGTTCTGACTTCACCTTTTTGAAAGTTTGCGCATTGAATGAACCGCATAGCCCACGATTTGATGCAATCACAATCATTAAAACACTTTTCACTTCCCTTGCTTCAAGAAGTTCGTGATCATGTTTTCCAAATGTTCTGGAAAGATTAGTCAAAATACTCCACGCACTGTGGGCATATTCTCGTACTTTCACAACACTTTCCACTGATTTTCTCATCTTTGCGGCACTCACCATTTCCATGGCTCTGGTAATTTTTCCGGTGTTGTTGATTGACTTTATTCTTCTTCTAATTTCTTTTGAATTAGCGCTCATTATTTAAGTTTTTATGCTTTTATAATTCTCAATTCTACTATCTTCCCAAATTTTTAACCTCCTCGATTTTTAAATTTATTTCTTCTACACTTTTGACTTTATGGGTTTTCAGATTTTAGCTACTGCTCCCCTCCGTCTTGATAAATTTCTTTGAATTCATTAATAGCTTCTTCAAGGCTCTTAATGATTTCCTCAGTCAATTCTTTCTTTTCAGCAATTCCTTCAAGAATTTCTTTGTGAGATGATTTCAAATATTTATGAAAATTTCTTTCCCAATCTAAAATACTTTCCTGATCCACATCATCCAAAAATCCTTGAGTAAGTGCAAATAAAATAGCGGATTGATTTTCCATTAGCATTGGATCATATTGTCCTTGCTTCAAAATTTCAACTGTTCTTTGACCTCTTTCAATTTGTTTTCTTGTTTTTTCATCTAAATCAGAACCGAACTGCGCAAAAGCTTCCAATTCCCTGAATTGTGCCAAATCAAGTCTCAATTTTCCAGAAACTTTTTTCATCGCTTTTGTTTGAGCGGATGATCCCACACGAGAAACTGAAAGTCCAACATTCACAGCTGGGCGAATACCTTTATTGAAAAGATCTGCTTCAAGATAAATCTGACCATCAGTAATTGAAATCACATTAGTTGGGATATATGCACTAACATCTCCGGCTTGAGTTTCGATAATTGGAAGCGCTGTGATTGATCCTCCTCCAAATTCATCACTAAGCTTAGCACTTCTTTCAAGAAGTCTTGAGTGAAGATAAAAAATATCTCCAGGATATGCTTCACGTCCAGGTGGTCTCTTCAAAATAAGTGAGGTCTGACGATATGCCCAAGCATGCTTGCTCAAATCATCATACACAACCAGCACATCTTTTCCTTGATCCATGAAATATTCGGCAATCGCACATCCGGAATATGGCGC
The DNA here is from genome assembly GCA_029865125.1 of Candidatus Moraniibacteriota bacterium. Lineage (GTDB taxonomy): Bacteria > Patescibacteriota > Minisyncoccia > Moranbacterales > UBA9337 > JAOUHN01. The sequence goes on from JAOUHN010000018.1 coordinate 3,863, forward strand.
TATGAAAGAAAATGCTGCTGGATCAGAAGCTCCAGCCACAACAACAATAGTGTGATCCATTGCACCAGCTTTTTCAAGCTCTGCAACAAGTCTTGCCACCTTTGATTCTTTTTGACCAATCGCCACATAAATACAAATCATATCTTGCCCCTTCTGATTGATGATTGTGTCAATTGCGATAGCGGTTTTTCCAGTTTGTCTGTCTCCAATGATCAACTCTCTTTGTCCTCTTCCAACTGGGATCATTGCGTCAATCGCTTTGATTCCAGTTTGAACTGGTTGATGCACTGATTTTCGTTCAATCACTCCAGGAGCTTTTTTCTCAATCGGATTGAATTTCTCCGCCTTGATGTCTCCATTCCCGTCAATTGCAACACCCAAAGGATTGATCACTCTTCCAATCATTTTTTCAGCAACAGGAATTGAAAGAATTTTTCCGGTTGATTTCACTGTGTCACCCTCTTTAATCCCTTTATAATCTCCCAAAATCATAGCTCCCACTTGATCTTCTTCGAGATTAAGCGCCACGCCAAAAACTCCTCCTTCAAATTCAAGCATTTCACTAGCCATAGCATCACTAAGACCTGAAATCTTTGCAACTCCATCTCCAATTTCGATCACCTTCCCAACTTTCTCAGTTTGAGCTTGAGCCTCAAAATTTTCAATATTTTTCTTCAATTGTTCAATTATGTGATTTTTCATATTAGTAAATTTAGTAACTAGTAACTAGTAATCAGTAACTAGGAATATTTAAATTATAATTTTTATTAATTATTGAATTAATTTCTTTCTCAGCTCTATTATTTTCCCCCTCACACTCCCATCAATCACATCATCCCCAACTTTCAAAATAATCCCACCAACAATATCTTTTTTGATTTTTTGATTCAAAACAGCTTCTTTGGTTTTATATTTCTTCTTCACAAACTCAATAATATTCGCAACTTGTTCTTCACTTAGTTTTGTAGCGCTAACTACATCAGCAATCACAATTTCATTTTCTGCATTATAAATTTGTTCAAATTTTTCAATTATTCCTCCGAGCATTCTCATTTTTCGATTCTTCTTCAACTCTTTTGAAAATTCCAAAACAACAGCATCAATCTCTTCTTGATTCTTGCCTTTTGTCAGGTCATACAATGCCTGAGCATATTGTTTCTGTGTTATCTTCATAATATTTTTTTTATTATTCCCTTTTCTCTATCTTCACCCTTCGGGTGATCTCCCGCAGGGAGACAAATCTCACATCTCTATCTCACTTAATAACCGAATCGATTATCTCTTTGTCTTTTTTCGCATCCATTTTTTCTCCAACAATTTTTTCTGTCGCCAAAGAAACGAGTTCACTTAACTCTTTCTTAGCATCTTCCATCATCTTATTTTTTTCTTGTTCGATATTCTTTTCAGCTTTTTCTAAAATTTGTTGAGATTGTTTTTTTGCTTCATTCAAAATATCTTCCTTGTTTTTCTTAGCAACATCTTCTGCAGCAACAATAATCTTTTGAGCCTCTTTTCTTGCATCAGACAAAATCTCTTTTTCACTCATCTCAATTTTTGCCAATTTTGTTTTTGCATCTTCTGCATTTTTGATTCCTTCTTCAATCTTGTCTCTTCTTTCATCCAACATTTTCAAAATCGGCCCATACGCAAATTTATACAAAACAAAAAGAAGCACTGAAAAATTAACAAGCTGTGCAAGCAATATTTTCACATTCAAACCTAAGGCGTTTATAAGTTCCATTTTTTTTAATTAATAATTTATAATTAAGAATTTTTAATTCATTTTTCATACCTCCTCCCCTTTCCCTCAAGGGGAGGACTGAGGAGGGGTTCTTCTCAACTCTATCATCTCAACTCTCAAATCTGGTTCTTCTGCCAAGGTGTCTCGCGTCTGGCGACCCGAGACATACTTTGCGGATTAACCGAAAAGAATAATAAGAGCAACTACCAAAGCATAGATCGCTGTTGATTCAGTAACCGCCATTGCAACAAACATAAGTGGGGTAATTTTTCCACTTGTTTCAGGATTTCTACCGATAGCCTCAAGAGCTTTTGATCCAATCATACCTTCACCAATAGCTGATCCAATAGCTCCAAGACCAATTGCAAGACCCGCTGCCAGATACTTGTATACTTCTGCTTCCATTTTTTTTAAATTTATTAATTAATTAAATTGACAATTTATTGTCACCCTAAGCGCAATGAAGGATTCTCCGAATTCTTCGCTATGCTCAGGATGGCATTTTTATGATTTTTCTATTATCTCAAATCTCAGCTCTCATATCTCAGCTCTAAATTGATGCCTCCTCAACCAACTCATCTTCTTCTATCGTTGATGCCATTGATATGAACACTAGGGTTAGAACTGAAAACACAAATGCTTGAACAAAAGCTGTCAGCAACCCCAGAAACATAAACGGTAATGGAATGAAGTATGGCGCCAAAAATAGCATTACTGCTCCCAAAACCTCTCCGGCAAAAATATTTCCAAACAGACGAAATGACAGTGAAACAATTTTAGCAATTTCTCCAACAATATCCATCAATCCTAAGAAAAAATCCAAAGGCCCTTTGAAATTGAAAAATTTTCCGAGATATCCAAATGGTCCATGCACAGCAATTGCAACAATTTGCATCAAAATCACAGATACCATGGTCATCATAAAAACCACTCCATAATCAGCCATAGCAGCTCTAAAAAGTGGCATTACTCCTTCCTCTGTTTTTAAAGTCACTGCCGCTTGTCCTGGAATATACGTCAAAAGATTTGCAAATAAAATGAAGATAAACATAGTAAACACCAAAGGAAAAATTCTCTTTGCTTTTTCTCTGTTTCCGATAATAGATTCAACAAAATCGAATGCTTCTTCAAATAAAATTTCAACAAGCGCCTGAAATCTCGTTGGAACAGTTTGAAATCTATTTGCAATCAACAAAAAAACCGCCAATACAATAACGGTTACAAAAATGGACACAAAAAACGCATTTGTGATTGGAAATGATCCAATGTGAAAGATTACTTCTGGTGCTAGCGAGATATTGAGACCCATTATATTTGAATTATAAATCTAAATAAACCACCCTGATTTTTGGATAAATCAGTTTGTTTTTTAATATAAATTATTTTTAGTCTTTCTTGTTTTTCTTCAGTCTTAGGATGATTTGCCTTGGGTGGATTTTTCTTCTTTTTTTTCTTCTGCTTCTTTCCCTATCTTTTCCATCATTCCTATCATTTTTTTCACTTTAGAAAAAAGCAAAATATTTGTCACCACAAATGCAATTCCAATAAAGATTAACATCCATAGCGGTTTCGTTCCACATTGCTTATCAATAAACCATCCAGTGCCTCCGAAAAGTAAAATTGGTCCCAGAATAGAAGCACTCGTATATACCGCCATTCCCTTGACCAATTCCTTAAAGTTTTTCTTATCGTTTTTCATGATAAATTTTAAATGTATCGAAACGTGTTCTATTATAGAGCATGAAATTATAATTGTCAATTCTCATTTTTTTGAACAAAAAAATACACAACATAAAGCACATATAATAGGATTAGTATGTTTTTGTATTCATGTTTTATGTTATGTGTTTCATGTTATGTGTTTTATGTTATGTGAGCTTGATTTCAAACAACTCCTCTGCATTTTTCGCAGTGATTTTTTCCACGTCTTTTATATTCATTTCTTTGACGTCTGCAATTTTCTCTGCAACATAGGATACATTCATGGGCTCATTGCGATCATCTCTCATGAGCGGCCGTGGAGTCAAATATGGACAATCCGTCTCAATCAAAATGTCTTCGATTGGCGTGTCTCTCAAAACTTTGTCATATGATTCGGAATATGTAGTGATTCCATTGAAGCCCAGCTTGAAACCAAGTTCCCTAAACAATCTTGCGGTTTTGTAGCTCCCAATAAAGCTGTGCACCACTCCTTTTTTCTTCACAGGCTTTTTCTCAAGAATTTCCAAAATGTCAGGATATGAGTCCCAGCCGTGAATAATGAGCGGTTTTTCAATCTCATTGGCAAGGTCAACAAACTTCTCAAAAACCTGCTTTTGAATTTTCTTCATTTTTTCTGTGTCATCACCTTCTTCAAAATGATGATAATCCAATCCTACTTCTCCAATAGCCACAACTTTTTCATGTTCAGCAAGCTTCAGATATGCATCATAATCAAACGCTTCTATTCTCTCCCCTTCAGAATTAAAATTTTGCATTTCCTGTTCCATGTTCCATGATCCATGATCTATGTTTAAAGGGTGCAATCCAACTGCCGCCCAAACGCCACTTTCATATTTCCGAGCATACTCAACAGCCCTCTTGCTGGTTCTCATTTCTGAACCGACATTAATCATTTGTGTATCATGCTCCAAAGATTTCTTGATCACATTGTGACCATCATCTTTGAAAGCTTTCATGTTTACATGTGCATGCGAATCAAACATATATTAGTAACTAGTAAATTATAATCAGTAACTAGGGATTAAAGCCCTAAATTAAAATTCAAAATCTTTCAATCTCACAATAACTCTCTGAATCTCTAATTCTTTCCCGAAAATATTCATTGAAATCGTAGCCATGGCTCCAATCAAAAATGCCTATTGGATGGAAGAATTAAATTAATAATACCCTTGATTATAAAATCTTGCTAATATAATAATCTACCGGGGCATAATCATCTGTCAAAATCGGTTGATCATTTTTCACTTCTCCCTTCCACAGATGACCGAGATATTCTTGAATTTCTGTGTCACTACTTTCGAACTTTGGCGCTTTTTTTGACTTCAACGCCACCAAAATAATGTTTTGCAAAGCTTCTCCATCATCAGGCTCATTTACCAAAAACAAAAAAGTTTGAGGGAAAACACTTTGATATGTTGCATATTGCGCTCTCAAAAAAATTCCGTGCTCTCCTTCAATTGAAGCGCCCATATTCAAAATCACTACACCGTCATCATTCAGCATGTCATGCATTTTTTTCACAGCTTCTTTTGTTGTCAGCTGATATGGCACTGAATATCTCGACTTGAAAGCGTCTCCGAAAATAGCATCGTATTTTCTCTCAGATTTGTTCAAAAAAACTCTCCCGTCCTCATGAAAAATTTCCATTCTCGGATCATCTTTCAATCGAAAATATTTTTTCGCAAGCTCCGTCACTTCCGGATCAATCTCCACGACATCGATTGTTGCATTGGGATATTTGATCAAGAAATCCTTAGGATATGAATATCCTCCACCACCGAGCATAAGCGTTTTCTCAAAATCCGGATTGAAATGTCTCACTAGGTGGTAATATCTCGTATATCCATCGACAAGCTCGTCGCTGTTCAAAAACATCATGGAATGCCTTTCATTATTGATTCCCATTACTTTCACTTTTTCCTCATTTTCAAGAAATTGATCATCATAGATCCAAACTCGATTGTATTCTGTGTCCACATCTACAAAGCCATTTTCTTTGGAAAAATTGCTCAGCACACCAAAAACAATCCATCCAAAAAAAAGCATTGCCAAAAAAACGATTCTTCTTTTTCTGAAATGTTCCCAAAAAAGAAGGAGTGAGGTTCCTGCCAGGATTGCTGAAATCACAATCAAAAGTTTTGTTGTTCCAAAATGCGGAATCAAATAGAATCCAGCAAGAAATGTTCCAAAAATGCTTCCTAGCGTAGAAACTGCATATAAGTTTCCAACAGTTGCAGCACAGTTTTTCAAATCATTCAACTTGATTTTTGCAGCATAAGGAGAAACCATTCCCAACAAAAAACTTGCCGGAAAAAACAAAACGATAGACGCAATGACCGATGAAATCCTAATGCTCGAGAAATGATTCAAAAGTGAATTGAGCAAAAATACCTTAGAAACAGTCATCACTCCAATGGCAATTGCTGACAAAAAAATGATCAAGGACAGTTCTTTGATGTGTGGCTTTTTGTCTGCCATTTTTCCTCCAAAATAATATCCCAAACTAAGACTGCCCAAAATTATCCCGATCAAACTAGTCCAAACAAAAATAGACGTCCCGAAATATGGACCCAAAACTCTTGATCCCACCAATTCAAATATCATCACAACAGCTCCACAAACAAAAACTGCCGCCTCTAAAATATATTTTTTCTTCATATTTTATGCTAAGCTCAAGCTCAAAAATTAAAAGTTTTTATTCGCATTTCATACCACCCCTTTTTCTGTCATTCCAGAAAACATATTTTTCCAGGCGAGGAACGAGTCTGAGAAAAATAGTTTATCCGGAATCTACGCTAACGAAAACCACAGACTCACAATACATAATTTCAGATTATATTCAGCGTAGATTCCGGATAAGTTAATTTCTTTGAACTCGTCCCTCATTCAAGAAATTATACTTTCCGGAATGACAACAAAGACTTCAATTTTCTGATCAGCATTTCCCTCTGTGTTTTTATTTCAATATCATTCAATCCAGCTCCTTTATTTATCACCCAAAACTTTTTTTCAAACTTATTGCCCTTAGTATCCTCAATTTTTAATATAAACATCTTCTCTTTATCGCTCCAAAAAAGCCTGGCTTCTGAAAAATAATCATATATATAACCAAAATACTTTTCATCTCCGTTAATCTTCCCAATTATTCTTAGATTATAATACTTACCAGAATACAAAGTCTTCTGCTTCTCTAATTTAGTATGATCCCTGTCACTCTCCCATCTTAAATTTAAGCACCCTGTCTTCCCATGATTGTCCACAAGGTCTATATAATCAGTACTCAAGTCTGCCACACAATCCAACATCGCTTCTCTTTGAATTTTAAAAACCCATAAAAAATTCAAGGGCTTATTATAAACTTTTGCATTCAAGTATCGATGACTATTATTATGACCGCCACCAGAAAATTTTATCACCAACTTTGGCTTCTTCATCCAATCCGTAATCACAACAGCAAAAAAACCTCCTGCGACCATAAAAAACGCATCAGAAAAATAACCTCTCAAAAAGAAAAAGTATCTATAAATCAAGCCTGCAACAATAATCAGTAAAATAATTCCAATAAATTTCTTCATAAAACTAAATCCTCATAATTACACCCCCTTGTCATTCCGGAAAACATATTTTTCCAGGCGAGGAACGAGTCTGAGAAAAATAGTTTATCCGGAATCTACGCTAACGAAAACCACAGACTCACAATACATAACCTCAGATTATATTCAGCGTAGATTCCGGATAAGTTAATTTCTTTGAACTCGTCCCTCGCTCAAGAAATTATACTTTCCGGAATGACACACTGAGAGCCTACAAATCTTCATATAAATCCCGCCAATCTGAATTATCTTCTTCAACTAAACTAACCTTCCAAGCTCTTTTCCACTTCTTTATTTGCTTTTCTCGATTTAGTGCACTTATTACATTTTCTGTCTGTTCAAAATACACCAACTTATCACAACAATACTTAGAAGTAAAACCTTTTACTGATTTATTTTTATGCTCCCAAATTCTTTTCTGTAGATTACCAGTCACTCCAATATACAACGTTCCATTTTTCCTATTCGTAAGAATATAAACGCAATATATTTTCATACAATTTATTTTATCCTCTCAAACAAAATTACCCTCTCTTTTGTCTCCAAAGCTTTTTTGATTTTTTCTGCGGTTTCTGGAATGAATGGAATCAAGAGCTGTGACACTCGAAACAGATCTAAAATGAGTCCACCCATTACTGCTTCAAATTTATCTTGGTCAGTTTTTTTGAGCTCCCAAGGTTTTGTGTCTTCAATCTTCTTGTTGCTGTCTCTCACAATTCCCCAAATGCTTTCCAGAGATTTTGAAAATTCCATCTTCTCCATTGTGTCTCTCAAAACATCCGTCTTGCACTGTTGTCTCACTTTCGCAGGCTCCTCAATTGCCTCCCTGATGCTCTCATTCAAGTCCAGATCTTCGCTCAATTTCACCACACGCGAAACCAAATTTCCAAGACCATTTGCAAGGTCGTTATTATACTTTTCTGTCATTCTTTCCATGGTTAAGTCCACATCTTCACTGAAAGTCCCAGCGCTAAGAAGAAGATAGCGTGTTCCATCTTTTCCAAATTGCGCCATCATTTCATCGATTCCAATCACGTTTCCAAGAGTCTTGCTCATTTTTTTTCCTCCTGACAAAATGTGTCCGTGGGTGAAAATTTTCTTCGGAAGCTCAATTCCCAAATGCATGAGCATGATTGGCCAAATAGTTGCGTGCACTCTCAAGATGTCCTTTCCGATGAGATGAGTGTCCGCTGGCCAAAATCCGGGAGTATTTTGGGGATTTCCATTCCAGCCAAGTCCGGTCAAATAATTGAGAAACGCATCAAACCAAACATACGCAGTGTGGCTCTCGTCAAAAGGAAGTGCAATCCCCCAGGAAACATTTTTCCTGGAAATTGAAAGATCTTTCAATTTTTGCTCTTTCAAAAATGATAAGATTTCATTTTTGTATCTTTCTGGAACGATCTCAATTTCATTGCTCTCAATCTTTTCAATAAGCTCTTTCTGTTTCTCACCCATTTTGAGCATATAGCTTTCCTCGCTCATCACCTCAGGCTCCCTGTCATGATCTGGGCATTTTCCATCAATCAAATCACTCTCATTCAAATATTGCTCACATCCAACACAATACAATCCTTCATATTCCCCCTTGTAAATCATCCCTTCATCATACAAATGTTGCAATGTTTTTTGTACAGTTTCCTTGTGAGCCACATCAGTTGTTCGAATGAAATTGTCATAGTCAATTCCAAGCTCACTCCAAAGACTTCGGAAGTCATCCGCCACACTGTTAACCAATTCTTGAGGGGTTTTTCCTTCACTGTCAGCTTTTTCCTGAATTTTTGCCCCGTGTTCATCCATTCCTGTGAGCATAAAAGTCTTCTTTCCTTCAAGACGAGAAAAACGCGCTGCAGTGTCAGCTGCAACAGTTGTGTAGGCATGACCAATGTGCGGAGCAGCATTAGCATAATATATCGGGGTGGTTATATAAAATTTATCATTCATAATGTTTTGGTTTAATTGACTATTTCCTATATTTTCAATACTATATGTTAAAAGCTGATTTGACAACCAACCACAACCAGCAAGAGGAGATTGCATTATGTTCATTCCAGAAATGATCCTTCTACGTTTTTTCAATTATTCGATTTTTTAAAGGCTCTTCCAAAAAACCAAAATTCTTCTGATAATCCTGCTAAAAAATTGAATCTTAATCATCTGGAAAATGATTTTTGTCCTCATTGCGGAGAAGATTTAGGACCCAACAATAATCCACCAACAGAGTTCTAGCTTGAGACACGAATGTCTCAAAAAATCAGCACAACAAAAAAGCAGGTGCCGCCCAACGGCAGCACCTGTTTTATTCTTTCCCAATTCTTCCCTCTTGTTTCATGTTCTATGTTATGTGTTATATGAGATAACCACAAACTCCCCTTTTACTTTCCCAGGATTTTCTTTGAAATATTGAATTACTTCACTTACACTTCCGCGCACAACCTCTTCAAACATTTTTGTGAGCTCTCGTCCAACAATCACATTTTTTGATTCATCAAGACTTTGAAGTAATTCCAAATTTTTCACCACGCGATGCACGCTGTCATAATACACAACTGGAATTTCACTTCCCACAACTTTCCCAAAATATGTTTGTCTTCCTTTCTTGTGCGGAGGAAACCCCCAGAAAGTGAACTTTTGCATGTCAATTCCACTCACGCTAATGATTGTTGCAACAGCGCTCACTCCCGGAATCGGAACAACCTGGAACCCCGCATTCAAAACTTCGGCAACCAAAACATTCCCTGGATCAGAAACTCCCGGAGTCCCAGCGTCAGTCACAAGCGCGATATTTTTTCCCTCTTTCAGCTTCTCAATGAGTGTGTCCACCTTTGCGATTTTGCTGTGCTGGTGATAGGATATAAGTGGTTTTGAAATTTCATATCTATCCAAAAGCCTCTTTGTGACACGTGTGTCTTCACACGCAATCAAATCAGCGCCCTTCAAAGTTTCAATCGCCCTCAGTGTAATATCCTCAAGATTCCCAATCGGAGTCCCCACGACATACAATATCCCTGCATTATCTTTTTCCATATATAATATTTAGTAACTAGTAATCGGTAATCCGTAACTAGTAAAATGATTATTTTTTAAATTAATTCACAAATCTCAAATCTCTTATCTCAAATCTAACCTTATGACTCTCACAACCCACGCTCTCGCCGGAGCAGCAATCGGAAAATATTTTTCCAATCCAATCCTGGTGATCATAGTTTCCATCATCATTCACTACACCATGGACACTTTTCGCCATGGAGAATATCTGAACAGAAAATCCACATGGGGTGACACGACTTGGAAAGTTGCTCTGGATCTGTGCACTGGATTAATTCTCGTAACTTTTTTAGTATTTCAAATTAACCCAACAAACATTTCAAATATTGCTTTAGCGGTCTTTTTTTCTCTTCTCCCTGACTTACTAACACTATTATACTGGAAATTTGGTGTCAAAAAATTGAAATTTCTTTTTGACTTTCATTCAAACATTCACTCTCATTCTCAACAATCACCAGAAAGGAGCTGGACTCTCAGAAATTCTGTCAATGACATCGTTTTTTGCACAACATCAATCATCTTTCTTTTGCTTTAAGCTTTGTCTTTAGAATAGGAATCAATCACCACACTGACAGCGGTTGCTACTGGAACAGCCAGGATTACTCCGGCCACTCCAGCAATTTTCATTCCAACAAGAATAGAAAAAATAATAGCCAACGGATTTAATCCCACGGCTTTTTTCATTATTTGCGGAACAATAATATGATTTTCTGCCTGCTGAATCAAGACATAGAAAAGAAACACAAGCAACCCTTTCACTGGAGAAGTAAATGTCCCAATCAAAACAGCAACAATAGTAGAAACGACTGGTCCCACATATGGTACAATCTCTAAAATTCCTCCAATAATCGCAATTGCCAAAGCATATGGCACATCCACAAAACAAAGCACCATATAATCCAACGCAAAAATCACAAACATCAAAAGAAGTTGTCCCAGCATCCATCTTCCAATTTTTTCTTTGATAATCAAAGCGGTATCAATAACCTTTTCCTCATATTTCTTAGGAGTCAACGACTTTAAAAAACTTTCCATTCCATTTTTAATGATGGACATATAGAAAGCCATTGATAGTACCACAATAAACGAAAAAGCTGCTGAAAACACTCCTATTGTTTTTGAAAAAATATCTAAGGAAGAACCACTGATTCCTTCTCCAATATTACTCACAACTTCTTGCGTGTTAATATTAATTCCAATCAGAATACTATTCAGACTTTCCAGATAATGTGGCAAATCTTCCACAAAAGCCTTCGACTGAGAAGTAATAGCGGGAACGAGCACAGAAAAAGCAGCTCCGATCACAACAATCAAAAATAAATAAATCGAAAGGACTCCTACTGGACGAGGAATTTTCGATTTTCCAAACCAACTCACTAAGGGATCAATGGCTGCCATCACAACCACTGCCACAAAAAATAGTGCGATGATGTCGCGAATGAGATACAAAAAATACAATCCCAAAGCCACCAAGGCTACTTTGAGAATCACCTCCGTATAAATATTAATAATCTGTTCTTTTGATTTCATATTGCTCAGTAACTAGTAATTAGAAACTCGTAATCAGTAATTAAGTCTATTATCTCAATTCTAAAAATTATCAAGTATTGCCTTAAATTTTTTACTATTCTCATGTGGTCCAATCACTGCCAGATTCAAATTTTCTTTTTTGAAAATATCCTTTGCCACACGGAGAACATCTTGAATGCTCACTTGATCAATCCTTTCAAAAATTTCCTCAGGAGTCAATATCTCACCCTTTCTCACTTCTTGATTGGTGAGAAATGATGCTACTTCATCAGAAGATTCAAGCCCCATCACCATTGTTCCTTTCAAATAATCTTTGGCCTTTTGAAGTTCTTTGTTTTCAATTTTTTTGCTCGCAATTTTTTTGTATTCTGAGAGAATACTCTCGATTGTTTTTGAAAGATTTTTGTGTTCCACTCCTGAGTTGGTCACCAAATATCCAGCGTCTTCATATCTCTCTGCTCCCGTTCGAACATAATATGCAAGTCCCTGACGCTCGCGAATTGAAATGAACATTCTACTGCTCATGTTTCCGCCCAAAATAGTAGAAAGAACTGACAAGACATATCTGTCCTTATGATTATCGTCATACGCTCTCACTCCCAAAGCCAAATGGGTTTGATCAGTTTTCTTTTCCTTGATTTTAATTTTTGGAGATTTTTGATCTTCTTTCACCTTTTCAAATTCTGGCTTTTCTTTGCCATCAAATTTAGAAAAATATTTTTCAATTTTTTGAATCACTTCTTTTTCATCAATTTTTCCTGCCACGCACACAACCGTGTCATTAGCCACATAGAATTTATTCATATAATCCACAAAATTCTTTCTTTTGAAAGCAGAAACTGTTTTTTTGTATCCAATAATTTCTCTTCCTAGTTTTTGATTTCCATACAAAAGATTTTCAAATGTATCTTCAATGCTTCGCATTGGCATATCTTCATACATAGCCAACTCCTGAAGAATTGCTCCTTTTTCTCTTTCAATCTCTTTTGATTCCAATTTTGAATTCAAAAAAATATCAGCCACAACATCCAGTGCAGTGTCCAAATGAGTTGCGTCAACCTTTGCCCAATATCCCGTTCTATTTTTCGAAGTAAACGCATTATACTCTCCACCAATTGAATCTAGCTCTTCTGCAATATTCAATGTGTCTGGTCTTTTCTTTGTTCCTTTAAACATCATGTGCTCAATGAAATGAGAAAGTCCCGCCTCCGTTTCACTTTCATATCGTGACCCCACTCCCACCATCACCAAAACAGTAGCAGTCTCAGTTCCTTTCATTGGAGCTGTAATCACTCTCAGCCCATTTTTCAATTTCTTTTTTGTATACCTCATAACAATAATTTTCAATTTAAAGTTTAAAATTTAAAATCAATTTTCAATTCTAAAATTTCCAATCTCTCGTCGCTTGTCATCCTGAACTTGATTCAGGATCCCTCACAACAATCACTATCCCTCACATCCCACTCAAATCTATCTAACTCCAATAGTATCCTATATAAAGCAAAATTTCAATATAAAAACCCCAGGACTCACCCGGGGTAGAAAAATTATTTTTTCTTGTTTCTTGAATGTCTCACTATTCCAGAGCAAGTGATGATTTCAATTCCTTTCTTTTCAAGCTCATCCAAAAACAAATTCATTCCGACATTGTCTGATGAAATGTGCCCTGCAATCACTGCGTTGATGTGCGCTTTTTCAGCAGCCTTTCTGTGTTCTTCACTTTGATGCATTGCAAGAATTGTTCCCACTCCAGCATTTGCCATTGCATCATAGATCTTTGTTGAACCCTCTGTTCCTCCCGTGATTTCTGTGATCGCAATTTTTCCAGTTCGGTTATTTTTGTTTCCTGCAAAAAGAGTTGGCCCCACTCCTTGTTTTTTTGCCTCTCTATATTCCGGAACTTCATCAAGAGCACCAAGTAACTCATCTACATATTCCGGATTTTTCTTATCGATAAGATTTTTCAAAAATGTTGCCACTGCATTGTCCGCTGGAGTGTGAACATTCATAAAACTCATTCCTAAATTCTCGGCAGCCATTGGAGACTTGAAATGATTCGAGGGGTTAACTCCTCTTGCAACCTCGCTAATTCTCATTCTCATCAGGTTCTCTGCGACATTGATTGGAACACCATATTGAGCCAAAACATCAGCCTGAAGATGCATGACGTCATCCAAGCCAATCAATCCTTTTCCGATAGGATGATGAGCAATCACCGCGTCAACTCTAAGCTCTTTTGCAATCAAAAGCTCTCCTGCATCAATATCAATTCCCACCATCACTTTTTTCACGTCTTTCCCGCTGTCAAAATGAATGGCACTATCCATGTATGGATTTGTGAGTCTTTCTTTGTCAAAAAATTCTTGTTCATTTTTTGACATTTTCTTGAATTGGTCATTCAATCTTTTCAATTTCTTGTCAATTTCTTTTTTCGGCCTCAAATCATTTTTGATTCCGAATTCAATCGCTAGCTTATAAATTTCTTGTAATTTCATAATGTTTTAAATTATTTCAAATTATCTTTCAAAAACCCTTCCAACTCTTCAATCTTGATTCTTTGTTGCTCCATCGTGTCTCTGTCTCTCACTGTCACAGTGTCATCTTCCAAGGTGTCAAAGTCAACTGTCACACAATAAGGAGTTCCGATTTCATCTTGCCGGCGATATCTTTTTCCGATGTTTCCATTGTCATCAAATTCACACATGAACTGTGATTTCAAAGCGTCATACAGCTCTCTCGCTTTTCCCACAAGCTCTGGTTTGTTTTTGAGTAGCGGAAAAATTGCACACTTCACTGGAGCAAGCTTCTTCGGAAATTTCATCACCACTCTCTCACTTCCGTCTTCCAATTTTTCTTCAGTGTATGCTGAAACAAGTGTAACTAAAATACTTCTATCCAAACCAAAAGTTGGCTCCAAAATATGCGGAGTGAATCTTCGATTATTTTGTGCATCAAAATATTCCAATTTCTGACCTGATGCATCTGAATGAGATTTCAAATCAAAATCTCCTCTGTGCGCCAAACCAAACAATTCAGAAAATCCAAACGGAAATTTATACTCAATGTCTACAGTCTTTTTTGAATAATGTGACAGCTTTTCTTTTGGATGCTCATATCTCCTCAAGTCTTCTTTCTTAGCTCCCAAATCAGCTGCAAACTCTTCTTGAAATTCCAGCCATTCTTCAAACATTTTTTCCCATTTAAATTCCGGATCAACAAAATATTCAATTTCCATCTGTTCAAATTCGCGCAATCTGAAAATGAAATTTCCGGCCACAATTTCGTTTCTAAAAGCTTTTCCAATTTGAGCAATTCCAAAAGGAACTTTTACTCTCATTGAATCAATTATGTTTTTGAATTCAATAAAAATCGCTCCAGCAGTTTCTGGCCTCAAATATACATCTCCATCAAAACCATTCATTTGCGTTTTGAACATCATATTCATGTTTCTCGCATCAGTCCAGTTGCTTTTTCCACAATCAGGACACTTCACCTTCTCCTCTTTCAGAACTTTTGTCATTTCTTCCAATTGTCCCTCCAAATCTTTTCCAGTTGCTTTTTCCACCAAATGATCTGCTCGATATCTTTTTTTGCATTCTTTGCAATCCACCATTGCATCATTGAATCCTTCTGTGTGCCCTGAAGCCTCCCAAAGTTTTGGGTTCAACAAAATTGGTCCATCCAAGCCAACCATATCAGCTCTATTTTGAACAACTTTTTTCCACCATAAGTCTTTAATATTTTTCTTCAATTCAGCTCCATAAGGACCATAAGAGTACGAGTTCGCAAACCCACCATAAATCTCAGAAGAAGGAAAAACAAACCCTCTTCTTTTTGTCAGTGAAACAATTTTTTCCATTAAATTTTCCATGATATTATAATTTAATAAATTTATTACAACTAAAGCATTTTTCGCTCTTCATCAATCATATTAACTCCATACTCCTCAGACAACCTCTTAAACAATGGTCTTAATTTTTCCCAACCTTCCTCAGAAGAATACGACGACATTTCTAATGTAAGATTATTATCTTTAACGTATCTCATAATCTCTCCTGCTATCTTTGAAGCATATCCTTTTTTTTGAAAAATAGGATCTACTGATAAAAATTTCATCCATATTTTTTTCTCATTATCTATCGATCTTTGCAACTCAGCCAAACCAACAATTTTCCCTTCTTCCTCTCCAATAACATAAGAAAGATCACTTGTAAGTGGATTAGTTAAGTTATCCAAATCAAAATATTCAAAAACTCCGCCTTTTTCAACTGACAAAAATCTTTTGTCTTGAGGCAAACTTTCTCCCTTATAAATTCGATCTATTAATTCTTCTTTTGAAATAACAGATGCTTTCAATTCAGGTTCTTTTTCTAATTTTATATTAATCAAATTTTCTTCCATATGATTATATTTTAAAAATTTATTATTTGTCTTTCTTGCCACCCCTCCTCACTATGTCATCCTGAGTGAAGCGGAGCGAAACGAAGGATCCCGTTATACTTCACTCAAATCC
>JAOUHN010000001.1 GCA_029865125.1 Candidatus Moraniibacteriota bacterium
ATGGAAAAGCATGGAATGACATTGAATCTAAAAGAGACACTGAAGATGTTGTTGAGACAAAAATTCTTGACGCTAATAAAGGAGGTCTTATGGTTGAGGTCAATGGAATCAGCGGATTTCTTCCTGTTTCACAACTTTCAAGTGAACATTATCCTAGAGTTGAAGATGGTGACAAGAACAAAATTCTTGAGCTTTTGAAGAAATTGATTGGAACAACTGTTCTCGTAAAGATCATTGATACCAACAAAGAAGACGAGAAATTGATCGTTAGTGAAAAAGCTGCTGCTAGCGAAAAGGAAAGAGAAATCATCTCAGAACTAAAAGTTGGTGATGTTATTGAAGGAACCATCAGTGGTGTTGTTGACTTTGGAGCATTTGTTAAATTCTTTCCTGTTGGAGAAGATCGAGATGAAAACAAGAAATTGGAAGGTTTGGTTCACATTTCAGAACTAGCTTGGCAATTAATCGACAATCCAAAAGAAATTGTGAAGGTTGGTGACAAAGTTAAAGCCAAAATTATTGGAATTGACGACACCAGAATTTCACTTTCAGTTCGAGCCTTAGAAATAGATCCGTGGGAAACTGTTGCTGACAAATACAAGGTTGGTGAAACATATTCAGGAAAGATTGACAAAATCAATCACTTCGGAGCATTTGTTTATCTTGACAAAAATATTCATGGACTTGCTCATATTAGCGAATTTCAAGATGCTCACCCAAACAAAAAAATGGATGAGGTGTTGGAAGTTGGAAATGAATACAAATGGAAAGTATTGTCAATTGACCCAAAGAATCACCGCATGGGATTAGTTTTGGCAAACGACACTTCTTCTGAGAAGAAAGAAGAAAATAAAGTTGAAGAAAAGAAAGCTGAAGAAAAAAAGGAAGAGAAATAGATTGCAAATAACAAAAAACTGCGAGACTTTAGAGCTTGCAGTTTTTTGTTTTTAGTGTTATATTTTTACTTAAATTAGATCTAATATTTAATCATATGATTATAACAATAACCGGTGACCTCGGATCAGGAAAAAGCACTGTTGGAAAGATGCTCGCAAAAGAACTTGAACTGGAAAGATATTACATTGGACAAATCAGACGAGATGCTGCAAAAAAAATGGGGATGACCCTGGAAGAATACAACAAATACGGAGAAACTCATCCAGAAACAGACATTGATGTCGACAATTATCAAAAAAAATTAGGACAAGAAAAAGACAATTTCCTAATTGAAGGACGAACCAGTTGGTTTTTAATTCCACATTCGATTAAACTCTATTTCGAAGTTGATCCACGTGAAGGGGCTAAAAGAGTATTCAAAGAGCTTCAGGGAGAGAATGTGCGCAATGAAGTTGCTAGTGTTTCCTCAGTTGAAGAGCTCATGAAAATACACAAAAAAAGAAATGACTCTGACAATTACAGATACAAAAAATATTACGGCAAAGATTGTTATGACAAAAAGAATTTCGACTTTATCATCGACACCACAAATCTAACCCCGCAAGAAGCTTTGGAAAAAACGCTAGAGTACATCAAGACAAAACAATCCTAACCAAAAAAAACAGGCGCTCAGCCTGTTTTTTTTGTTCCACTATTTGTTCATGTTTCATGTTATACGCTTTATGTTATATGTTTCATGCTATATGTTTCATGTTATACGCTTTATGTTATATGTTTCATGTTACGTGTTTCATGTCGTGTGTTTCATGCTTCATATTTCATGCTCCATGCTCCATGTTCCATGCATTATATATTTCCCGATATCTTTCTCATATGTTAAAATAAAAAAATGAAAGCCTCCCTCTTGTGAGGATTACTTCGTTTAAGAAATAAACACAAAAACAAAATGGGAAAAGTCTTAGAAAGACAAAGGGTTAGAAAAACAAAATTGAGCGTAAACTCAATCATAGCGCTCACACTCGCACTATCATCAATTGCAATTATTGGAAATCTGATCTATGAAAAAAACAAAAGTTTTCAAGAAGCTGAGGAATGTGATCAGGAGCTCCAAGAGAAAATCAAAGAAGATTTTGAAGAAAATGCCGTCACAGACATTCAAACCATTCAAAGTCAAATCAATATGGATGATTGGAAAAATTATCAAACATCTTGGTATGGATTCAAAATACAATACCCTTCCACATGGAAAAACCCTGTTCCAAGAAGCGCTGACAGATATTCACTTGCGGAATATTATTATGAATTTCGGAGTCCTTTGGACAATCCCGGACTATACAGCGGATTTGATGTTGTTGTGTACAACGTCTCAAAAGTTGAAGAACTTTCCAATACAAATGAATTTCCAAAACTGAAAGATCCCGAAACAACCGAATCAACGTGTCAAACGCTCGATGGACACCTGCTAGAAACAGGAGAATATCCCGCCGAAGAAATCTACATCCCTTCGATCAATAGATGCTACAACCCTGTTTTGTTTTTCAGTGTCACAAAAGGAGATTACATATTCAACATCGTTCCTAAAACAAAAGCTAATGTTGAACCTTCAGGTGACCCAATGAAGGAAATTTCCGATAGTATCCCTGAATTCTTTGCAGCTATTTCCACATTTGAAAACATCGACATCGTACGAGTAGCCAAACGTTCCACAGCTACCATAAAGTCGCCAAGGCCTGTTTCATACAAACTAGACTCACTTGGACGTTTTGTGTGTGAAAAGAAAAACGACAAACCCGGAAAAAGCAAAAAAGGGAAAGGGAAGCATCTTGATATGGAATGTTGTCTCGATCCAGATGAATACGCAAATCCACATTGTTATTATGATCCAGAGAAATACGGAAAATATCTTTAAAACACTGGACAAAAGACTTGAAAGGCTATACACTGGCACTAATTAAATGTGCAATCAATGAGAAAAAATCTCATCAAAAATATTCAAAATTTTGCCTTTCAGCATGAACTTTGGAACAAAAATTCAAAAATCCTTGTTGGGGTTTCAGGCGGGCCGGACAGCGTGTGTCTTTTGAGTGTGCTTGTAACTCTTCAAAAAAAATATAATTTCAAAATTCACGTTGCTCATGTGAACTATGGACTGCGAAAAAAAGATTCTGATGTTGATGAAAATTTTGTGAAACTTCTTTGCGAAAAAAATAATCTTGATTTCACTATTCTCAATGTCTCAAAAAAAGAGCTGGGAAACAATCCATCTGAAAACAAAATGAGAGACGTTCGATATAATTTTTTTGAAAAAACCAGAAGACAGCTTGAATTCAATCTTATTGCTGTTGCTCACAATCAAGATGATCAAGCAGAAACAATGCTCATGAGAATCATCCGCGGATCCGGGCTTCAAGGACTCAGAGCAATTCAACCGAAATTAGGGGTCATTATCCGCCCTCTGCTGGAAACTAGCAGAAAAGACATTGTGGCCTATCTCAAGCAAGAAAAGCTGTCCTATCGCATCGACAAAACAAACAAGGAGTCCGTTTTTCTTCGAAACAAAATTCGAAACAAACTCATCCCCTATCTTGAAAAAAACTATAACCCCAAAATCAAACAAACCCTGTCTTCAAACGCATCCATCATCTCATGTGATTATGATGCGCTTTCCAAAAGCGCTCAAAAAAAGTTGCCCTCAATTTCATTTGAACTATCCAAAAAAAATGTCGCTTCTTTTGATTGTCAAAAATTCAATCAACTTCACATTGCTTTTCAGCGACAAATTTTGAGAATTATTATTGAAACGCTAAAAAGTGATCTTAAAAAAATTGAAAATAGACACATCGAAGAGATCATCAAAATTTCAAAAAGCACCAAAAAGAAAAGTCAATTGGCCGATTTCAAAGGGTTGAAAATTAAGCGAAAGGGTGCTAAAATCTATATGAAAGTTTAAAAATTTTAATTATAATCATTTTTAAATATTAAAACTTTGAAAAAATAAAAAGGCACCTTGAGATGCTCGATTGTTTTCATGTCTTAATATTTTCATGATTTCATTTACACCGTGGACAAATTCATCAAAAATTTCATTATTCCGTCTCTCCTATTCTTTGTTCTTGTGTCTGGGATTCTTGTTCTCTATAAATCTCCCGATAAAAAACCAGAGAAAATATCCATCAGCAAACTTGCAGAGCAAATCAACAACGGACAAGTGTCTTCCATAGAAGTGAAAAACAATAAACTCAGCATTAATTTAAACGATGAGACTCTTGAGGAGGCCGTCAAAGAATCTGAGAGCTCTCTTAGTGAATCTTTGAATAACTACGGCGTTGATCAGGAAAAACTTCGAAATATCAAGATTGAAGTGCAAGAAAACAGCTCCACAACTGTTTGGGCTGGAATGATTTTGCCTTTTCTTCTTCCATTTCTGCTAATTGCAGCTTTTTTCTGGTTTATGATGAAACAAGCCCAAAAAGGAAATTCTCAAGCAATGTCATTTGGTTCAAGTAGAGCCAGAATGACTGACCCTAAGGACAAAAAGAAGAGAACGATGTTTAAAGATGTTGCTGGAGCCAAAGAAGCCAAGGAAGAGCTGGGTGAAGTTGTTGATTTCTTAAAGCATCCGAAAAAATTTCTTGATATGGGAGCCAAAATTCCAAAAGGTGTTTTGCTTTTAGGCCCTCCTGGTACAGGAAAAACACTGATGGCCAAAGCGGTTGCTGGAGAAGCAGGCGTTCCATTTTTTAACATTAGTGGTTCCGAATTCGTGGAAATGTTTGTTGGTGTTGGAGCATCCAGAGTAAGAGATCTTTTCAAGCAAGCAAAGAAAAATGCACCTGCTATTGTTTTCATTGATGAAATCGACGCTGTTGGAAGACATCGAGGCGCTGGACTTGGAGGAGGGCATGATGAAAGAGAGCAAACGCTAAATCAAATTTTAGTTGAAATGGATGGATTTGAAACGGAAACCAACATTATCGTTTTGGCAGCAACCAACAGACCTGATATTCTTGATCCTGCACTTCTAAGGCCGGGAAGATTTGACAGAAGAGTGACTTTGGATCTTCCAGATATCAATGAAAGAGAGGCTATTCTCAAAATACATGCTCAAAACAAAAATCTTGAAAAGGATGTTGAGCTCAAAAACATTGCGCAAAGAACTCCTGGATTTTCAGGAGCTGATCTTGGAAATCTTGTCAACGAAGCTGCGATTTTGAGTACTCGAAGAAACAAAAAAACCATCGGGATGCAAGAATTGAGAGAATCCATCGAAAAGGTGATCATGGGGCCGGAAAGAAAAAGCAGGGTGATTAGTGAAAAAGAAAGAAAAATTGTAGCCTACCACGAAGCTGGTCATGCTCTCGTGGCTGCAAGTCTCAAAAATGCTGATCCTGTTCAAAAGGTTTCCATTATTGCCAGAGGAAGTGCTGGAGGATACACAATGTCAGTTCCAACAGAAGACAGAAGCCTTCACTCCAAGAGAGCATTTATCGATGAGCTAGCCACTCTTCTTGGTGGATATGTCAGTGAGGCTGCCACATTTAATGATGTCACCACAGGAGCATCTAACGATCTTGAGAGAGCTACTCACATGGCAAGAAACATGGTGACTCGCTACGGAATGAGTGACCTCGGACCAAGAACATTTGGAAAAAAAGAAGAGCTTGTTTTCCTTGGAAAAGAAGTTAGCGAAGAAAAAGACTATTCTGAGCAAACCGCTCAAAAAATTGATGAGGCAGTTTCAATATTTATTAACAATGCAAAAGAAACGGCCCACAAAATCATCACCGAAAAGAAAGACTTGCTAGACAAAATATCCGATACACTTCTTGAGAAAGAAAATATTGAAAAAGAAGAATTTGACGAAATCATAAGTGGAATTAAGAAGTAGTCACAAAAAATATGACTCTCAAAAAAGATATCGAGAAATCTGTTGAATTAATGAAAGAAGCAATCCAAATTACCTGGAAAAATGGATATCTTTGGTGGTTTGGATTGGTCATTGCTATTAGTGAAGACTTAATTTATTTTGCAACAGGTGCTGCAGTAGACCAAAAGTCCCAAGAAGCACTTACTCAGCTCAATATTGCTCCTCTTATTGAATTAGTTAGGGTAATCAATCAAAATAAAGAAGAAGCTATTTTAGGGCTTATTTTAATATCTTCAATTCTAATTATTATTAACATCGCTTCTTATTCTTCAATATTAATATCTTTAAAAAGAATACTAAAAAACCAAGAAAGCACCTTGAAATCTAGCATCATCGAGGGAAGAAAATTCGTCAAAAAAATTATTGGATTTGAATTATCTCTAGCTATCTTTTTATTGTCAGTTCTCGTGATACTCGCTCTTCCAATCTATCTTCTCAAAAATGCTAACCTTCCCATCATAGCGGATTTCATGTTTCTCGGAGCCATTCTTATTTTCATTCCAATTGCAATAATTTCATATTTCACAAGAATATTTGGACATCTCTATTTGGTGCAACACCGTCTTAGCATCAAAGAATCATTTCGAAATGCTTATTCCGTTTTCAGCAATAACCTAAGATCATCTTTCACACTTTTTGCATCACTCATTATTATTTTGATGACTCTTACACTGTTTCTAGTATTGCTAGTTAATATTTTTTCTGCTATATTGTTACTCACTGGTTCAGAAGTAATCGTAAAGCTAGGAATGGCTATCTTGATCATATTTGATATTATTGTCAAAGCTGCAATGATAGTATTTCAAAGAACTTTGTGGGTTATCTTTTTCAATAAGATCACAATTCGTAAAGATGACTTGAAAGAAAAAGTGCTCGCATCCGAACTTCAAGAATCCACTGCAATTGCAAAAGAGCAGGCATAAGAAAAGTTGCGCGTGTAACTCAGCTGGCTAGAGTACTTCCTTGACATGGAAGAAGTCCCTGGTTCGAGTCCAGGTACGCGCACAAAACAAAAACTACTCCGAACAATCGGGGTAGTTTTTTTTAATCTTAACTATTGCTACCGAAGTGTACATCCACCAGAAGAAGAGGTTCTTCCAAGAGATCCGATTCCCAAATCTCCAAACAAACTTCCGTCTGGACTAAGATTTCCCAATTCATCTGATATATTTTGAAAACTACTACAAATCTTTTCGTTTATTGCTTGCTGCGCGTTTTTCTGAGCATTTCCAACTCCTTGCTTGATGACTGATGTCAAAATTTTTCCAACAGTCGCACCTACGACCCCGCCAACAGAATCGGCATTTGCTAATGACTCTCCTGACATAGCTAGTGAATCAGCTTGAATATCTTTTGTTAATGAACCAGGAGTCAAAACAGTTTTTCCATCACTACCAACAGTCGCTTTGTATCCATGATATGCAATCGCTTGGATTTCTGCTTCTTTTTCGAGTTCTTCCTGTCTTTGAGATTTAATATCTTCCGCTATCAATGCATATGCGGGAGGAAAGTTATTTGGCTCAAAAAGAGCATCAAAAGCTGCCCATCCACCCTCTTCAATTGCATTTTGAACACTACAAGCGTATTCTTCAAAATCACTTTGCAGATTGCTCCAATCAACCACAATATCCGTAGACTGCCTGGCTCCTGCTGAACGCCATTTTGTAAAATTGTCTTTGCCGCAACCAGAAGCATAGCCAGACGAAGAAGATCTTCCTCGATTTGTCACCGTGAAAAAATCATTCATATACATCGAAGACCTGGCTTTAGGAGAGGAAAACAAATATTCTTCCCAATCAGTAATGAATAATGCGCTTGTTTGAGTTGCTCCGGATATCAGATTGTTTACAGTATCATTGATCATTTCAATTGCTGCTGTTCTCAATGCACTAACCAATGCTTCTTTTACTTCATCAAAAATTCGTTGTGCAGCAAAATTAGCTGTAGTTTCTCCATACCAAGCCATGGATTTTTGAGTTGGCGCAAAGCAAAAAAACACCACAATAAAAACAATTACTATTTTCTGCATATAGTTCATATATTTTTATATTCCTAATCCAATTTCTTCAATTTGATCAAGCCCTAATTCATTCATTTTTCCTGAAATCTCATTTTGAAAATCTGCAAATAACGCTAACATATTTTGAGCTTTTCCCAGAGAAACTATGGATCCGATAGGGTCATCAGGATTAATTTCAACATTTTCTTTGAGTGTGATCGCTTTGTTCAAAAGTTTCAATCCTTTTTTGTGCATTTCAACCATATCTTCTGGAACCTCGATTTTTTCAAATTGTGTCAAAAAGTTATCACCTTTTTCAGCCATATTTTCAAAATATTCCATTTTTGAAGAAACTCCTTCCAAACTTGAAAGAGATGAAATTTTTGAAATAATTTCATCCTCAAAACCACCCAAATCATCTGGTTTTGTTATTTTATATGGAGAATTCTCCACTGCTAGATAATATACTGCTGTGACATATTTTTCATTATCTTCCTTTTTTTTTCTGGCTTGTTTTTCTTCGCTAAACTCAGAATAATTTTGTTTTTTTATTTTTATTGAAGATTCATCAATTTCTTCAATTTCATCAAGATCATCAAAAGCGCTGTTTTCAGATAGGGCCCCCTCAACAAGCATGTTTATATCATCTATCGTGGCTATATCTTCTTCATTATTATTTGAATCAGAAATCATTTCTGAAATCTTTTTTGCAATTTCCTGAGTGAGATTTGCATCGTTTTCATCTTCTTTGTTTTCCTCGTTACCATCCACAGAAGTCTTTGCTTTTTCTTGAACAATTTTGTCTCCTGGCGCCGGCTTTAGCGGATCATATCCACTTTGAACCTCTGTTCCATCGGAATATCCATCACCATCGCTATCTTTATTATTAGGATCCGTTCCATACACAACTTCCTCATCATTTGAAAGACCGTCTTGATCGAAATCAGCAAAAACACCCTCCGATGATGAAGAGTTGCTTTGCGCATATACAGAAAAACCAATTCCAAAGAAAAATAATACTAAAAAAATTCCAATAGATTTTTTTGTTTTCGATAAATTCATTTTTGTTTTACATAATCACAACCTCAATGCTATTATACTAAATAATAATCCAGTAAGCAAACAAGAATGAAAAAATTCCTCGATATAGCAGGCTCTCTTTTAACTGAGATAGAAAACAGCAAAACCAATCTTTCTATTTGGATCATTTCCTTCCTTGCACTAATCTCAATCAGACTTCTGATCATCAGATTTTTGACTGAATCATGGGCCAAAGTTCCTCTGGCAAAAAAAGACTTGTGGTTTTTCTATGAATTTTCACACACATTTTTATTTTTTCTGATAACCTATCTTCTTTTTTTGATAATTTTGAAAAAACTACTGAAGTTATCTATTAAAAAAGTTTCCAATATTCTTTTATTTGGATATATCATCATTCTCACGCCACCAGTGACAGATCACATTATTTCCAAAGGAAAAGGATTTTGGAGTTTCTATGAATTTGACAATCTATATGGACTTTTGATCAGATTTTTCACTTTTTTTGGCTCCACTCCTGAATCTGGAATGACTTATGGCGTCAGAATTGGAGTGGCCATATCATTGCTATTCATCTTCATCTATGGATACGCAAAGACAAAAAAAGTTCTCGCATCTTTGAAATTACTCCTTGTGTCCTATGTGATTTTCTTTATTCTTGGAACACTCCCATCATGGATCGCGATCCTGGTTCAAGGAGCAAGCAAAGGATTTCTTTCGGTAGATGCAATTGACACCGCACAAATGTTTTTGTCTCCTCCTTCAATATTTTCAAGGGAAGTCGGAGACACTCTGAGCGCCATAAGCGTCAAAATGAGTCTGGTTTTGACACCAGTTCTCATTCCAACAATTCTGCTCTCGTTCTATTCTGAATATTTTGAAAAAATAAAGCTGTTCATGAAAAACATACGTGTGGCTCAAATTTTTCTTCATGTTGGAATGTTGCTCACTGGAATAGGACTTGCTATGATTTTTTCTCCAAGTGATTGGGATTTGAATTTTTTCAATGCATTGGCAATATTGATTGCGATTCAAGCTGTTGTTCTTTCATGGATCACTTCCATTGTCGTTAATGACATTTTTGATCAGAAAATAGATGAAATTTCAAACTCATCTCGACCACTTGTTCTCAAAAAGTTTTCTGTCGTTGAATATCAAGTAATTGGAATCGTCTCTTTTGTCTTAGCAATCCTTTCTGCCTATACCATAAGCACAAAAGTAGCCTTATTTCTTGTTGTATATCAATCACTCGCATGGCTATATTCCGCTGCGCCTTTTCGCCTCAAAAAATTCACTGTCATTTCAACTTTCATAAGCTCAGTTGCACTAATAATAATCATGTTTTGTGGATTCATATTAGTTTCTCCAACACAAACAATCACCAATCTTCCTCAAAGCATCATCTTGCTACTTTTGATTTCTCTCACAATATCCCTCCCCGTCAAAGATCTCAAAGATATCAAGGGAGATGCGAAAGACAAAATTCGCACTATTCCTGTTGTTTTTGGAGAATATTGGGGGAAGGTTATCATTGCCAGTGGAATCTTTCTCTCATTCATCCTGAGTGTTTTCTTTTTGAATGAGTTTCAACTTCTCTGGTGGGCAGCCCTATTTGGAGGAATATCTTTTTGGGTGGTTCTTTATTCAAATCAAAATAAATACATCACTCACAGAAATATCAATTGGTGGCTTCTTTCGATTCTTTTTGCCTACACTGTAATTCTCATCTTCACAGTGTTTGTATAGATTATTCACTCTGCTTGTTTCTCCATAAACCATCACATATGCTCTGTGTCATCTCGAGCGAAACAAAATGAGAAACGAGTGAAGTGAAGTTAAGAGACCTCGCACTTTTGATTAACTGAGACCTTATCAAGCCACAAAAAAAATCCTGACGCCTCCGTCAGGATTTTTTGCTATATATCACATGTCCCATGCCCTATGTTTCGTGTTCCATGCTATATGTTCTATGCTCCATGTTATGTGCTGCATGCTCCATGCTCTACGCTGCCTCTATTCATTCAGTGCTTCAAAAGCGTCTCTTAGCTTCTTCCAATTTTCAACCGAAAGCTCTTGAGCTCTTGTATAAATATTAAACCCATTGTTTTCCAAAATATTTTGAACCACCACCTTTTCCAGATGAAGTCCATTGGCCAAATTGTTTAATAATGTTTTTCTCCTCGCAGAAAATCCGGCTTTGACAATTCTAAAAAATGCTTTGTTTTTTTCTTTGTCACGAACATCTTCTGAATTTTTCGGAATAATTCTCACAACAGCGCTGTCCACTTCCGGAACCGGCTCAAAACATTCTCTGTCCACTTCAATCAAAAACTCAACGTCTGCATAATATTGAACAGACACAGCCAAAATACTCATCTGTCCAGACTCCGCCAAAATCCTGTTGGCCACTTCAAGTTGCATCATGAGAATCATTTCCTTGGGTGGATTGTCTGATTCTAAAAACAAACGGATTATTTTTGAAGTGATGTAATATGGGATATTGGCCACTACCTTGTATCCGTCATATTGATAGGGTGCCATCATGTCAGTAAGATTGATTGTCAAAATGTCACCGTGAACAACCTCAAAGCCTTCTTCATCCTGAAACTTTTTCTCCAAACCTTCCACAAGATTTTTGTCCAGTTCAACTGCCACAACCTTCCTCACATATCTCATCAACTCCTGAGACAAAACTCCCTGCCCTGGACCGATTTCAAGCACAACATCATCCGGATCAAGATTGGCAGAAACAGCAATTCTTTCCACCACACTATTATCCTTCAAAAAATTCTGCCCCAATGATTTTTTAGGCTTCGCCTTAAATTCTTTTTCCATACTATTAAACTTAATTAACTATTTATAACAAACTCCTTTACCCCTCCCTCCTCGGGAGGAGGGGGTTGGGGGGAGGTGCGAAACGTCACACTACTTCAAGCTTTCCAATATCTTAAAAATTACCCCGTCTAAATTATTATTTATTTCGTTATTCCAAAATCTCAAAACTTTTAAACCTTTTCTCTGCAAATACTCAGTTCTTTCAGTATCATAATTCTGATGCAAATCTTTTTTATGTTGACAGCCATCAATTTCAATAACCAAACCCTTCTCTTTGCAATAAAAATCTACAATATATTTCCCAAATGAATGCTGTCTCCGAAATTTATATCCTAATTGCTTTCTTTTCAATCTTGACCATAAAACTATTTCTTGGGGAGTAGAATTGTTTCTTAGTTTTTTTCTCAATTGTTTAGCCTTGCAATTATTCATAAGTTTCTAACCCCTCCCTAACCCTCCCCTTCAAAGGGGAGGGGAATAAAAAACACATCTAACACAAAATTACTATAGCTACCGAACTAATTAACTAATTTTATCTTCTAGCATCCATTATCAAAAAGTCTGCAAAATCAAATGTAATTACTGCTACCCAAAAAATAAGGATGGCGGACCGAAAAACAAAAACATTTCCAATCATTAAAACAAGTAAAATATCTAGGATTACAAATAACATTCCCACCACTAGCATAGAAAAAAATGTTGTGATATGTCCCCAAACTAGTGACTTTTGATCTTCTGAGTTCTTATAGCTATAGATAAAATTAGAAGTAATAGGAGCAATCACAATCAAGCCAACAAAAAGCAATAGTGTGTCCAGCTTATCCGTCGGCATCTTAATAATCTCATTTAAAGCAACAAAATAAAATGGAACCAAAAAAATATGGATTAATACATTTTTAATTATCAATAATTTCATTGAGTTTTAATTTTATTAATTAATCAATAACTTAACAATACAATAAATTGAAAATTCTTGCTAATTCTTCACTTCTTCCATTCGAATGTTGGCTACTCCTGCGCCAATTGAGGCGATTTTACTGAAAGCTAACTTGTCGAGATCAATGATTCTGTCCGGAACGAATGGTCCACGATCATTGATGACAGCCACGATTGCTTTTCCATTATCTTTGTTTGTCACTCGAACGTAACTTCCTTTTGGAAGCCACGGGTTGGCTGCATAATATCCTGTAATTGAAGGATATTGATTTTTCAAGTGTTGTGGCTGGGCATACCAAGAAGCAAGGCCTGTGTGTTGTTTTCCGGTTTTGACATATGTTCCTTGAACCACTTCTTCCTTTTTTGGCTCCTTGATAACCTCGCTTCCCAAAAGCTTTCTGGAAATCTCCTTTCCATCATGATACACAACACTATATTTCATTTCCGTCACCCCTTTCTCGCCCTTTTCTTTCACCACCTCTTTTCTCCAACTCATCTCCTCATCTTTTTTCACGATTTTTTCAAAATCAATTTCTTTTTTGACAACCTCTTCCACTCTTTCCACCCTGGTCACCTTCACCTCCAATTCATCATAGGCAAAGGACTCTCTTGGCTCTGACAAAATGTCAAATTCGTCTAATTCCACTCTCGCACCCAAAACAGCACTTTCAACTGTATTTTCGAAAGTGAAGTCCTCAATCTCATTTCCATCTACCAAGATTTTAATTTTTTTAGCTCTTTCAACAATCACTTTTGAGCCAGAAAATATTTTTGATTCTGATTGCGGATACACTCTGTCAATTTCTTCAAGTTTAACATTTTGTTCAATCAAAAACTGTTCTACATTTTTTGCACTGGAAAGAACCATACTTTCAATTCCTCCATCACTAAAAATAACTTTCCTTTCTGTCGCACTCAAATCCAACTCTCTTGTATGAAAAAAAATATTTTTCACGACAAAAAAGCAAGTTATCAAAAAGATAATTCGCCCAAAATAATTTTTCTTTTTTGTTTTTTTATTTCTAAAATCTCTTCGCATAAGCTCTCTGCCTCTATTCTATCACCAAATTCAATATCATTCTACCTTTTCAACCATCCACATCACATTAATACTCATTTTTTTCAAAAGAAACTCATACGAAATGGAAACAAGGCAAAAATACTCGAAATGACCGCTGCTTTGTGTTTGAGATTGTGTTTTTTGTGATGAGTTATTTCATTGCAACTCAAAACATTCATCAATTCATCTTCAAATTGAGCAAAAAATATTCCTTTTCCAAACAAAATCACAATCGTCCACATTGAAAAAGAATTTTTCAAAATATGTCAAAAAAACGCCTAGGACGAGCATGCACTTCATCAATGTGTGTTTATATATCTCATGTATAGTTTTTTCCGTACAGCTCAGTTTATTCACTTTTAAAACGATATTGAATAGACTCTGCAATGTGATTATCTCCAATTTCTTGTGATCCATCCAGATCAGCAATTGTTCTGGCCACTTTGATGAGTCGGAAATATGACCTGGCGCTGAGTCCCAATGAGGCTATGGCGTTTCGAAGAAGCATCTTACTGCTTTCCTTGAGAGGACAAAATTTCTTTATTTGATGAGAATTCATTTCACTGTTTGTGATGATATTTTCATTTTCAAATCTTTTCTCCTGGATTTTTCTGGCTAACTCCACTCTCCTCTGGATATCTTTGCTCGATTCACTAAGGCTTTCACTTTCCAACTTATCAATTTTAACTCTTGGAACCTCAATTTGAAGATCGATTCGGTCCATAATGGGTCCAGAAATTTTTCTTTGATATCTCGCAATTTGCGAAGGAGAACAAGAACACATTTTTTCCGGATCAGTTGCATTCCCACATGGACACGGATTCATTGCAGCCACCAAAGTGAATCTTGCTGGAAACTCCAAGGTTCCTTTTGCGCGAGAAACAGTGATAAGTCCGTCCTCCAATGGTTGTCTCAAGCTTTCCAAAACAACTCTTGAATATTCCGCAAACTCATCCAAAAACAAAACTCCTCTGTGTGCCAAGCTTATTTCTCCTGGCTTAGGATAACTTCCTCCTCCAACCAAAGAAACTGCACTGGCACTGTGATGTGGCGCTCGAAACGGTCGACTACTTACCAATGAAACACCTTTGGAGAGATTACCTGAAATGGAAAATATTTTTGTCACTTCCAGTGATTCTCCAAGTGTTAATCTCGGAAGAATTGTCGGCATCGTCTTTGCAAGCATGCTCTTTCCTGACCCAGGAGGACCGTTTAAAATGATATTGTGTCCACCAGAAGCTGCGATCTCCAAGGCTCTCTTCACATGTTCTTGTCCTCTCACGTGCGACATGTCAAAACCTCCTTTGACTTCTTCTGTGAAAAATTCCTTATTTTCATTTTCAAACGGAGTAATTTTTCTTTCTCCCACAAAATGCTCCACCAACTCACTCAAGGTGCTGACAGGAAAAACCTGCACATCTCCAACAACACCAGCTTCAGGAGCGTTGTCATGCGGGACATAGATTTCTTCAAACCCCAACTTTTTTGCCATCAAGGCAATGGGTAACACTCCTTGAATTGAACGAACCTTTCCATCCAAAGAAAGTTCCCCGATAAAAATTCTTTTTTCAAAAGAAAAATCAATTTGATTCGTAGCCAAAAGAAATCCGAGTGCAACAGGAATGTCATAGATAGGACTATTTTTTGGCAAATCTGCCGGAGCAAGATTGACAGTTACTCTTCCGCATTGATGTGGTGGCTTGAATCCACTATTCTTAATAGCACTACTCACTCTATCTCGAGATTCTTTGATTGACGTGTCTGCAAGTCCCACAATAGTGAAAGCATGAAGTCCACTTCCCAAAATGTCCACTTCAACTTCAACTACCTCACTATCCAGCCCAACAGTAGCTGCAGAAAATATTTTAGACGGCATATTAATTTGCTCACAAAAACCCACATCTCACTTTGCAATCAGTTGCAGGAATTCATTCTGATAATTTAACTTTACTTAGAAAACTATGAGCATCTAATGCCTCTTTTTCACTTTTTTAATTTACTAATCCCCAATATCATCATTATAGCACCAAAGGAAATAAAAACATCTGCGATATTGAAAACAGGAAATGATCCTATGCTAACAAAATCAGTGACACATCCAAAAGCAATTCTATCCGTCAAATTGGAAATACCTCCCCCTAAAAGAAAATAGAAATATTTGTTTTCACACCAATCTACTCCAATCAATCCCCACAAAACAACCTTATTCTTTTTCTCTTCTAAAAATTTATACTTACTCTCATCTTGAATTCCTTTTTCTTTTGACTTTTGACTTTCGACTTTCGACTCATGCCCACAGGTACCAAAAAAGCAGCATCCCACAAAAATGACAAACAATACCCACAAAATGACAAACATCAAAGCGGGCAATTGAATTCCAAAAGCGATCCCTTCATTGCAAATATAAAATCCGCCCGTAGAGCGGATAATATATTTTGAAATCTGATCAATCAATAACACAAAACAAACAATGGTCAATTTTTCAATTCTTCCCATTTTGTTTATTGAAAAAATTATTGATTACATTTCATGCATTTTTTCGCAGCAGGATAAATCTCCAATCTTTCTCTTCGAATAGCTTCGCCACACTCTTCACAAGCACCAAAGGTTCCGTTTTCAATTTTCTCCAAAGCACTTTTGATGTCTTTCAGTCTTTGTTCCAAACTACTCTCCACTGAAATATTATCAACATATTCCTCAACCTCAGTTGCACTTTCATCTTTGTGTGTTCCCAACTCATCATGTCTAGTCTTAAAGTCATCTGAGTTTTCTGAAGGATTCGCAAATTTGCTCAATTCACTTCTCAGCTTGTCTCTTTCTTCTTCTAACATTTTTTTGAATTTTTCTTGCTCCTTTTCATCGAACATATTTTTTGATTTTATTTCTTATTTAAATTTGCGGTTCACTAAAATTATTCAATTTCCGCTCACATTATTATAATATCAATAAAAAAAATTAATGTCTACTCGATAAAAATGCTTTCCAGGTGCTTTATTTTTTCACACCTTCGCTCTTCATCTAACCACACTGAAACTGCATCAAATCGATAATCACTTTCTGTCAGTTTATTTTTCCTCAAATAAAAATTAGCAATTTTTTCCAGCTTGTGCAATTTCCTTCTGTCAATATTTTCTTCAGGAACAACCACTTCCCCAGGACGAACCATTCTTGTTTTCACCTCCACAAAAACAATACTATTTCCATCTTTGGCGATCACATCAATTTCTCCCAACCTTCTTCCTTGAGTATTTGAAAAATTAAACTCAAGAATCCTATAGCCTTTTTTCTTGAGATGTTTGGCCGCCAATTTCTCACCTAATTCTCCCGGACTATTTTCTTTTTTTCTCCAAAAAATCATAATTTTGGCGCATAATATAAAACATGAAACACTTCCTTGCAACTCCAACTACACTTCCTAATTTACTAATCAACTATTTCACTAATTAACTAAAATAAAAAAACACCCTTTCGGGAGTCCACTTTCCTCTTTTTCAAAAAATCTTTTCTTCAATGACCCGGTTCAAATGAGGTATTGAAACCGGGCGCGAGGCCCAATATATTAAAAATGTGGCTGCGCCCGGGATTTCACATGTACTAACGTGAAAGCCGGAAACTTTTTAGCCTGGGTGAAGAGGCATCGAAAGTTATGAGCCACACGTACTTTATGTACATGTCTTTATTTGTCACTTGCCCTAGCTTGCAAATGATATCTTTTACTGTCTTAAGGTTTATTACCTTTTTTAAAGAACTTATTTTTTTGTTTTTCTTTTTGTTTTTTTTCTTTTTCTTTTTCTTTTTTATTTTTGTTTTTGTTTTTTTAGTTCCCTGACTAGGATCAGGGAGGTCTTAGCTAACATGCTAGCCTCTTTGTCACCGAAGTGACAAAAAGTTCAGCTAACACTATCTGCTAAGACCAGAAAAACAGTAAAAGATCTTTCAACCACAATTAGGGGGTAGTTGTGGCTGAAAAAACTTGCACCGTTTATGGTGTTTTTTCAATTATCCGTGAATTTAATCCACAGGATTTTTATTTAGTTTTCAATGTTCTGCCCTCTCTCAACCTCACAATACAATTATAACAAAAAAATGGGTCTTGGTCAACACTGAAATACCTGCAGTCCTTTATTTAAGCCATTTTTGACAACTTATAAAAACTTTGTCATTTTTCAGAAAACAGCATTTTTTTGTCATTACTTTGCCTTATTTGCGCCTTCATGTCAATTTTTCTCCCCAGCTTATCCACAGAAAAACTATTGATTCATATTCATTTCTGCATTCATATTTTCATCCTCATCACTTTGCGTTGTATCAATGTTATCATTTGGCATTATTGTTTCATTCTCCACTTCAATAACAGGACTATCTAAAATAACAGGACTATCTAACATCCTATCAATAATCGCTCGCATGGAATTTTTGCTTGTTGCAATTACCAAATATCCGTTCATGAATGAATAATCAACAGACAAAGCATTGTTCGTATCGATATTAAAATATCTGATATTCATTCCTCTATATTCACTATCAGAAAAGTTAATATTTTCTCCTGCAGAACTGAGCCCGGTAGCAAAAAACTCAGGAATCATACCAGGAATATCAGACTCTGATGCCATCAAAAGATTTTTTAGATCATTTTTATTTTCCTCTGTAACTTTCATGGAGATTGATACTCTATCCACTCCATTGTCTCTAAATAAGAATAAGGAAAAATTATCAGTCAATTTCTCCATGGTTTGATCTGAAAAATTAAATTTTGTGATCGCAAAAAAATTGCCGAGTTTCATATCCGCATATTTGTTATCTGCCAAAACAAATTCAAATGGACCTGATTCACCAGCAGGAAATTCAGCAAATATTCTTTTTATTTCATTTCCTATGGTTTCACTCGTAGCAGCTTCAATGTCAACATTCAAATAATTTGGCATAGTAAGAGAATACTTGAATTCTTCTTTGACCACTTCTTCTTCTACTTCCTCGGTAACAGCTTCTTTTTCAACTGCAATTTCTTCAACTTCTGCACCCTTCATAAAATAGAAATAATATCCACCAAAAGCTGCTCCTCCCACAATAATCAAAATTACAACACTCACAAAAACTTTTCTCCAACCAACTCTGGGACCTGGCTTGAATTCTTCTACTGGTTCCTGAGATGGAATGTCAACAACTTCAGCTCTCATTTCTACAGGTGCAGGAGTCGCCAATATTTCTTCTTTCTGTTCTGGCTTTACCGTTGATTGCAAATCATCACCAAAAGCCCCCACAAATCTTCCTGGTTCTTCTTTTCCAAATACACTTTTTTCTTCCACTGGAAGTTCTTCAGTAACTGACGGCTCTGGATAGGCTAAGATATCTTTCTCTGGAGAAATTTTCTCTTCTTCTGCAACTTCAACTGGCTCTAGTTTGGAAATATCTCTTGCTGATCTCATGTCCATAGATGGTGCAGGTTTTGGGCTCCACCCTGCTAATTCTGGCTCTTTTATTTCAGCTACTTCTTCGATTGGTTCTTCTTCTTTGATTTCTTGAGCAAATGGAGATTCTGCGCCAATAACTTCTTTTGTGCTCTCGATTTCTCTTTCCAAAAATGGACTGTCTTGAGCAAGAACACCTTTGCCACCACCCATTTCTTCTGAAGTTCCTAGAGCACTCATTGAAGTTTCCGCGACTTCTCCTGAAGATATTTTTCCGCCTCCCTTAGTCACTTCCAAATCACTTTTCATGGTAAAAAATTTAACATCACTTGAATTGATTTTTTCATCTCCAGCTCCAAAAGGAGATTTGGAATCTCCTCGGGATTGTTTTATGTTTGAATTATTATCCATGATTTTATAAATTTAAAAGCAACTTAAACAAGTTGCTTTTATTTTACAATAATATTGATTTATTGCCAAATGACTCATTCTTTTTTGGCATCTTTCATAGACAAATTTATTCTTCCTTGTCGATCAATTTCTTTCACTTTCACCGAAACAATGTCTCCGACTTTCACCATATCTTCAACCTTCTCAACTCTCTTTTCAGAAAGCTCTGAGATGTGAATCAATCCTTCTTGTCCAGGCAGCACTTCTGCAAATGCACCAAAATTCATAATCTTTGTCACTCTCGCACTAAATGTTTCTCCGGCCTTAACTTCTCGAGTCAAGTTTTCAATCCATTCCTGCGCTTTCAGTGCAGATGTTTCATCAGGTGATGTCACAAAAACTCTTCCATCATCTTCAATATCAATTTGAACTCCGGTTTCATCAATAATCTCATTGATTACTTTTCCTCCTGGTCCAATGACATCACGAATTTTATCCGGATTAATCTTGATGATAATAATTCGAGGAGCATATGGTGACATATTTTCTCGAGGAGCAGCAATTGTTTCTTTCATTTTTTCAAGAATATGCATTCTTCCCTCACGAGATTGACTAAGTATTTTTTTGAGCATTTCAGTTGTGACTCCTGCAACTTTCACATCCATTTGAACGGCTGTAATTCCTTTCTCACTTCCCGTTGCCTTGAAATCCATATCTCCATAATGATCTTCTAGCCCTTGGATATCGCTAAGAATTCGATAATTTTCAGGTTTCTTTTGATCAATGACAATTCCCATTGCGATTCCACTCACAGGTCTTTTGATCGGAACACCCGCGTCCAAAAGAGCCAGTGTTGAACCACAAGTTGAACCCATTGATGAAGATCCGTTGCATGCAAGCACCTCACTAACCAACAAAATAGTATATGGAAATTCATCTTTAGAAGGAAGCACTGGAATCAACGCCTTTTCAGCAAGTGCTCCGTGTCCAATTTCTCTTCTTCCTGGACCACGCATGAATCTCACTTCTCCGACTGAGTAAGGAGGGAAATTATAGTGATGGATATATCTTTTCTTTGTATCCACTTCCATGGTATCAATGATTTGCTCATCTCCAGGGGAACCTAAAGTCGCTACTGTCATTACTTGAGTTTCTCCTCTATTGAAAAGTCCTGTTCCGTGAGTTCGTGGCAAAATCCCAACCTCACACCAAACATCTCTGATTTCTTCCATTTTTCTTCCATCAGGACGTACACCTTTTTCCAATACATGGCTATGAACAACCTCATCAGAAGCATCTTCAAAAACTAATTCAGCAATTGCTTTGAATCTTTTCTCATTTTCAGGATATTTTTCTTCAATATGAGCATTAATTTTTTCAGTAATAACCTTTGAAGCTTTTTTCACTTCTTTTTTATCAGCTTGATATAATGCTTTTTCCAATCCCGCAGCAAATGCAAGGTCTCTAATTTCTTTTTCAAATTCAGGAGTTCCTTCCAAAAGTTCAACCTCCACTTTTTCTTTTCCAACTTCCTTTTGAATATCTTCAATGAAAGTGGCAATTTTTTTGACAGCATCGTGAGCAAATTCAAAAGCCTCCAACATTTTTTCCTCTGGAACTTCTTTTGCTCCAGCTTCAATCATGTTAATACTATCTTTTGTTCCAGCCACAATCAGATCAAGATCGCCTGATCCTGATTCTTCTTCTGATTTCACAGGATTCAAGATAAGCTCACCGTCAACCATTCCAACTTTCACAGCACCAATAGGACCACTCCATGGAATATTTGAAATTGAAAGAGCTGTTGAAGCTGCAATCATTGAAACAATATCCGGATCACTTTCTCCATCAATAGAAAGCACGGTGATAATCACCTGCACTTCATTTCTCATTCTATGATTAAAAAGAGGTCGGATTGTTCTATCCACCACGCGACCAGTAAGAACCGCTTCATCAGAAGGACGTCCCTCTCTTTTGATGAAACGTGAACCCTTAATTTTTCCAGCAGCATAATATCGCTCCTCGTAATCTACCATCAAAGGAAAATAATTCATTCCTTCTGAAACCTTGTCACTCATCACAGCAGTGGCCAAAACCATTGTGTCGCCATAGCGAACAGTAACTGCTCCACTAGCTTGACCAGCAAGAGCACCGGTTTCCACCTTCAACTCTCTTCCCGCAATTTGAAGAGTCCATTGTTTCTTTTTCATAAAACTTTTTTCACTTTCAGCAAGAATTTGAAACATGAAATGTAATCTAAAAAAATTTAGTTCGCATTTCAAGCTTCAATCACATCTCTCTTCGAGAGATATCAACCTTGCTGAAATAAATATTAAATACTTAACTGACTTTACTATATTTCAATTCCAACCATTAGTCAATTAAAGATCAAATGGCATAGAACATAGAGCACGTAACATACAGCACAGAACATGAAACGCGCAACAAAAAAACAGGGTTGCGCAAACCCTGCTTTTTGTATTTTGAAATATTTTGATTTCGAAGAAATCTTATCTATCAAAATCTCTCTTAGGTCTCTCTTCCATAGGACGAGCCTCATTAACGGTAATGTTTCTTCCATCGAAGTCTTTACCATCAAACATTTCAATAGCTGCTTGAGCTTCTTCATCTGTTGACATTTCAACGAATCCGAAACCTTTTGAACGACCAGTTGCTCTATCCATAATTACGATAGCTGATTCAACTGTTCCAGCTGCTGAGAAAGCTTCTTTCAATGCATCTTCAGTAGTTGCATATGGAAGTCCTCCTACATATAGTTTCTTTGCCATAACGATTTTTTCTTACTTTTAATTAGTGAGCGCGTGATAAACATTTTTCCTTAAAATACGTTCACTTGGATATGTCAATTTGCGCAAAAATCGCCAACCCAAAGAAACCAACTAATGAAAAACTTACACTTACTCTTACGCGTACAGTATACACTATCGCGCCTCAAAAGTCAATGGCTACGCCCACTGGCAATGTCTGAATTCAAATACTCGTACTTATTACATTCCCAGTGATTCATGCTATATGTTCTATGTTATATGCTACGTGACTATTAATATCTATAATGATCCGCTTTATATGGTCCATTCATTGAAACTCCCAAATATTCAGCTTGCTCCTTTGTCATTTTTGTAAGCTTCACTCCTAATTTTTCAAGATGAAGTCTTGCAACTTCTTCATCAAGAATCTTTGGCAAAGTGAAGACTCCAATTTCATAATCATTTTCCCAAAGCTCAATTTGAGCCAAAACTTGATTTGTGAAAGATGCGCTCATCACAAAACTTGGGTGTCCTGTTGCATTTCCAAGATTCACAAGCCTTCCACGAGACAGAAGAATGATTGAGTGCCCATCAGGAAAAACAAACTTGTCCACTTGAGGTTTGATGTTGATTTCCTTGATTTTCGGATATTTTTCTAGAGCTTCCACTTGAATTTCATTATCAAAATGTCCAATATTACAAACAATTGCCTCGTCTTTCATTTTTTCCATGTGATCAATTCTGATGATATCCTTGTTTCCTGTTGTTGTCACAAAAATGTCACCTTCTTTCACAGCTTTCTCAAGTGTTGTCACTTCAAATCCTTCCATTGCTGCTTGAAGAGCACAGATTGGGTCAATTTCGGTCACAATAACTCTAGCGCCAAAACCTTTCATGCTTTGAGCGCATCCTTTTCCAACATCACCATATCCACAAACAACAACGATTTTTCCAGCAATCATCACATCTGTTCCGCGCTTGATTCCATCCGCCAAACTTTCTTTGCAACCATACAGATTGTCAAACTTACTCTTCGTTACAGAATCATTTACGTTGATCGCAGGGAAAAGAAGCTCTCCTTTTTCAAAAATTTGATACAGTCTGTGAACTCCTGTTGTAGTCTCCTCTGAAACTCCTCGAAGCTCTTCAGCTATTCTGCTCCAATAAGTCTTGTCTTCCTTATACTTTCTCACAATGACGCTCATCAACTCTCTTTCTTCCTCGTTTTTTATTTTTTTCACATCACTGATGTTCGTTGGACTTTCTTCAATCTTCACTCCTTTGTGAATCATGAGTGTTGCATCTCCTCCGTCATCAACAATCAAATTTGGACCTTTTCCTTTTCCAAAATCAAGTGCTTTTTCAGTGCACCACCAATATTCCTCAATTGTTTCTTCTTTCCAAGCAAAAACAGGAATTCCAGCAGCCGCAATTGCAGCAGCAGCATGATCTTGGGTTGAAAAAATATTGCAAGATGCCCATCTCACATCCGCTCCAAGTTCTACAAGTGTTTCAATGAGAACTGCCGTTTGAATTGTCATATGAAGACTTCCGGTAATCCTTGCACCTTTCAAAGGTTTTTTCTTTCCATATTTCTCACGCACAGCCATAAGTCCCGGCATTTCTTTTTCAGCCATTTCAATTTCTTTGCGTCCATATTCTGCCAAACTCATGTCTTTCACTTTGTAATTCTTTGTTTCGTCCATTGCTTTATATTTAGTAATTAGCAATCCGTAACTAATAACTAGGAATTCCTAGGAAAACCATATTACCGATTACTGATTACGCGTTACGAGTTACTTATTTTATACTTCTCAATCTCTCCATGATATTTCTCATCCATTCTTGCTCCTGGACTTGCCACCACGAGTGCGGCCAAATGGCTGGCAATTTTCCCTGTCTCATCCATATTGATTCCATTTACAATCCCATGAAGAATTCCAGCTGCATACATGTCTCCCGCTCCATTTGTGTTCACTTCTTCAATTACATAGGGGTCAATTCTGTGAAGCATTCCATTTGATTTGATGATACTTCCTTTTTTTCCAAGTTTCACAATTGCCATGTCACACATGCTTGCAATTTCATGCACCGCTCCTTCAGAATCAAGTCCTGTAAATTTCTTAGCTTCATCCTCATTGGCAAATACAATGTCTACATGCCTGTCCACCACTTCCTTGAAAAGATCTCCGGTTCGCTCAATGAGCCCTGGATCCGAAAGATCCAAACTAATCTTTGCTCCATTTTCCCTGGCAATCTCGATTGCTCGAAACATTGCTTCTCTGGTCAACGGATCTTCCAATTGATATGCCTCCACATGAAGAACCTTTCCGCTCTTAATGTCATCTTCCAAAATATGTTCATCTCTGATGGCTGCTGCTGCACCCAAGTGCGTGGCAAATGTTCTTTCTCCATCTGGAGTAATGAAAGTGATTGCGTGACCCGTTGCGTGATCATCGTGCTTGTGAAGCGCACCACAGATTCCATCCTTGCAAACTTGTGCTTCATAAATTTCCCCGTGCTCATCATCACCCAAAACTCCAATGAGCGCTGTCTTGTTTCCCAAAAGACTGGTTCCTGCAATCGTGTTTGCAGCGCTTCCACCGCTCACAATGTCTTTTTTGTGGTTCTTGATATACTCTAAAATTCTGTCACTGTCTTCTTTTGTGATCAGATTCATTCCTCCCTTCTCAAAACCAAGCGCTCGGAGCACTTTTTCTTCAACATTCACAATTATATCCAAAAGCGGGCTTCCAATGCCCACCACATCATGTTTTTTGTTCATTTGTTTTCTATTAAGAAATACTTAAACATGTTCTAGTGTACCACACTCATAAAATATGCCAAATCCGAGTCACGGAACATGAAACACATAACATAAAACATGCACCACAAAATTCATTGACACGCTAACAAATTTACCCTATATTATCAACAATCCCAAAACTCAGCTGATAAGAGGTGCTCTATGTATTTTATTACAGGCAGTTTAACTCAATCCGGAACAGGAAACTATTTTTTGGAGGCTATTTATGCGCCAAATCATCCTGAATCTCAGGATGTTGCCTCCATCTATCACAAAACTCGCCAGGATACAAACGAAAGAAAAACCTGGGGATGTGACGACAAAAAAAGAAATGTCATCGGGATTCAGATGCACGGCAAAAACGGCACCAGAATGGTGTTTTTCCCCAGAGCAATAAGCTCTAAGTAGCCAGCACCCTTTGAGCAAAAACTAATCACACGACAATACAAAAACCCCGCAGCTCGAACCAGAGCCGTGGGGCTCTTTTTTTATCTCCATCTTTTCTCTCAAATCTCAACTCTCCCATCTCAAATACACCTCTTCACCAAATCTCTCAATTCACAATCTTCAAGCTCTTTCAAAATTCTGTCATGCGTTCCTTCAATCTTTTTTCTGACCTCATCATCCTTTTGAAGCTTAGCAAATTCTTCTCGCATCTTTTTCCACAACTCTTCTCCGATTCCCATGTCAAGCCACAAACCCTCATAATCCTCAATGCCTAGCTTTTTCTTGCTAGCATACATGCCAACAGTCAACTCATAGTGCTCTTTGAGTTTTTGAGTGTCCTCGCTGTTGGGAATTTGGGTTACCAAAACACCTTCTTTGATGGCCTCAAAGTCAACTTTCTCAAAATCAAACATGTCTTGAATCATTTTTGCCGCAGAAAATGCAATCCAAACGCTGTTTCCAGCCGCAATTTCAGAAAAAGACATTCCCAAAATTTCTTCCATGATGTTTCCTTGAGCCAAGTCCAAAGCCAAATGAGTGTACCAGCCTTTTCTAAAGTCACTGTCTCCATACTCAAACTCCTCAAACACAGGATGGGCCAATCTCCGATCAATCCCGGTGACATATCTGCTATCCGGATACACTGAACCTGAGACGTATTCTTTCAAATCATTCACGCCCATCCTTTCTTTCAATTCCAGTGCAAATCTAATGTGTGATGCTTGCAACGCCATACGATTATTTTTAAAATTAATCCTCCGTATTTTCCTTTTTCCTATCTCAAATCTCAACTCTCCCATCTCAAATCTATTTCCTCCCTGTCATTCCCTTTCCGACAAAATAGCTGAGTGCTGCCACAACAAACATGCTGAGAGCTGCCAAGATGAAGCTGGTGTGAAAAACATTGACCAACACCGCAAGAACCCCGAACAAAATGGCATTGGCAAACATGTGCGATGTGTTCATATACATTGATGCTGAAAGAGTATCAACTTTCTCTCCTTTTTCAAAAATGTTGCTGTCCAATGGAAGCGCTACGAAAATAGTGAAAAATCCAATCAAAAACACGCTAATATAATAGAAGTAGCTATTATCCACAAACAGTCTCGAAATCCAAACCACCGCAATAGCCATGCTCGCCATTGCCATGATAGTGTTTCTTTTTTCTTTTTTGGTTTTACTGGCAATATAGATGAAAAATACCGCTGTCACAGAAACAATGATTGGAAGCACTGCCACAGATTCCACTGTCACAAAAAGCAAATAAATAAAAATCGGCCACAAAATGCTTTCGGTCGTATTGTGAAATGTGATGAAAATTGAAGCAACATAATCACGTGTCACATCCCAAGTAGAAAAAAATTCTTTGTAACTCTTCTGTTTTCTCTTTGGCTTGTCATCAATCTCTTTGATTTTGACCAAAGGCACAATGGACACAGCCAAAATCAATGCGCTCGCAAGCAAAAGTGCTTCTCGACCCCAAGAAATCAAAACAACTGCTCCAAGTGCTGGTGCAACCATTCCTGCCACTCTCCTCACCATCCTCAATGTTCCAGCGTCTTTTGAAACATCCTCATCGTTTTTGCTACATTTCATGAAGAGATACAAATGAGCCACCCAATAGAAGGTGTCATAGAGTGCTGCAAAAAGAGCAATCAAAACCAACAAAGGCCAGTTTCCTGCACTCAACGCAAAGAGTCCCACAAAAAATGCCACTGCAAAAGCAGATCCCCAAACAACAACCCACTTAGCCCCAATTTTCCTGGTCAAATACCTGGCAAAAAAATTCAAAGGGGTGTCAAAGAGATTAAACAAGAAATAGTAAATCATCACTTCTCCAATGCCGTAGCCAATCTGCAAAAGAAAGATTGGAACAAAAATGGAAACCATTGAAGTTGCGAAAGTGTGAAGCCAAACAGAAAACTCAAACAACCAAAAATCTGAATGAATGAGCCTTTGAATGGACTGCCTATGATGAAAATGAAATAACTGCATTTTTTGTTTTTTTAAAACTAATTAACTTTTCAAGTATACCACATCCCGCACCCTCATCCATTACTGCCTATTATCAAATATTCTCTTTTTTATATTATTCAAAAAACACTGTCATCCTGAACTTGCTTTGCCTCGCCTTGGGCGGGATTCAGGATCCCGTCATAACAGCGCAACTCAGCTATATCACCCCAAAATAACTTCATCAAATATAAAATAGGTATAACTTTACCTAAATTATACCTATTTTATACCTATTTATCTTTCCCCGCTTTTGCTCAAAAAACACCTACTTTCACTTATTTTCAACGGCTCATACGGTCGTGTGAGCCGTTGAAATCCCGAGTTTTGCCTCATTTTTCCCATTTTTGAGAAAATAAAAACGAGGTGCCGGGGAATTTCCCTAACACCTCGTTCAAGCCTTTCTGGCTTATTTTTATCGAATCGTCCACCAAAGGGCTTTCTCTCCGTATCGAGCCACAAAACCTCTGTCTTCCTTTAATAAACCCTCAATCAATGGGATCAACTCATTCATGCAATCAAACAATTGATTGTTTTTTGAGCTAATATCCAGTATTTTATCGCCAATATAGAGAAGTGCCTCTACAACGCGACCTTGATACAGTATCCTAACCATAATCGGACCCATCAAGGAAGGGTCACTACACCCCCCAGCAATGTATCTGGCAACGTCATTCGAATCATGCGCCTCATGAATCACGCAAGGAGTAGCTCTATTTTTAGCCATGTCAATCCTCCTTTTAGCCCCTTCTATCTCTTCTTCAGTTCGACCTCTGACCATGCATCCCCCTCTATAGGTTTCGTCTTTATTTACTAGCACTTGTTAGTGCTCTATTTGCCAAAAACACTTTTTTCAAAGTGAGGTTCTATTCTGTTACAATATTCAATTTTTGTCAAACAAAAAACACCCTGCTTTGTCGGGGTGTTTTTTGTTCTGTTCCAAGTATGTTTTATTTCTCAGCCAATTTTCTTCTAAGTTCCTCTAATTCTGCCTCTTGTCGCGCAATTATTTCTTTCTTTTTCTTATCTTCTTTTTTTAGATTCTCATTTTCTTCAGTCAAGCTATCAATTTTTTCCTGATCACTTCTTCCGGAGCGATAA
Organism: Candidatus Moraniibacteriota bacterium; assembly: GCA_029865125.1. Classification (GTDB taxonomy): domain Bacteria; phylum Patescibacteriota; class Minisyncoccia; order Moranbacterales; family UBA9337; genus JAOUHN01. Next base: position 28,626 of record JAOUHN010000001.1, read on the forward strand.
ATTGACTCAGTGAGTCTTTCCTTTTCATCTTCTGATTCAGCTCTTCTTTCTTGATCCTTTTCCTTATTAACACTCATTTCCTTATCAGAAATACTAATCATCTTTTCAATAACATTCACTAATAATTCCTCATATCCTTTGCCTTCAATATTTTCACCATCTAAAACATCCCTCAAAGCATCCTTCAAAATTGCCACCCCACCGCTAATGCTCGCTTTGAAACGAAAATCCCGTGGCCACGAGTCTGTGTCGAAACCTATTTTATCATAGGCTGCTTTCTGTTCATCATTAGAAAAATCCTGAACATCATCCATATCCAAACTTCCAACGTCCTCTTGGATTTTTTCAATAACATATTCAATAAACGTCCTATCTTTCACATTTTCTCCATCTATTCCAACAAAATCACTTTTTTCATTGAGTGATTTGCTCGCCTTAATCGCACACATAAATTCATCTCCTGATCTTCTTGCTGGATAAAACTTAATTCCAGATTCTCTCAACCACATTGCAGTTTTCCCTCCATTGAAAACATCCGCGATTTTTTTCAAGAACAAGTCACCCGCATCATGCTTTCCTAGTGCATGATCATTGACTGATTTGAGGCCATCCACGTCAAAAAAAATCATGGCGCTTTTGCTCAAATCCTCAAAAGATCCCTCCCTGCTTTCAATTAAGTTGTCATCTACAAGCTCCAGAAGCTCCGCTTTGAGAAAATTGAAATTGGCAATTCCAATTCGATCATCATAATAATTCGCAAGAGCGTCCAAAACAAACCATCTGGAAGTTTTTCGCAAAGCCCCTTCATTTACCTCCATCTCCCTTAGCTCTTTTACCCTGTTACTAATAATCTCAACAGCCCCCTCAGGAAGACTACACCTTACTTCAAGATCCTTCAAAATCTTTTCAATTTTCACCTCTTCTCTATCCCTTTTCTTTGTCATCCCTTCAACTAACTGTTCTATTTTTTCATCTCTCTCGGGAACATTTTCTGCACTAGGCATCATTCCTTGTTCTTTCATCATATTTTCTTATTTTATCTTATCATTAATATTCTACCACAAAACGAAAATTTCAGTGATTCTAGGACCTATCTCTTTGATTCAAGCACACCGTTTCTAGTGCTTCCATTTTTTCTCCATTCGCTACATTTCAAAACCTTGTCCCCACCCTGAAAACACTTATTATAGGAATCTAGACGACCCTCATACAAATAACTTTCTGCGTCAACAATTTCCCCATGCATATACAAATGCCTCGAATCTTTCCCAAATGGCCCGCAAGCATCAAAAGTCCTGGCGTCAGCATTTTCAACTTTGACTCGACATCCCTCTGCTGTTTTTCCAATTTCTTCTGTTCCAATGTAATACACATTCTTTCCATCACTCGCATAATCATTGCTGCACTCAAACAAACTGAAGTTTTCAAGCAATGGGTATTGTTTGTTGTCACAATAATAATGTTTGTTGTCCAAACCACGATTAGACTCCGCATCCATCACAACAAAGGACTTCGGGTCAGAACCATCAAAAGCAATCAATTCTTTTGAATTATTCAAAAACACCTTGTCTCCATCATCAAAAAATGAATTGCATTTCCCTTCTCCCACCATGCTAAACTCAGAGGCCTCCACATCGTCAACTACTGTCAACGCATTGAATACATATCCATTGCCATCACTTCTATCATCAAGAAAAAAAACTTTTTCATTGTCTCTTGCTATCATTCCACTGCAGCCAACCGCTTCAAATGAGTCCACTTGTGCTTGAGGAATGGTTTTGACAAGTGGCAACGCTGACTGCATGCCAAAACGACTCATGTCAAAATGAATCAGATACCTGTCCACATAATACACCTTAAAAGAATCCTTATAATACCCTGCTTTTCCTATCTTCTCCTTGCCAAAAGGAGTGAAGACATAGGCAGCAACCAGTGCCACCACAGAGACCGCAATCAAATAGAACACCCATCCTCTTTTGTTCATAGCGAAAGATTTTAAATTTTACTTTTCTATTCTACCATAAAACGAAAAACCGAGCATGAATGGTGTTGTTGACAAAAACTGAAATTTGTATATAATGAAGTGTAGCTTTTGTGGTTTTTTTATTACCCAAAAAATTATAGCGGGGTGGAGCAGTCTGGCAGCTCGTGTGGCTCATAACCACAAGGTCGCAGGTTCGAATCCTGCCCCCGCAACACGAAGAATTGAGAGTGAGTTTTACAAGGAGTGAAAAATACTCCTGGGCATATTTGCCAGGGTAGCTCAGTTGGTTAGAGCGCGGGACTCATAAGCCCGAGGTCGTGAGTTCAACTCTCACTCCTGGTACAAAAAACATACAGCACATAACATGCAACATGCAGCAATTTTTTTGTTCTATGTTTCATGAGATGTGTTTCATGAATAAACACGGGGGCGTAGCTCAGCTGGTTAGAGCGATTGCCTGTCACGCAATAGGTCGAGGGTTCGAGTCCCTTCGCTCCCGCAGAAGAAACTTGAAACAGAGTCGCCTTAGCTCTGTTTTAAGTTTTCTATTAGACAGAAAAGGATGAAAAGGGTATTTTAAAAAGACACCTGATCCTTTTCTTCAAGCATCCATAAGGTAAAAGCTCTTTGTAATAGAAAAGGTTTTTAGTTAGTAGCTATTGTCATCCTTTATTATCAACAGTGAAAAGACACATTTAGCAAAAAATGCTTCCCATTATGTTCTGAAAAAAAACTAACTTATTTTTATAAAAAACCTGCTCCTTAGCAATGAAATAGCTCCAGTCACCATTTTTTTCAAAGACGTATTTCCAATCCTCAATTTCATATTTTTCAGGACCTCTAAGAGGATTATTTTCATCAGTATTTCTAAGGGCTTCTTTTAGAAAAGCATAAGATTGATCTGGTTTTACTAAATCGTTTTCAATAAATTGTCCTTGATAAGCCATTGTCCAAAATGGCTTATTTTTATAGAAAACAATCTCTTTTCCGGGTGGAAAAATGTGGCCAGAATAGCTATCGTAATAAAGCCAATCATCTTTGGAAAATGAATATTCAGTGTGTCCCAACATCTTTACCTTCTTACATCTGGTTAATGCTCTGTCTTCATCGGTTCCGGCATAAGTTTTTGAATGAGCTAAAAATAAAAATTTTTTAAACGCAGCTTCTTTTTTTATCATTGACTTAGATTGAATTTAATGCTATATTTTTTTATCGAGCTCCTTAAGCCCGATAGTATCTTAATAATAGAATAAACGTGAGAATAAGGCAATAAGCCAAAAACAAAGTCTTAGAGGAGATGATTTATGACGAAACGAAAGAATGTGGTATGGAACTTAACTAAACTGTGTCCATTTGGATGCACCTTCTGCTGTGTGTCAGCAACTTACGTTAAAGGTTTTAAACAAGTTTTTTCTGTCAATGATGATACGCCTGTGATTGAAAGTGAATTATCCTTCAACAAACAGTTGCAAGTAATTGATCAATTGGATGCTGAAAAGTTTAGGATCGACTTTTCAGGAGGAGATGTATTGATAAATCCACGAAACATTGATCTAATTATCTTGGCGTCTGAAAAATTTGGAGCGGAAAATATTGGGTTAAGCATCCCTGGCACATTTACAACTCCAAATAATTTAAGTAAGTTAACTGGAAGGATTAATGATGTTGAGATTACGATGGATACTACGCCGGATATAAATTATTCTTATCGTCCGCTAAATTATGCTGAACACGCTTCTGATGCTATAGCAAGATTGGTAGACGCAGGATTTTTTGTTGGAGTACAAACCGTGTTGCGCAGGGAAAATATGTTTAAAGAGACGATTAAAAGACTACACAAGCACTTATTGCTGCTTGGGGTAAAAAAATGGAGTTTTTTAAAATTTGCTCCTGTGGGAAGAGGCTATAGTAAGTGTGAAAATCATCCCAGTGACGAAGAATACCGTAAATTTTCTGACGTCATAAAACACGTAACCCTGAACTCAATGATTGAGGTACATTATCAATACCTGATGCCGTTGAGTCCTGCAAGAGACTTTTATTGTCGTGCAATTAAAGATTCTATCGGCATTGCGCCAGACGGGACTGTAAGTTCTTGCTTTTGGGCTTTTAATCAAAATGGAAAACCTTTTGATGATGTTGTGTTAGGCAAGGTTCCAGAGGATAACATCCTTGATATTTTGAAATCTGAAAAAGCAAGAGAATGGCTTTCATATGGTAAAACCAAAAATTATTGTCCCCTTAAAAAAATTCTCAGAGGAGGAGTGATATGAATTATGCATTGATGACTTTTCTTTACAATTTTTTTGACCTAGGTTGCTTTTTATGGAGCATGCAACTTTTCGGACTAAAAGAAGGGTCCATTATTTTTGTCTTTGCAAAAATTGGAAGACTCTCTGTAGAAACCATCAAAGTAAAGTCGTTCCACATTGTTTTTGGAGTATTCTTCTTCGGAATAGTTTTGGGAATAATCTCCGTGTACACTACCTGGTTATTTACTTGCCTAGGAGCCCCTTTTGTTATATTTGGCATATCCAAAATAAGGGAATATTTTGGGATATTAGAAAAACCGCCCAGAAGGTACAAAATACTATCCAGAATGGTAGGGTTTTGTTTGGCTCCACTATTTAACTTTTGGGTTTTAATTCCATTTTTTTGCTATTTAGCTTTTAGCTTGCGCAATCAAAATGAGATTAAAAGTGAGAGGAGAGCACCCCTTTTCCCTTATTTAGAACAACACGAATGGCAATATACATTACTAATCACTCATCAGATTCATTATTTTGCATACGCATTTCTGGTGCCGTACACAGCATGTGCCATTTTCAACGTAAATATCATGTTTGCTGGAATCATTTTTTTTATTGGTTGGGGCGCATATAACCTGTACGAAAAAATTCTAGCGCATAAATTAAAATACGTTGCTTATGGGCACTTCATTGCCGGATTTGGAGTTTGCATCATATTATTCTTTCAGCAAAGCTTACTGGCGTTAATTATCGGTTGGTTTATAACTGGAATTGGTGGTGGAACTTTTTATATTATAAAAAGTAAGCTACCAGATGACATCGGGAAAGCAGAAGTTGTAGAGCTTTGGGGTCAGTTACTCGGAATGGCCTTATTTGCTATAGGAGTAAATTTCGCAAATAGTAGTTATCTCTATTTTTCTGCTATAATATTTGCAACCGCAACATCCGTAATCGCATTATTTTTAGAGAAAGACTATGTCAGAAATAACAGCTAAAACAATAATTACCAAGAGTAAGCTTCCAGAAGTGGACTACTGTTTTAATCCCTACATCGGCTGTACTCATCGTTGTGCCTATTGCTATGCCAGGTTTATGAGTAGATTCACTGGGCACACAAACGAAAAATGGGGCACCTATCTGGATTGGAAGATTAATGCCCCAGAACTCTTAAGAGAGGAGGCTTCTCGAATCAAAAAAAAGGGCGGTGTGGTTATTCTTGGCAGTGTAACTGATTGCTATCAACCCATAGAAAGCAAGCTTGAGTTGACACGTAAGTGTCTGGAAGTGTTTTTGGAATACCAGATCCCAATTTCTATCCTTACAAAAAGTAGTCTGGTTGAGCGAGATTTTGACTTACTCAGTCAGCTTAAATATTGTGAGATAGGGATTAGCTTAAGTATTCTTAACAAAGAACAACAAAAAGCTCTCGAGCCCGGAGCTTCGAGTCCAATGGAGCGAATTAGGGTTCTGAAAAGAGCTTTCGATTTAGGCTTAAACACCTATGCCTTTATTGGGCCAATTCATCCATTCCTTGGAGAAACGGAGAAGGTTATTAGGGAAGTTTGTCCATATGTTAATTTCATTATGGGTGAAATTCCAAATCTCCGTTGTGGCAACTGGAAAGACTTTAGTCAAACATTGAAAGAGCTAAAGATTAATCCAGTAGATTATAGAAAAGTCGCCGAAAGCGATGAATTTTATAAAAAAGCCGATGGACTGCTTAAAAAATTGTGCGAAGAATGTTCCGTAGAATATAGAGGCACATTTAAGCACTAGGCTCTTAAATTTAACGCTCCCCAGTAAGATGTATCTTACTGGGGAGTTTTATTTTTGGGTAATCAATAAAACAAATCTGTCGAGGTTAATAGCTTAAAATTTTCTTTATTTTCAAGCAAAAAAGTTCGAACTTCGTTCACTTGTCCCCGCAAACGAATTGAGGCTTTTTTAAGCCTCTTTTTTGATACAAAATTTTGGACAAAGATACAGACTCGAATTTTTAAAGCGAACAAGAAGAAAGAAACTCTGATTCAAAAAATGAGCCTAATTTATTGATTTCCTCTTGTTTTTTTGAAAAATTCCTTCATACTAAAGGCGCTAAGTTAGTCAGAGAAGCACGGCTCAAAAAGACAACTAACTCCTTAAAGCAAATGACTGAAAAGAGGCTGAAAAATGAGTGCCATAATAATAGTGTGCTTAAAACACAGCAGTAACATTTATGACTATTAAAAAATATATAATTTCTGCAGGATTGATATTTAATAAAAAAAATCAAATTCTTTTAGTCAAACACACCCCAGAGTTTGGATCGGATTATTATTGGACTGTCCCTGGGGGCTCGGCTAACGAGAATGAAGATAAGATAACCGCTCTGTTAAGAGAAGTCAAAGAGGAAACAGGAGTTGATATATGTAAAATAAGCAAACTTGTTTACAAAGTTAAGCACATTAATTACAAAAGAGAGTGGGATCATGACATTTACACTTATAAAATTGATAATTGGAAGGGTGACTTGGTGATAAATGATCCCGATAATGACACAGTTGATTTGAAATGGTTTGATATAGATAAAGCAATTAATGTGCTTAAGAAAAATCCATTTAGAGTTATAAAAGAGCCGTTGATTGATTATCTAATTGGAAAAGAACGAATAAAAAACTGGGATTATTTAGAAGATAAAAACGGAAAAATAGCGCGCATTTTATAAAAAGCCTATTTTAGGGATAGTTTTGTTTAAGTGCTAGCTTATTTTTTATTCCCCCAAAACCAACCTCTCTCACAACAAAAAAGTGAATAAGATGAAATACATAGGTAACACTATAAATTTAGTAAAATTAAAAAATAATAACTTAAAATAATTAAAATTCCATACCTGTCATTCCGGAAAATATATTTTTCAGTCTGAGTAATCGAAAACTTGAAAAATAGTTTATCCGGAATCTACGCTAACAATAGCCCCAGAATTACTATATCATCTCAGATTATATACAGCGTAGATTCCGGATAAGTTAATTTCTTTGAGCTCGATTACTCGCTCAAGAAATTATACTTTCCGGAATGACAAGATAAAGAGAAAGGCTTCAATTAATTCTTAAACTTAGTATACCATGCGTGCTATTTTAATACTCAAGAGAAAATGAAGGTGATTGCTAATCTCACGGACAAATATCTGAATGAAAAAAGCATAACACCTTCTAAAGTTTTAGAGTTCATGGGATGCGCACCTGCGGCCATAAAGCAAATTGAATCCGGAATCACCCTCCAGGATCCCTATGTAAAGTTTCTTATGCTGATCGTTAAAAGTGATTAAAATCACACGACAAATACAAATCTTTACTTCCACCTAGAACATAGATTAACATCTTAGTTCCAGGCGGTTTTTTATTTCCCAAAAACCAATTTCTCACACAACAAAAAAGGCTTCGGGGTTTGAATTCGGGGTTTGACGTTTAGCATTGACATTTCTTCTTTTTTGGCCTATCCTGGACTATCTGATTTAATTCCACCACACCGCGCAATACTTTATCAATCCAATTATTTCTGCTACCATATAAACATTATGAAAACTTTTTTACTTCGTTATCAAAAAAAAATCGTCTTCTCTGCGCTAGCTTTATTATTGCTTGCGCTTTTTGGCATTGGCGCTTTTTGGGTTGATTCCAAAACTCACCCTTTTTCTTCCAAGCAACAATCCATTGAAAATACTCAGGTCGATTCACCCAGCATAACTCCTGAAATTGAGATCCTCCCCTCAACACCCGAAGCTCCTGAAGAATCAATGGATGCTCCAACTGAAGAATTAGTGGAAGAATCAACCGAGGAGACTACTCTTGAAAATGAAGAGGGAGAAGAAGAATTGGCAACCACAGAGGAGCTAGAAATGTTGCCACCTGTCACAAAAACTCATGGATCAGACGAACTTCGAATTGGTTTTTTGACGGATCTTCATGCAAGATCCAATGCTGGGATTCCAGAATCTAATCGAGTCATCAAGCCATTCTTTAAAAACATAATCACTTCTTTTGTCACACAAATGAATAATGATTTCGGGGCTGACTTCTTGCTTCTCAATGGAGATGTAATTGAAGGAACAGGAAGAAATGCCACTGTTGGAATGGGCGAGTTGAAATCACTGAAAAAATTGTTCGATCTCACTCAAATCAAAAAATATTGGGTCATCGGGAATCACGATGTTCGCGCTGTGAACAAAAAACAATGGCAGCAAGCACTTGAAATTGACTATTTGTACGACTACTTTGATAAAGGTGACTACAGAATCATCATGCTGGATAGTAATTTTGATGACCTAGACAAAAACATCGCACCTGGAGATTATTTTACTCGAGGAGGTGTTTCTCAAAAACAACTTCAATGGCTAGAAAGAGCTTTGGACACAAAAAAAACAAAGATTGTTTTCATGCACCACCCTCCGCTTAAAAATATCGGGATTCATCCTGATTCAGGATTACTCTACAATGCCCCTGAGCTTCAAGAGATCTTTTCAAAAAACGAAGTAACCGCTGTATTTTTCGGACATCTTGAATATTCCTATCAAAGCGAAGTGAATGGTGTCAAATATTTCATGATTCCCGGCGCCACAAAAAATGAGAACTACCAAGGAACTTTTGCAGAAATCAAAATCAAAAACCAGACTATTGAACTAACTCTCAACTATCTCGACAAAAGTGGATTCTATAAATCAAAAAAGGTTTTTAACTAAACCCACCTCTATTTCAGTTTAAACAAAAACAAGGTTTTACACCTTGTTTTTGTTTTTCCAAAAATATTTTTCAATCTAATTAATGTTTTCCATAAGACCATACATTGGTTGAAGCATGGCTACTGCAAAGAATCCAACGGCACTTCCCATGACAACCATAAGCACTGGCTCGATCACAGAAGAAAGGTTTTTTGTGATCTGATTTACTTCCTCCTCATAGAACTCCGCTAATTTCAAAAACATAGACTCACTTTTTCCTGTCTCTTCTCCAACCTCAGCCATTTGACCCACCAATGGAGGAAATATTTTCTTGTTCGAATTGATAATACTACTCAAAGAAACACCTTTTTGAATGTCTTCGGAAGCTTTGGCTAAAACACTCTTATATTCATAATTTGAAAGAGTATTAGAAATAATGTCTAGCGCATCAAGAACTGACACACCACTCTTGAGAAGAGAGCTATAGATTCTGGAAAATCTAGCACAATTCACCTTAATAACAATATTCTTCGTTATTGGAGCATTCAACACCAAAAAGCTCAGTGTTTTTTTTCCAGGAACGGTTCCCAAAAAAATTTTCAAAAATATTCCTCCGACTACAACCGCAATGGCAATAGCAACGAGATTATTTCTGAGCAGATCACTCGCATCCACAATGAATTGAGTGCTGGCTGGAAGCTCTACATCCATGTCAGCAAATACTCCTGTGATTTTAGGAAGAATATACGTGAGCATCAAAACTCCAACACCACTCATAGCCACAACAATCACAGCTGGATACATCATCGCCCCCTTCACTTTGCTCCGAAGCGCGCTTTCTTTTTCAAGCTGAATTGCAACAATTGTGAGTACTTCTTCCAAATTTCCTCCGATTTCTCCAACTCGCACCATGTTTACAAATAAATCATCAAACGCGTTTGGATGTTCTGCCATTGATTCACTCAAACTTTTTCCCGCTTGAATGTCTTTATACATCTTTGCCAGGATTCCTTTGAAAGTCTTGTTCTGTACCTGAACTGAAAGATTGTCCAATGCTTTTCCGATGCTGAGCCCTGATTCAACCATCACGGCAAGATTTCTTGCAAATATCATCTTTTCCTTAAGCGGAACAGAAAACAAATTGAAATTCATCTTAGTTTTGATTCCTTTTTCCTGGTCTTTAGACTCTTGAATTGAAGTCACCAAAAAACCCTCGGCCTTAATTTGAGCAACCGCTGATTGTTCAGTTTTTGCTACGATTTCTCCCCCTTTGGTCTTTCCATCATAGCTTTTTGCTGTATACAAAAACTTTGCCATATTTTTTTACCCTACACTAAATTATTCCTTTGTTACTCTCAACACCTCTTCTACGGAAGTAATTCCTTGAAGTGCTTTCAAAAATCCGTCTTCAACCATGGTTGACATTCCATTTTCTTTAGCTTGCTTCTCAATAACTTCCGTTGCAGCGGCCTGTGAAACCAATTTTCTAATCGATTCATCCATTTCCAAAACCTCATAGATTCCCATTCTTCCTTTATATCCGTCACTACATCTCTCACATCCTTTTTTCCTAAAAAAACTAACCGTTGTCCATGTGTCTTTTGGTTTTATCTTTCCCTTGAGCGCATCAGCACTCTTAACAAATTCTAGAATTTCATCCATATTATAACTATCTCGAAGTGTAGCAAGTTCTTTTTCGTTTATCTTATATTCTTCGCGACATTCTGGACATAGTTTTCGAACCAAACGTTGCGCGATTATAACATTTACCGTTGAAGCTACCAAAAAGGGCTCCGCACCCATATCCAAAAGACGAGGAAGTGTAGCTGCAGCACTATTTGTGTGAAGAGTGGAGAGAACCAAATGACCTGTCATAGCAGCATGCATGGCAATTTCCATAGTTTCTTGATCGCGAATTTCTCCAACCATGATAATATCCGGATCTTGACGAAGAAGCGAACGCAAAGTAGCTGCAAAAGTAAGATTTATCTTAGGCTTAATTTGAGTTTGATTCACTCCGCTCATTCGATATTCAACAGGATCTTCCGCAGTACTAATGTTTACTTCAGGAACATTCAAAATATCCAAAACGGTATACAGAGTGGTTGTTTTTCCGGATCCCGTAGGTCCAGTCACCAAAATCATTCCGTTTGGCTTATTAATTTCTCTATGAATAATCTCAAGTGGTCTTGGCTGAAATCCCATCATTTCCAAAGTGAGACCCTTGGAAGACTCATCCAAAAGACGCATTACGATCTTTTCTCCATCAAAAATAGGAAGGATGCTAACACGAAAAGAAATTTTATACCCCTCTTTTTCAATTTTAAATCTTCCGTCTTGAGGAAGTCTGTGTTCATCTAACTTTAAGTTAGATAAAACCTTAATTCTCGCTACAATTCCCGGCAAAACCTGCTTTGGAAGAGTCATGGCTTCGTGCAAAATTCCATCAATACGATAACGAACGCGCACTTCTTTTTCATCTGGCTCAATGTGAATATCACTTGCTGACTGCAAAATAGCATGCTTAAGAAGTGTGTCCACCACACGCACAACAGGAAGATCTTCTGCAACCTTTGCCAAATTTTGATCCTTATCATCACCTTCCTCATCACCTTCTTTGCGAATACCTGTTGTAACTCCCTCCAAATCCTGCGAATCAGTGTCGATAATATCTCCAAATTCTGCTTTTAAACTCTTTTCATATTGCTTAATCGCAGCCTCTAGCGCTTCTCTTGAAGCAATACAAGGAACGATTTTGAGTCCTGTCTTTTTCTTAATAAAATCAATGGTTTGCAAGTCATCCGGGTGAAGCATTGCCACTCTCAATTCTCCTCCTGTCTTTTCAAATGCAACAATGTTGTGTTTTTTTGCAATGGGCTCAGGAATAATTTGCAAAATTTCCGGATCAATTTGATTTTTTCCCAAATCGACATATGGAATTCCCAAAATATAAGCACGCATTTTCCCCAACTCTGCCTCATCCACAAGCTCCGCTTCCAGCAACAAGTCACCGAGTTGCTTCCCGGTTTTTTCTGCATCTTGAAATTTTTGCTCCAAAACCTTCGGATCTACTAATTCTGCATCCAAAAGGAATTCTTTTAACTGTTGATTTCCGATTCTCATTTTGTTTTTATTTTTTTATAAGATGCCGATATGTGTCTAGAATAGCTTGCATTTGCAAAAACTAACTCATGATGGATCTTATTTTTTCCACAATTTCTTGCAACTTATAATCTCCTTTTACTAAATAGTTAGTAGCACCGAGCTCCAGTGCTTTCTCAATATTATCTAAACCAGCCAAATTAGTCAGAATTACAACAGGAATATCTTTGATTTTCTCATCTTTTTTTATTTCCGCCAAAACTTCATATCCATTCTTTCGAGGAAGCACAATATCAAGCAAAATCAAATCAGGCAACTCTTTCTTTGCAACCTTAACTCCCATTTCACCATCTGATGCAGCCATTGCTTCGAAATCTTCTTTTTTCAAAAATTCCATCAATGTATCTCTCAGTATAGCGTCATCTTCTATTAACAATATTTTATTTTTTTTCATATTTTTCCTTATCTCTGGGCATCTTTCTTATTTATTGGAAAAGAAAAGCAAAACAAACTTCCCACATGTTCAATTGACTTGAACCACATATCACCACCAGATTGATCGATTGTATTTTTAGCAATATATAACCCCAATCCAGTTCCTGATGTTCGAAGCTTCACTGCATTCTCACTTCTAAAAAACTTTTCAAAAATGTTATCCTGCTGATCTTCTGGGATTCCTACTCCATTATCCTTCACGCAGCAAACAACTTTATTTTTTTCTTTTCTCAAAGTCACCTCAACAAAGCCGTCTCGATCCGCATATTTAATCGCATTGGAAATTAAATTTTCAATTACAATTGCAATTCTTCTCTTATCTCCCGTAATAGACGGAATTTCTTTGTCAATAATCACATTTATCTTAGCCCCGAATTTTTTGGCCAAATCCTTATTATTCGCAACTACCTCTTCAACAAGCTTATCTAATTCTATTTTTTCATTTGCCAAAAAAAGGTTTCCTTGATCAATTCGAGCAACATCCAGCAGGTCTTTCACAAGTCGACTCATTTCATCATTAGCAGAAACAATCCTGCTAATAATCTTTTCTTGTTCCTCATTCAATCCCTCTCTGTGCTTGAGAAGCAACAACTCAGCTGCCCAACTCACTTTGGAAAGTGGAGTTTTCAATTGATGAGAAGCAATGGAAACAAATTCTGACTTCATCTTATTTGCCTGCGCTACCACTTCAAAATTTCGAATAACCACACTACCTAGAGCAAAAATAATCGCAACTGTCAAAGCTTCCGTAACCACTAGTGTTTCTACGGATCTATTGTCTCGAAGAAGATAATATAAAATCAACATTGAAGAAATACTCACCACTCCCATCATGATAAACATGAGGCTCGGAGCTTGCCAAACGCTTACTCCAAGATTTTCTGCCTGCTTTTTTATATTAAACTCATTTGCAAGTCTTCGTGCTAATTTCATTTATTTTTGTTTTTATTTTTATCTCTCGCTAATATCACCCGTTCAATTTTTTCATGCTATGTTATGAAAATATTATACCACAATTTTATTTAAAAACATAACACAAAAAAATCCCTTGCTAGCAAGCAAGGGATTTTTTGTTTTCCATTTTCTTTTTTAGATCTCAAGACTACATCATTCCTGGCATTCCCATTCCCCCCATAGTTGGACCAGTAGAACATCCACAAGAACTTTCTTCTTTTTTGTCCGTCACCACAGCAACTGTTGTCAAAAGAAGAGCTGCCACAGAAACAGCATTCTCAATAGCAGTTCGAGTCACCTTCAAAGGATCAATGATTCCTGACTTGATCATATCTTCTTCAAAAGCATCGGTTTTTGCATTATATCCATATCTCACACCTTTTCCTTCGATAACTTGGTTCAAAACCACCGCAGCTTCTCTTGTTCCTGCATTGGAAACAATTTGCTTCAATGGTTCGTTCAACGCCTTTAACAAAATATCAAACCCGGCTTGATATTCATGATCTGCTTCATCTCTTTTCATAGAGTTAAGCTTGAAAACAGCTTTAGCTAATGCAGTTCCACCACCAGCAACGATTCCTTCTTCAATAGCTGCGCGTGTTGCAGCCAACGCATCATCCATTTTGTGTCTCAAATATGTCTGTTCTGTTTCAGTTGCAGAGCCAACTCGAATCACGGCCACTCCTCCGGAAATTTTTGCAACTCTCTTTTGAAGTTTTTCGCGATCATAGTCACTGTCGCATTTCTCAATTTGAGCCTTAATTTGGTTTATTCTGGCAACAATAGCTGCTTTTTTTCCTTTTCCTCCTACAATAGTAGTATCATCTTTAGTTGAAATAATCTTTGAAGCCTCTCCCAAAACATCAAGCTCTGCACTTTCAAGTTTCATTCCTCTTTCTTCGCTAATCACCTGAGCGCCAACCAAAATCGCAATGTCTTCAAGTGTAGCCTTTTTTGCATCTCCAAATTCAGGTGCCTTAATTGCTAACACATTAAGTACTCCTCGAAGCTTGTTGAGAACCAAGGTTGCAAGAGCTTCACCTTCGATATCTTCCGCAATGATTACCAACTCTTTCTTTCCTGATTGAGTTAATTTTTCTAAAATTGGCAAGATTTCGTTCATTGAAGCAATTTTTTTGTCAGTGATGAGAACTGATGCTTCTTTGATTTCGGCAATTTGCTCACTTGCCTTAGTGACCATATATGGAGAAATGTAGCCTTTTCCAAATTTCATTCCTTCTACAATTTCGCTTGATAACCCAAAAGTTTGAGATTCTTCCACTGTAATCACCCCGTCTTTTCCAACTTTCTCCATGGCTTCAGCAATCATATTTCCCATTTCTTCAGATTCAGCAGAAATAGTTGCGACTTGTGCAACTTCTTCTTTTGAGCTGATTTTTTTTGAATTCTTTTTAAGAATCTTGATCACCTCATTCTTTGCATCCTCCATTCCTCTTCGAATTCCCATTGGATTAATTCCTGTTTCGATATATTTCAATCCCTCTCTAGCCAGTGCTTGCGTAATAACAGTTGATGTTGTTGTTCCGTCTCCTGCCGCATCATTAGTTCTTTCTGCAACTTCCTTAATCAAACTAGCTCCAATATTTTCGAATTTATCCTCTAATTCAATTTCTTTTGCAATGCTCACACCATCATTAGTGATTACTGGAGAACCAAATCCTTTGTCTAAAATAACATTTCTTCCCTTTGGTCCAATTGTTCCTTTCACCGCATCAGCCACCTTGTCAATTCCTGCTTTTATTTTTGATCTAGCATCTACACCATATTTGATTTCTTTTGCCATATTTTTATATTTAGTTAATTGGTTATCTTTTCTTTACTTTAGCACTCTTGCTTTCCAAGTGCTAATTCATATTATTAAATTTTATTTTTCTCGTCAAGAAGGCTCTGGAAACATGAAGCATAGAGCATAAAACATGGAACACAAATCAAAACTCATCAGTTAGCTTACACGTACGTGCTGCATATCCTATACTACCCCCCCCCAATCAACTTTGCAGACCTCAATAACTTTACGGACTTTATGGACTTTACGGACTTTATGGACTTTACGGACTTTACGGACTTCCAGGACTTTATGGACCTTACGAACCCTATTATTGTCCCACTCTAAATTCAATAACGTCTCCATCTGCAACAACATAGTCCTTTCCGACTGACTTCAATTTTCCAACCTCTTTTGCTTTTGATCGAGAACCGGCTTTCATTAAATCATCAAAAGAGACCACTTCTGCACAAATAAACTTATCTTTAAAATCATTGTGAATTGCAGTCCCGGCTTCTGGAGCGGTCCATCCTTTTTTGATTGTCCATGCTCTTGTTTCCATTTTTCCTGTAGTAAGAAAAGTGATGAGTCCCAAAAGCTCATAAGACTTAACGATCAAATTATCCATATTTGAACTCAATCCCAACTCTTCCTTCTCTTCGTGAGTCATCTCATCCAATTCTTCTTCCAGTTTAATATCCAGCTTCACATGCGGTCTGTTTTCTAGCTCATCTCCGAGCTTTATATCAATATCAGAAACATTATAAACATACAAAAACGGCTTTATTGTGAGAAGCGCCAATTCTCTCACTGCAATTTTTGTAAATTCATCTTTCATGTTTAATTCGGCTTTATTTGCCAACTTTCCAGTTTCAAGCACAGCCTTTATTCCCTTGGTCACTTCCAATTTTGCATTCGCTTCTTTGTCCCCAGTCTTTGCTTCTCTTTCAAGCCTTTCAATTCTCTTGTTGACTGTTTCAAGATCAGCCAAAATGAGCTCTGTGTTGATCACATCAATGTCATCCACCGGATCAATTTTGTTGTGAACATGTATGATATTTGGATTTTCAAAAACACGCACAACTTCAACAATTGCGTCAACTTCGCGGATGTTAGCCAAAAACTTATTTCCAAGACCTTCTCCTTCAGAGGCCCCTTTCACAAGTCCTGCAATGTCCACAAATTCAACAATAGCCGGCACAAGCTTTTCACTCCCAGACATCGCTGAAAGCTTAGCCAATCTTTCATCTGGAACCTCAACAACGCCTACATTTGGTTCAATGGTGCAAAAAGGATAATTATTAATATCAACAGCTTTTTTGGTCAAAACCTTAAACAGCGTAGACTTTCCAACATTTGGAAGTCCAACAATTCCAATTTTCATATATATCAAATTTAAAATTTAAAATTCTCAATTTAAAATCAATTTTCAAATTCTCTAATTTTCAATTGATCATTATTGAGGATCTCCTATATTAAATGCATTATAACCTCTTCAAAATCATTTGCTACTGCGTCAGCGTGCCGAACTACTTTGTCTCGTCGCACATTCTCAGTGAAAGCAATGAATTTTTCAACACTTGCGCATTCTTTTGTTTGACAATCAGTCCATCCATCACCTACCATAACAGCTTTCTGATCCAATTCTAATTCATTAATTTGTTTGATCTTGCCACCTTCTTGAGACATAAAATTGTCTTTGTTAACGCCACACACACAGTCATTCTCATCAAAAACAAACTCGTTAGCCAAAATATTTTCTCTCGCAATTCCCAGTTTTTCTGCAGTTGGGACAATCAAATCAACAAATCCTCCTGAGATAATGTAAATCTTACCCGCATTCTCTCTAAAAAAATCCGCGTTTCGGATCACAGAATCAGAAATATTGTCCAAGATATGCTGCGCAGCCTCAGAAATAATGCGCTTGTCAGCACTGACAAGCTGAATCCTTCTTTCCAGTGACTCCGAAAAAGAAATTGCCCCTTCCATTCCGAGATTCGTAAGCTCAATAATCTCCTTCACCTTCCTGTCTTTCTCAGCGTCTCCCTCCAAAGCCTTCTTTGCAAGCTCATCTAAGCCCTCCACTTTGGAAATAGTGCTATCAAAATCTAAAATCAAATACTTCTCCATATACTTTCTTTTTCTTCCCCTCTTTCACTCAAGGGAAATCCGCCAACTGACGGAGAGGAGGGGTTTTATTTTACATTCCTATCTCAAATCACAAATCTCATCTCTCAAATCTTATTGTTACTTGTAAAAAAGGAAATGTCAATGTAAGATACTAATTGCAAGTAAAAAGTAATATTTGATTTTCTATTTTTAATTGAAAAAATTTAGACATCGAAAATTGACTCTTAAATTTTAAATTGAAAATTGAAAATTTTACGCTTATGTTAGACAAAATGAAACAACTGTATCAAATGAAAAAAATGCTTGAAGGTATCGCTTCAACAGAAGACTACAAAGGAGTGAAGGTAACCGTCAATGGTTCCATGAAAGTTTTGAGCGTTGAAATCAGTGACCAAGCCCGAGAAAGTCAGGATTTGGAAAAAAACATCGTCAAATCAATCAACAACGCGATGAAGAACGTTCAGAAGAAGATGCAAAAGGAAATGAAAGCCGGAAATCTAGAAATGCCGTTTTAAGACTAGCAATCAGTAATTCATAACTGGTAACTAGAAATTGAAATAAAAAAAATAGAGCGTTTGCTGCAGTAGTACAGCAAACGCTCTTTAATATATCCTTCAACCTCCCGTTGCTTGTCATCCTGAACTTGGTTCAGGATCCCGTAATACTAGCACGCACTCAGTTTTACTTCTAAATTCTCACCTTCTAATTCCCATTCCCAAATTCGCATATTCATGAATTCTCAGCTTCCTCGCGCGTACTAATTTGGCAATAATGCACAAAAAGTATAGAATACATATGCTTAAGAAATAAACATTTATCAAAAAACTATGCTAGACACAATTTTCAAAGCCTACGACGTTCGAGGAATCTATCCGGAACAAATCAATGAAGACATCGCCTATAAGATTGGACGTGCTTTTGTTCGCTTTTTGGGGGCCAAAAAGGTGGTGATTGGATGCGACATCCGAGAATCCAGCCCAGCCCTTTTTGAAAAATTGCAACAAGGAATCGTTGACGAAGGTGCGGATGTATATGACCTAGACCTTGTGACCACTCCAATGCTGTACTACGCATCTGGAAAACTAGACGTGGACGGAGGAATCATTCTCACCGCTTCTCACAACCCAGGGGAATACAATGGAATGAAGTTTTGCAGAGCTGAGGCTGTTCCAATCGGAGAAAACAGTGGGCTTTTGGACATCAAAGAAATTGTTGCCAACGGAAAATTTCCGGAACCTACTGAAAGAGGAACGATCATCAAAAAAGATATCAAAGATGAATTCATTGACTATCTTGCCTCTTTCATGAACATTGGGGACAAAAAATTCAAGGTTGTGGCTGATTTTGCCAACGCCATGAGTATTCTCGAAATCGGACTATACAAAAAATTTGAAAAAAACATTGAACTTATCACTCTTTTTGACGAATTTGACAGCACTTTCCCAAATCATGAGGCCAACCCGCTCAAAACAGAAACATTAAAAGACCTTCAAGCAGTAGTGTCTTCTCAAAAAGCTGACATCGGAATCGCCTATGACGGAGACGGAGACAGAGCTGGGTTTGTGGATGAAAAAGGAGAAGTTATTTCTATGGATCTCACAACAGCTCTAATCGCAAAGGTGATTCTTGAAAAACACCCTGGAGCAAAAATCCTATATGATCTTCGCTCCTCAATGTCTGTGAAGGAAGTAATTGAAGAAAACGGAGGAGTTGCTGGAGAATGTCGTGTTGGTCACGCTCTTATCAAAAAACAAATGCTCGAAGAAAATGCAATTTTTGCTGGAGAATTGTCAGGACACTACTATTTCCAAGAAAACTTCCGCGCAGAAGCAGGGTCATTGCCAATGGTGTATCTTTTGAATCTCATGGCTGAAACAGGAAAATCTATTTCTGAATTAGTTGCCGACGTGAAAAGATACTATCACAGCGGAGAAATTAACAGCGAGGTCAAAGACAAGGACGCGATTATTGCCACTTTAAAGGAAAAATATGCCGCTGGAGAAATCACAGAGCTCGATGGAGTGAAAATCAGTTTCTGGAGCAACAAACAAGGAGAACGCTGGTGGCTCAATGTTCGCCCTTCCAACACAGAACCCGTTCTCAGACTCAATCTTGAAGCTGACAACCAGGAACTAATGGAACAAAAAAGAGACGAGATCTTGGCAATCATCAGAGGATAACAAAAAAATATTTAACAAAGCCTGCAATTGCAGGCTTTTTAATTTGACAAAAATCTAATCTCATACAACAATTAAGTACCAGAAAAACAGCTCTTTATTCGCTAATCTCAACGAAAGCGAGGGTATCATGTTTAAAATTCATCTTTGTCATGTACCTACTGGAATTGGCATTATTGCAAAGCAAAAAAATATCAATGAAAATACTGTTCCCTCCGTTATCCTTGGATTTATCGATCATTTCAGGCAAAGCTTTCCTGGCGCAACAATACGTCCAGAGGAAGTAGTTGTCATGGTTCCGCAGCAGAAACCCCCGCCATTGCCAGCGCTCAACACTAAGCCTTTGCCACACAGTTGGATGACTTTGTCACACTAATCAAAGCTCCAACAACCAGCGATTCCCTTCATCTCACCTGAAGGCTGAATCGCTGTTTTTTTACCTACAAACTCACATCCACCAAAAAACACTGTCATCCTGAATTTAGTTCAGGATCCCCAAATACTAGCACCCAATTCTATTATCTTCCATTTCTCACCTCTCCTGTCTCAAATCTATCTTCTCATTCGTAATTCGTATATATAAAAAAAGCCCGGCCAGTAGTCCTCAACTACCAACCGGGTCTAAAATTTTTTGGAAAAATGCAAAAACTCAGCCAAAAACCTGATCAACGTTCACAAAGGATCCCGAAAATTTTGCACTGGCAATCAATTTGTCGTCCACATAAGCTTTTCCGGACAAAAAATACTTGCCCATTTTTACTTTTTCGATTTTCACCTCATACACAATGCGATCCCCGGGTTTCACCATTCCCTTAAAACGTGAGTCGCTCACCCCACTAAGAATTGGCAGCTTTTGACCCACTTGACTGGGATTATGAAGGTAATAAAGCAACGCGCTTGTTTGCGCCATTCCTTCCACAGTCCACAACCCTGGAAAAATAGGATGTCCGGGAAAATGGCCCTGAACCAACGGTTCGTTTACGGACACATTTTTTTCTGCCCTGATGAACTCGTCATTAAACTCAATCACTTTCTCGACAAGCAAAATCGGGGGTTTATGCGGAAGAGTTGATAAAATCTCCTGAATTCCAATTGTTTTCTTTGACATTATATCACCTCGCAAAAAGATTAATCTAAAAATCGAATAGTCCCACTTGCTCGCAAGCCATTGCGACACAAATTACCAAAAATACGATAGTGCCAATCATGCTGGCGTTTTTTAGTATCCAATTCACGATGATCCTCCTTTTATGGTTAAAGTTGTCCAAACCAGGCAACTATACTGTACAGGAATTCTTTTACGGCCTTGAAAAAACCCAGGCGATAAAACAAATCTGTTAATCCAGCCCAAAAAAGAGCTGTGAACACCAAAACGCCTATTCTTCCCAAACGTTTTTCTTTATTCGGCTCCATTTGCGCCTCCCTTGTCCGAATTGAAAAAAACATACCCACCCCAATACCGTCGGGGCTTTTGGTTGCTCTTCGATTGCTTGACTTCAACGATCAATTCGTTGACGTCGATGACCTTCCATCCATCCGCATTGCGTTCTCCAAATTCATATTGAACATACCCCAGCATAGCCAGGATGCAACAAAAAGCGAGAATTTGCCATGTCCGTATCCCTTCGTCGGTGAACTCAAATAGTCTGTGTGTAACCGCGACCAATAAAATCGCAATCGCAACTACGCCTATCCAGATCCAACCAGGGATCATGAAAAGCTTAAACAAGCCCATACCGCAATACAGGGCCACCAACAAAAGAATTCCTCCTCCAATCAGATACTTTTTCATCGTCTGCTCCTTTCTTGAAAAAATTAACTATTGTAGAAATCCCACCTTATTTTTCACCTCATCCATCTTGTTTTTCGCAATGGATGAAACTTTTTTTGCATTTTCCAAAAGAAGTTCAATGACTTCCTCATCTTTCAAAGAGCTATACTTTTCCTGAAATGGAATTATGAACTCTAAAACAGTTTCTGTCAATCCTTTTTTGAATTCTCCAAACCCTTTTCCTTCATATTCCGCGACAATTTCTTCTGGGCTTTTTCCTGAAAATGAAGAATATATGTTGATCAAGTTTTGAATCGCTGGCCTGTCGTCACTGTAGGTGATGTCTGACCCACTGTCAGTGACCGCTCTTTTGATTTTTTTCTCAACAATTTCCGGCGAATCCAAGAGCGAGATGTAGTTCATTTCAGAAGTTGCAGATTTGCTCATTTTCTTGGCTGGATCATCAAGCCCCATCACTCGCATTGTTTCTTTCTTGAGATGACCCTTTGGAACCACAAAAGTGTCCCCAAACCGCTTGTTAAACCTTCTTGCAAGAGTTCTGGCAAGCTCAATGTGCTGCATTTGATCCTCTCCCACAGGCACCACCTCAGTGTCATACAACAAAATGTCTGCTGCCATGAGAACCGGATAATCAAAAAGTCCAACTCTTGCGCTCTCTAGCCCATCTTTCTGAGACTTATCCTTAAACTGGGTCATCTTCTCAAGCTCACTCATTCCCGTGATTGTGTTGAGAATCCATGCCAACTCAGCGTGCTCACTCACTTGCGACTGGACATAGATTGTTGATTTTTTCGGGTCAATCCCCGCTGCCAAATACACCTTAGCCACTTCCAAAGTCTTTCTTCGAAGTTCTTCTGGATCTTGAGAAACTGTGATTGCATGAAGGTCAACAATGCAAAAAATTGACTCGAACTCATCTTGAAGATCAACCCAATTCTTGATCGCACCCAAATAATTCCCAATATGCACGTCTCCACTTGGCTGAACTCCTGAAAAAATCCTTTTTTTACTCATAAATATACGAATTACGAATCCGCTACAAATATACAAATGTACGAATTACTAATTTAAAATTATTTTTTTCAATCTCTTTCTTTTCACAAAGAGTTTTTAAATAAAAATTTTCACAAAAAATCCCGAGGGAGAGATGATTTTCCCAAAAAATGCGTGAGTCAGCACAAGTGTTATACGTATGTAAACGGAGTGGAGCATTTTTTGTTAGAAAATCGCGCCCGCCCCGTCTTTCGCGAATGACAGGGCCCGAGCATTTTTTTGAAAAATTTTATTTAAAAACCCTACCATCATCCTACCTCAAACCACCCATCAAATCAACAGCGACAGCAGTCAAACCCTATCGACAAGCACTTTTGAATATGCTAATCTACATAAAGAAAGTATCGATTGCATATGAAAAAATAATTTACCAATCAAACATTAAAATTACAAAATAAGATGAACATTCAATACTACGGGCATTCTTGCTTCAAAATCACAACAAAACCAGAAGGACGCGGAGCTGAAGACATTTCTCTTTTCATTGATCCATTTGAAAAAGAAGTGGGACTAAAGCCACCACAAGGACAAGCTGACATTGTCCTCATCTCTCATGGACATTTTGATCACAACAATACCAGCTCATTGAAAGGAGAGCCTGTGATCATCAACACTCCTGGAGAATTTGCGGTCAAAGGATTGCACATTATTGGTCTCGATACATTTCATGACAAAAGCGAAGGAGCTGAAAGAGGGCGAAATACGGTTTTTATCATTGAAACCGAGGATTTACGCATTTGTCACATGGGAGACATTGGAACAGAGCCGACTCCTGAGCAACTTGATGAAATCGGAGAAGTTGATGTTTTGATGATTCCTGTTGGAGGAACATTCACACTGGATGGGAAAGAAGCCATGAAACTTGTTCACAAAATTGAGCCCAAAACAGTGATCCCAATGCACTACAAAACAAAAGACAGTAAAATATCCGACATTCAAGACGAAAAAGAATTCTGTGACGAAATGGGAAACTGTCCGAAAGAAAAAATAAACAAAATCACACTGAAAAAGAAAGATTCGGAAGAAAAGGGTATGGAAATTGTTCTTATGACTGCCTAAAAACAATTTGAGAAAAAATGGACATCAACAAAAAAATTGAAGAGATAAGACAAAAACCAGAGCACGTTCGCATGCAATATGTTTTGTTTTGCGTAGGAGCGTCCATGCTCATTCTTTTTTCTTTCTGGTTATTTTCCTTAAAAAGCACTTTGTCCGGCGCATTCTCTGGGAATACTCAGAGTGAAGGCACATGCTCAGGTGGAGACAAAACGTGCTCCACTCCATCCAAATCACAAGATTCATCCGGTTCCTCAGAAAATATTCCCAAAAAATCCATAAATGACCTGATTATTCCAGAATAAAAAACAAAAATATATTCTTGAAAAATAATCGTGCACAGCAAGTGCACCGTTGTTTGTTTGTTTGTCTTTTTTTGCTATTCTCATAGCAAAAAAACATAAACAAATAAAAGTAAAGATTCAAAAAAAATATGAAAGATAACATCAAACCACAACCGATCGTTCAAGAAGTGCAACAATCCTATCTTGATTATGCCATGAGTGTCATCGTATCTCGCGCCCTTCCGGACGTTAGAGATGGACTGAAGCCTGTTCACAGAAGAATTCTGTATTCCATGTGGAAAACAGGACTCAGGCCAAGTGCAAAATTCAGAAAATCTGCAACCGTAGTTGGAGAAGTGCTTGGAAAATATCACCCACATGGTGATAGTGCAGTATACGACTCCATGGTTCGTATGGCTCAAAGCTTCTCACTTCGATACCCTTTGATTTGGGGACAAGGTAACTTTGGTTCAATGGATGGAGACAGCGCAGCTGCTTATCGTTACACAGAGGCAAAGCTCAACAAAATCGCAGAAGAAATGCTTTTCGATATCGAAAAAGAAACTGTAAATTTTGTTCCAAATTTCGATGGATCTCACAAAGAGCCTTCTGTTTTGCCTGCCAAGCTTCCTCAATTGCTCTTGAACGGAACTATGGGAATCGCTGTTGGAATGGCAACCAACATCCCTCCACACAACCTAAATGAATTAGTTGATGCCATAGGTCACTTAATTGAAAATCCAAAAGCCAGCATTGATGATCTCATGCAATTTATCAAAGGTCCTGATTTTCCAACAGGAGGAGTGATCTACAACACCAAAGAAATCAGAGAAGCCTACGCTACAGGAAAAGGAAAAATCACCGCAAGAGCAAAGGCCACAATTGAAGAAAAGAAGGCGGGTCAATTTCAAATTGTCATTAACGAAATTACCTATGCAACCAACAAGGCAACTCTTTTGATGAAAATAGCCCAACTAGTCAAAGACGGAAAAATTCAAGGAATCAAAGATCTCCGAGATGAATCTGACAAAGATGGAGTGAGAATTGTAGTGTATCTAAAAAAGGATGCTTATCCTCAAAAAATTCTCAATAAGCTATATAAAGCAACTGATCTTCAAAAGAATTTCAACATGAACATGTTGGCGTTAGTCAACGGAATTGAGCCTCAAATTCTCAACCTCAAGGCAGTTTTGGAACATTTCATCACTCATCGGGTGGAAGTTGTAACCAGAAGAACTCAGTTTGATCTTCAGAAAGCAAAAGAAAGAGCTCATATTCTCGAAGGATTGAAAAAAGCGCTTGATCACATTGATGCAGTCATTGAAACAATCAAGAAATCAAAAAACAGAGAGGTTGCTCACAAAAATTTGATGCAGAACTTCAAGCTGTCTGACATTCAAGCCACCGCTATCTTGGAAATGAAACTTCAGACACTTTCTGGACTTGAAAGAAAAAAGATTGAAGACGAACTGAAAGAAAAAATGAAGCTTATTGCAGAACTTGAAGCGATTCTTCAAAGTGAAACCAAAATTCGAAACATCATCAAAAAAGAACTTCTTGAATTGAAAGAAAAATATGGTGATGCTCGAAAAACCAGAGTGATCAAATCTGGAATCACTGAATTCAAGCAAGAAGATCTTGTTCCAAATGAAGAGGCTATCATCACTCTTTCTCAAGATGGCTACATCAAAAGAATGCAACCATCCGTCTATAAGGTTCAAAAGAGAGGTGGAAAAGGTGTGATCGGTGCCAGCACTAAAGAGGGCGATATCATCAACCAAGTAAACTCAATTATGTCTCACGATGAACTCATGTTCTTCACAGACAGCGGAAAAGTGTATCAAACCAAAGCCTATGAAATTCCAGAATCATCAAGAACCGCAAAAGGACAGTCTATCGCAAACTTCCTAGAACTATCCAACAAAGAAAGAATCACAGAAGTAATAGCCTACAACAAAAGCGATAACTACAAATATCTATTCATGGCAACAGAAAAAGGGCTCATCAAAAAAGTAAAAATTGATGATTTCGCAAATGTTCGCCGAAGTGGCCTCATTGCCATCAACTTGAATAAAGATGATAAACTTGGATGGGTAAAGCCAACCACAGGAACCGACAATATCATCATCACAACAGCCAATGGACAAGCGATACGATTCAAAGAAGCTGACACGAGAGCCATGGGAAGAAATGCAACTGGAGTTCGCGGAATAAAATTGAAAGGAGAGGACAAGGTTGTTGGAATGGACGCGGTGCTTTCCACTCAAAAAGGTAACCAATTATTGATTATCACACAAAAAGGATATGGAAAAAGAGCTAACCTGTCATTATACAAGATTCAAAAACGAGGCGGATCTGGAATAAAAACCGCAAAAATCACTCCAAAAACAGGAACTATCGCAGGAGCAACCATTGTCAACACTGAAGACCTGGACAGAGATGTGATCATAACATCCACCAGAGGTCAGATCATCCGAATTCCACTCAAGAGCTTCTCCACCCTAGGAAGAGCTACTCAAGGAGTCCGAATGATGAGACTAAAAGCAGATGACCACGTAGCAGCTTCAACAGTGCTATAGTCCTTGAGCTAACTTTCTGAGAACAATAAAAAGTTATTTACTAAGTGAATAGCTTTTTATTATATCCGAGTAATTCAAAGTGCAAAATGCAAAAATCAAAACCACATTTCAAAGATCAAAACTCTCCATTACCCTATGCATTCTCTAAAAAAATAACTTTTCATAATTAACAAATGAATTCACTGATTTGATATGACTACCTGATTTAAAGGTTTTTAGTTGTACATTGTGATTTTGAGTTTTGATCTTTGAGCTTTGATTTGAATTATCCTCTTGCCAAAAAAGAAAATTAATGTTAACGTACAAGTGTAATTTAACTTATAAGGCATGCATTGGTTTTCGGGAATACGGAACGAATGTTTAGCTGAAAAACGTATGGCGCTTACAAAAAAGCAAAAAGACACAGTAACAAAGGGAGTAAAGAGACACGAAACTGACAGTGGTTCTCCAGAATATCAAATTGCCCTTTTTACTGAGAAGATCAAAAAGCTAACTACTCACCTAAAGAAGAACAAGAAAGATTTTCATTCAAGACGTGGTCTTTTGAAAATGGTTTCAAAGAGAAAGAAGCTTATGGGATATCTTCAAAAAACTGATGAGAAATCATACAAGAAACTTATCAAAAAACTTGAACTAAAAGGATAAAACTTCAAATATACTTTAAAGCGAATGATTTTCATTCGCTTTAATTGTCTAGAGACCAACCTGCCGCCATTTGTCATCCTGAGCTTGATTCAGGATCCCTAAGTCCTAGCACACACTCGGCACCATACTGAGATTCTGAAACAAATTCAGAATGACACAAAGATGCACGGTTCACACAAAAAACAAATTTCACTAAATAAACTTAGTATTTAATAAAACAATATGTCAAAATTCAAAGAACAACGCGTAGGAATGCTAGTGGACATTCAAAATCTCTACTACAGCGCTCGCGTAATCTACAAAAAGAAAGTAAACTTCAAAAACATTCTCACAGAAGGAGTTTCTGACAGAAAGCTGATCAGAGCAATCGCCTATGGAATCAAAACACTCGAAGGATCCGAAGAAAAATTCCTTGAAGCAGTTGAAAAACATGGATTTGAAATCAAAACCAAAGATCTCCAAATTTTTCCGGGGGGAGCAAAAAAAGGAGATTGGGATGTTGGGATCGCAGTAGATGCAATCAAAATGTCCAAGAGTCTCGATGTTATCATCTTGGTCTCTGGAGATGGAGACTTCATTCCACTCGTTGAATATATCCAAAACACAACGGGTTGTCGTGTGGAAGTAATCGCTTTCAAAGAATCAGGAAGCTCCAAGCTCATCGAAGTGGCAGATGACTTCATAGACCTGTCATCCAACAAGAAAAAGTTCTTGATTTAAACTATCAACAAAAAACTACTCATCAAATGAGTAGTTTTTTGTTATTCTGGTGCCGCGGGAGAGACTCGAACTCTCACGGGTTGCCCCACCAGTTCCTAAGACTGGCGTGTATACCAATTTCACCACCGCGGCGTAATAAAAACCTGGGTTCACAGGTTTTTTCAAGTACCCTACGAGTGTAATACAATTTTTCAAACTTTGCAAGAGCCCCAAATTACGAATGTATGAATGAAAGAATATAAGCATTTAGGCATAATCCTAAATTCTCAACTTCCTATCCCAATACCTGGGCAATCCGCATCACTTCTTCCTTGAGCGCCCCATCATTCTCATATTCCCCGCTTCAAACTTCTTTTTAATCAAAAAGCAAGCGCTTGTCCTACAAAAACAAACACTTGCTATATATCACCTCCCCGAAATAAAGAACTTTCCCTTAATGCTTAATCGACTCAAGCCCAACGCTTTTGACCCAAAAGCCGGTCTCGTCGTCTCGTTCGATGGAAACCGTCGAACCGACATTTTCCATCGTGGCCTTCCATTTTCGAAGATCGGCATACTCCCGATCATCAAAATGGACTGGCCGACCTTCCCTTTGGGCCAGCAATGCCCGACACATCATGTCGGCTGCCAACCACTCGGCCTGTTCCTCGAGAGTGGCCTTGGAGTACTCAATGCTCCAATGCCAGCCCTCTTGGACAAACCCAGTCAAAAGGGTCGAGGGGTCGACCTGACCCGGGAAAAATAGCTGGGTCCTGCCAGCAAATTTTCCCGAAGTCGCTGTGACGGAAATTCCGCGATAAACGCGGATTTCGTCAAAGCCCTCAGTTAGTTCCGGCAGATTATCGGCCAACTGACTGGCCATCTGCCGAATAGTATCCTCCGGGAGGGTCGCTTTCTTGCCCTGAGCCGCCCGCTTTTGCTGGCGCTCAAGGCAAACCTCCAGTGGTGTGTCCATCAGGACCGCCACCACTCGGGAAGCATGTGGCTTTCCAGCCAGGATGTTGTCCCGACGCCATTTCCGAATAATATTCGTGGCATCAAAAACGACATCCCGGCCAGCCTTGAGACTGCCGGCAATTTCTTGCCTAGCAATCTCGAAAGCCCTGTCAGACCCAACTCGGTGCTTCACCCGAATATCATCCGGGCAAATCACCGTCGCCTCGGTTGTTTCGGCAATCCATTTCGCATGAAACGACTTGCCAGAACCGGGGATGCCGACCATGAACCAAAAGGTTGGCCCTGTCATTTCTGGCATCAATCCTCCTTTTTCCAATAAACCCGGAATTTGAATTTTTATTCCAAAGAACTCCTCTCATCTTTGAAACACCAATTTATTGGTATCTCAATAATGAGTTTCAAACGCCGCGCCGTTTGAACTGATTTTAACCCTTTTTTAAATTAAAGAACTATTTACCACACGCGGGTGACACACAAATCAGTCCTCAGACCATATTGTTCCGTCTCAGAAAACATGGTCGCCTCCTTCGCCATTAAAGATTCGTATTGATGAGCGAAACTCTTCTTCATCCCGCTCCTCCTCATCATCAACTGAAGGACCGACTTGCAGTCGATCCCATTCGTAGTCGGTCACGGGAATCACTGGGCGAGCATCCCAAGTGACTCTTTCTGGGGGATAGACTTCAGTCCAGATAAATTCATCATCTGGGCTGAAATCAACGAATACCACCTTATAGGTGGTTCCGTCGAATGCTACAGCCTCCACGGTTTTTCTTTTTGCCTTCACCTCCTTCCGATATAGTATATCTATATCGTCCCGATACTGTTCATGATACTCCGCCAAGAGCATTCCCTCGATAAAGGACCTCTTGACATCTTCGTCTTCTACGGTGTAGAGGACGTGAACGGTAGCAACCGCTCTCTCATGAAAAGCACACGGGTCAAAGTCCAGCCCAAGATCGAGCATCTTCGCTACCTGCGCAGCTATTTTGCTCATAAACCAGGGTTATTCTCAGTTTTAGAAACAAATGAAGCGAGCATCTTTTTCATAACCATTCCCTCCTCAGAAAATTTTGCCCAAAAACGGGCGTTAAACTTTGCTCAAAACGAGCCTTTCTGTTACGAACCTAAAACAACTTTTTTGAAATTATCTTGGGTTCGTAGCAGAAGCCTGAAAGAAAATATATGATTTTCTCGGATAAATATTTTTTGATTCAAAGAACTTTTCAACTATAAGCTTTCAATAAATTCAAAAGCTTAATAATCGGCAGGAGAACGGATCGCTGTCCATTCTCCTGCTTTCCTACATTCTTCTTGCTATAGCGGCCTGCCTTACCGCTAGGCTAGAGGAGGAAGAGGTCACATTGGCGAGCTCAAAGACTCGCTTCACGCACCTCTCCGCCTCCTCACGAGACAAATGCGGTCCTAGTCCAATTCCTTCGCGCAAATACCACTCGCGCGGGGATAGAAGACTGAAACCTGCATCTGCTACTTTTTCCCGCCAACCATCCTCGGGTAGAATTTCTTCGTTTTCTTTCCCGATATAATGTCGGCGTGAGGCCTCCGGCATCCATGAACTCATCCGAGCATCGCAATACCGGAGACCTTTGACCGAGATCTCGCTATATCCGAGCTTGTGTAACTCGGACAGGAATCCGAGATCGGAAACTCCTGCTATATACGGATGCGCTATTGGCAAGGCGCGCACTCCATACTCTTTTGCCAATGCGAGAGTTTCGAGGTGCTGTTGCACCGAAACTCTTTCGATTGGTAAATGGTTGCCCGTAATCCCGACTACTAAAAACAGATTGTGATATTGGGCGAGCTGTGCCATTTGCCAACGGCTTGCCGGCCACTTTGACACTAAAGTGACCAGTTTTGTCCGGGACGCCACCTGCTCAAGAAAATATTGCAAGTAGTAGTCGATTTTTGGCCAGAGAGGATCAGTGATGGCAGTAAATCCGACAAAATCCCCCTCAAGCACTTCCCAAGGAAAGTTGAAAAAGCGACGTTCAACTTCATTGTTTTCAATGATCCAAGGTGGCACATTGATATATGTGCATGCCTTGTTGATACCCGCCACTGGATTTTGATTCCAGACTTCACGGCGGGTATCATGCTCGGTGATGAAACAGTATTTACAAGCCACTGGGCAAGCCGGATTTCCAGCAATGAATTTCATTTTCTGTTTCCTTTGAAAAAATTTAATAATTCAGTCGGCATACACCCAACTGAACCTTTGTTTGGATACAACTCGCTCACGCAGTACTTGCACCCAAAACAATTATCCAGCTGACGCGCCCAGACAAACCAAGAGTTTATGCAATGAATTGACATCTTCGTCAGTTCTTGCATTTTCGTGACATGCCCGACATCCTTTCTTGCTCCGTCCACCATACCCGGCTTCACACAAAGCGTTCCACCAAGCACGAACCGACAAAAAGTCAAATCACCAAGGGTTTCGGCATTGTGAACCATTACTCGCGGTTGCCTTTGTACGAAACAAGTCGTGCAACACGACTGACATTCTAACCTATTGTCAGTCTGAAACCCACAGACTTGCCTTGAGGCTGGTTGGTATTCAATATCATATCCAACCTGCCTGAGCCAGATCAAAACTTCCTGATCAGGCTCAACCGGACCACATGTTCCACGTAAGGGACATCCGATCGCCTCACAGCGCACTAATTGGGGTGAGCCCCAGTATGGATTGAGTGGCTTCTCCCGTCCAGTGAGATATGAAACAGCACAGTTCACTCTCGTGAACAACCGGATTCCGTTCTCTTTCGCAACCCGCAAAATCTGATCAAATCCAGTCATCTGTTTCACACGCAAAACCCAGTCTATCGCATTGTCAGGGTTAACCGCCTCTACGAGAGAAGCGTCTCCGCGAAATCCTGAGACACAGGCCACTTTGCATCCCACTGCCTGAAGGCGAGTGAAAATGCGATTGATTACCTCCTCACTAGTGTTGTAAGGAGGAATGAGCGGCCGCACTGCTGCAAAACATTTAACTCCTGCTTCCCGAAGATTACGGAGTGTCTCATACCGATGATCGTGTCCGACTTTTTCAAATCCGTCAGGAAGCTCACTAATGGAAACCATCACGACAAGCCCAGAAAGATTCAAAAAAGCTAACTCGTTTGCGCGAGATGGACCAATTGATCCTTTGGTGATAACACTCACTGGGCCAGTGTGACCCGCCTCAGCCAATAACCGCAACTTCCTCATAGTGTCCTCCCACTGCAAAGTGGGGTCACCATAGTAACAATTTATAGATACCGGCATAGACAGCAAAGCCCTTATTATCTTTTTCATAACGCCCTCCTGCGTCATTATTTATATCAAAGAACCTCTAACATTAAATTCTTGCGCACAATTGCGCTTTTGGAAAAACCAATTTTGCGTCCCCAAAAGCGCAATCAAGCGCTTATTTTATCTTTTTGTTATCTCCTTGATAGCCAAGATGAACCTCTCAACATCCTCATTGGTATTGCACAAAGAAAATGAAGCTCTGATAAATCCCGGCACCGCGCTTTTCTTTTCGTTTTTAATATTCTCAATAATTTCTTTTTCATCTTCAATCCTTAGCAACTTTCGAATCACATTATAAACACAGAAACTTCCATATCTTACACCAATACCGAATTCACTGTTCAATCTCTCTGCAACTTTTTTTGAATTCATACCTTTGATATTAAAAGGCAATACCGTATTTAAATGCTTTTCTGATACATATAACTCAATCTTTGGATTTGATTTTAAATAATCAAAAGCTTTCTTGGTTAGTTTTTTTTCATAACTTTCAATATTTTCAATCCCAATATTTCTCAATTCTTCTAATGCATACATCATTGACACCGCTCCAACCGCATTGGGCGTCCCAGGATCATGAGCTAGCTGATTCTTATATCTCAGAAATTCACCTTCTTTAGTTATGTATGGCAAATTTCCACCACCGATCTCATAAGAAATAAATTTGTCAAAGAAATTTTTCGGTCCAATCAAGAATCCTCCGCCATAAGGAGCATAGAACTTATGACCCGATGCCGCCAAAAAGTCGATTCCCATTTTCTGCATATCTATTTTATGGTGTTGAATGAATTGACAAGCGTCCACAATAAAATACGCCCCGTGTTTATGAACAATTTCTCCAATTTTTTTAATATCAGGACAATAACCGGTTGCATTTGATGAGGCGGTCAACACAAAAGCTTTGATTTTATTAGTACTCAAAATATTTTCAATACTTTTCAAATCAAATTCAAACTCATTATTAACATCATATTGCACAACCTGCTTTCTTCCTTCTTTTTGAATTTTTTCACTAACATTATCCATTTCAGATAAATCAAACTGCTTCTTGCCTATTTTTTTAATCCCCTCAGCTTTGATCCAAGGAAGCCACGAGGAAGAATGTTCTATTCCAGAAACAGCTACTTTTCCCTCCAAAAATGAAAAATAATGTGCAGCCGCATTCATTGCACCTGTTGTATTTCCCGTAAAAACAACGTAATCGCTCTTAGGAGCATTAACAAATTTTTTTATAACATCCCTACTTTTTTCATAAATATCTGTAGAAATTTTTGATTTTATTCCTGCACCTCTATGAACAGACCCGTAACTAGATAAATATTCATCAACTTTTTTCTGAACAGCTCTAAAGGGAGGTGTTGTAGCAGCATTATCTAAATTAACATAACGAACAACCCCAAGTTTACTTGTTTCAACTTGGTAATTATGAATTTTACTCAAAAATAATTTCTTTGGATTAATTTTCATATAAAAAAATATTAATAATTTTCTCTTCATCTCAAATCTTATTCGTATATTTGTAAATTTGTGAAAAATTTGTAATTCATATACTAAATAAGATCTGAGAAAAGGGATAGAGCAGGCAAGCGCTGTTGCGTGCTCTATCTGTTGTGAGAGAGTTTAGTTTAGGCACTCTCTCGGAAGCCTTGAAATATTTATCCTTTTACAACTACCCCGGCAAACCCACGAGTGGGATTGCCATAGGCATTTCCGATCCGATTTGGGAGTGAGTTTCCCCACCCCATAAACCGATTGACGATCTCGGGCGTCGTATGTCCGCCGAGAACAATTTTCTTGTTCCCGGTTGGGTTCCGGTCGCGATCGACATCGTCGATCATGGCAATGTAGGCCTCGCCCGTTACCAATGCCGCCTCAGGCAGTTCATCGATTAAACCGGCCTCGCGAAGATCGCGGACACCGTCCACGACCTTTGCCTCCTGAAGCTTGTCTTTGGCCTTGGCGATAAACTCCCGAATTTTTTCTTCATCTGCCTTTTGGGCAGTTCGAGGGTTAGTGGCATAAAATGCCGCCTTCCCCTTGATGCGAAACTCTAAAAACTCCTCCGGGTCAATCCCAGAGCAACGCCCAGCATAGGCATCCGCTGGGCAATGGTCACCGGCAGCAACCAATTCCAGCTGATGAGTACGCTCCACACCAAGGATGGCGCAAAGCTGCCCCAAGGAGGAAGCGTCCCAGTACCGGTCGGCCCCGAGACCATAACCGAAATCGCCAGGATTGTGGTGGTCGCAAATGCCAACCACCGACATGGAGCCGGCACAGTTCGGGTTGACCTCGAATATAATTACCTGTTGAACAAGAGCGAAATCACCCTCGTCAACAACGTAACCATCTGCCTGGTAAGCATTGCCCCCGTGGACTTTCGTCCCGGAGACAGTTGCTGTGGCCAGCACACATCCCGCTTCACGGGCCACATTGCGTGCTGCTTGCTCTTCGTTATCTTGGCCACCGAAAACTACCATTGTATTTTTCATCGCTTTTCCTCCTCGGGAAATATTTGCCCAAAAGCGGGCGTTAATTTTGCTCGAAAATGAGCTCTTCTACTACGAGCCCAAAACAACTTTTTTAAAATTATCTTGAGTTCGTAGTAGAAGCTTGAAGGAAAATATATGATTTTCTCGGATAAATATTTTTTGATTCAAAGAACTTTTCTCTCTGGTCAAAATAACCAAGAGATTCTTGAGTCCAACCACAAGGATTGTTCCCAAAAATAAAAAGCTTTCCAACCGGAAAGCTTTTTGCATGACTCTTCAAGAGAAACTAAACACGACTAAAGTCCTCGAGAAAAGTCTTGCAAGAAACCTTCCTATTCGCCTGCATTGAAGCGAAGCTTTGTCGTGTTTTAGTTGTTATCAAAATACTGTTATAATAAACTCACTATTCTTCTTCCGAAGAATGGATGATCCGCCTATCTTTTTAGATCCTGTATTAAACAGGCTCCATAGCCGGGACCAGTCCATTCATCGCAATGGATGAATAAATTGTAGGGTTACCGGGTTTCGGAATAGCCCGAGATCAATTGAACTTTGTCAATCACTATCTCAAACTGAGACACCACCCGGATTTTTATGAACTATCCTCTGCATTGAGAGGAGGTGATCTTTTAATATCACTGGATTGAAACTTATTATTCTAAGATTCAACACCGCTAATATCAATGTGACTGCCTGTTGCCATAACTGTTTTTCTCATCTTGACTCATTACTATACCATAGCTTTACAAAATTGTCAATAGTTTGTGAATGCATTTGACTATCTATCCTACTTTGGCTTAATACGGCCCTTTGTTCAGGAAGCATTCTGTCACAATGCATTCACAAATATTTGACACTATGTTTTCCACTTAATTATCAATGTTCTTTTGTTCTCTTAATCACCCAGCCCTTACTGCCTTTTCTCATCTTGACTAGTCAGTATAGCATGCTATCACAATATTGTCAATACCCTGTGACTGCTTTTTCCAACATTTCAGTATTATGGCTTAAATTAGGCTTATATCTCATTTTATTTTGCTTTAAAAATATTCACGATTGTTTGACAATAGGCAAAAACAAGAGTATAATAGAAGCATAACTTATTTTCTTTCTATATAAGCGCCAAGTAAGACTCCCCATTAAAAAGCACTGTCAAAGAGTCACGTTTATATAAAAATAGCCAAAAAAACAAAATTATGTATGAAAAAATCCTGTCCGTTGCCGGACTTTCCCCAAAAGAAGCCGAGATATATGAAATTCTCCTAAATATCGGACAAGCCGAAGCAAGTGAGATATTCAAGCAAACTACCTATAAAAGAGGTTTATTATACAAGATTTTAGAGCAACTTATCGAAAAAGGGCTAATTGTTAAAATAGAAAAACCCCGCAAACCGGCCGTTTTCAGGGTAGAGCATCCCAACAAAATAACCGAGATGCTTGATTTGCAAGCACAAAAGGTAACTTACTACAAAAAAAGTATTGAGGATTTGATGCCGCAGCTGATTTCCAACTATAATTTAGCCTTTCATAAGCCTGGAATCAGGTTTTTTGAAGGAAAAGAAGGCGTGAGAAGGGTTCTTGATGATACCCTCACCGCCAAAGAAACTATTTATACCTATGTTGACATGGAAGCCATTGTCGAACATATCAATGACATAAACAAGGCTTATGTCAAAAAAAGAGAGAAATTGGACATCAAAAAAAAAGGAATCGTTCTAGACTCCCCTTTTACCCGAAAACTACTCAAGAATTATCATACTAGTGTCACTGACACCAGATTCATGGACCACACTAAATATTCCTTCAGCTCTATAATGCAGATATATGACGACCGCGTTGCTTATATCTCCCTATCGGAAGATAGCTTCACTTCAATCATCATCCAAGACAAAAACATTTATCAAATGCACAAACAAATCTTTGAATTCAACTGGCAAAATGCCAAAACCTATGAAGAGCTTACGCCTCTTTCTAAAGCGCAATAGACACTCTTCTGGTCCTGGCTAAAAAAATATCTCGTGATCACAAAATGCTTCTTGTTCACCAACTCGTCAAGAAGCTTTCTTGTTTCATTTTCCCCAATGGGAAGAAACAGCACCATCCTGGAATCATCTTCGTTGTATGCATTCCCAAGATTATTTTGCATATGATATTCGGCAACATCTGCCTGAGACATCTTCTTGAAAAAATAATCCTTGCCCTGTCGTTCTTTTGCAAGACTAAATGTATATTCCCCCTCATACTCATATGCTCTAGTGGCCACAAATCCATCTTTTTCAATATAAACAGTGGTAGTTTTTGGATCAAACGGATCGCTATCAAGCTCCAAGTTATAATGTTCCCCTTCCATGGCAAGTGCCGCCTCCTTAACTATCCGACCCAAAGCCGCTCCTTGAATAGATGGCCTAACATTTAGCGAACCAAAATATATCTTATCAGGAGATACTTCATCAGTTCTACAGAATGCCTCCACACTCGCTTGCGCCAACTTTAGATCTACATGCTTCAGTACAAAAAACAATGTGTTATCCCCTCCTTGCTCTACTGCCAAATCAAAGTTTCTCAACAGGCTCGCCTGAAGTGCCGGCGTTCCGGCCCAATTCCTTTCATAAATGTCTCTCATTTGCTTTACTACATTCGGATCTTTCGCTAACTCCTCTGCTGTGACAATTTCAAATTTATTCCCCACAAATTCATCATATCCCATTCCGACTTTCTTACCCTCCTTCACAACTGCTGCATGAAAGACCATATCCTCGCGATAATCCTCCAAGTGACTCAAGATCTCTTCTAAACTCAACGATCCTTCTTCTGCTTTCTCAATCTTATCCGCAAAGCTTACTAACAACTTCCTTCCCCGAAGCAATAACTCCTTTGACACCATTCGCGGGTCAATTCTCCCCATCTTTTCTTTTTTCTTCAAAGAACCCATGATTTCACTTTCAATATCATAAGTCATCTCCACTATCTCAGCATATTTAGCAAAAACAAGATCCGTCTGCTCAGGACTCAATTTTTCTGAGATAGCAAACAGCTTTTCACTAATATCCTCCCCAAACTCAAGAGACAGAAAGGTCTTAACTCGGTTCAATTGATCTTTTTGCTCCTTTCCATCTTTCACAAACTCAGAAACTTTCTTAAAATCCCTTTCAGTTTTCTCACCAATGAAGCGAAGAAAGAAATATTGGTTTTTTATATCTAAATCAGCAATATCCAGTCCTAACCTCTTTTTGATTTCATCTCGAAAAGGCACAGAAAGCAATAACTTAAACAAAAAACTGTCTTGATCAGGATTTTCAAAATTGATTTCCCTAAACAACTTCTCCGGCTCCTTCACCTCAACTTCTGTCCGATTATTTTTTGCACTCTCAACCTTTTCCAATTCAAAGTATCCCACCAATATTCCACTCTTACTATAAATTCCATATGCTTCGGGACTTAGTTTGGAAATAACGTAATTGCCTGAATAATAAGGCATTTCTCTTGAATATTCATCGACTCCACTTTGCTCTTGCATTACATGCAATTCATCGGAATACTCCACATCTCCTCCGCCTCCTCCCTCGTTTAATCTTGTTTTCATCAAAGGAGTCAGTTTCAATTCAAGTTCATTTAAATTTTTATCATGAT
>JAOUHN010000043.1 GCA_029865125.1 Candidatus Moraniibacteriota bacterium
ATATAAGACATCAATAAGCGCCTCTTCCTTTTTCTCAAGCTCTTCTTCTGAATATTTCCATTCATTCAAGTCCATGTGAATATCTCTACATTTTTTGACCAGCATTCCCAAATAAACCTTATAAAAGAACTGATTATTTTCATCTTGCAAAGCTTTCTTTAATTTCTCCAAATCACCCTCACTTGCACTTTCGCTATCAAGAATCCACTGATAGGTTATATCAGAAAGGATTTGAGCTATCAATATTCTTTTTTTCAAATCTTGCTTCTTATCAAAAAAACGCTTCCAAACCTCCTCTTCCACGCCAGAAATTATCATCACGTCCGTAATTGACTCCATTGATTCAAAAAATAGCTCGTCCTTCAGCGCTTCCTGTATTTTTTTATCTAAAATATCCTTTTCTGGGTAACTATCAACACGAGAATCGCAATACACTGTCTTGTACTCCCTCAAATTGTTTTTATCATCAACATAATTTTCCATCAACAAATCAACAATCCTTCCAGCATCTTCTTTTTGCTCCACTTCTTCCTTCGCATGCTCCACAAATTTCTCCGGGACACTTTCAATAGGCGCCTTTTTGATTTCATTTTTCATCTTATTGTGTATTATTGTTTTGTTTTATTAACCTGCTTTTTCTATGGCTACATAGAAAACCCTATACTAGCTCTAATATTTCTTCCTTCTACTGATACAAATTTAAATTTTTACCCTATTACTCTTGCGATTCTTTGTACTTCCTCCATCAAAGCTCCATCATTCTCATATTCCCCATGATGACGAGTGTCCTTCCCATATGTTTCTTTCTTTTGGTCCAAATGGATACTAATCATCAAATCACGCTCTTCCATTTTTGCATACATATGAAAACGTGGAAAACCTGCCCTTGCCAAAGGACGCACAAAACTCATTTCGTCTCTGTCAGTATGATGCTGAAAAGTGTAACCCGCCCTGCGCAAAAGACTAACCGGATTCTCCTTAATATTTTTAACTTGAA
This sequence comes from Candidatus Moraniibacteriota bacterium, assembly GCA_029865125.1. Taxonomy (GTDB): domain Bacteria; phylum Patescibacteriota; class Minisyncoccia; order Moranbacterales; family UBA9337; genus JAOUHN01. Next base: position 998 of record JAOUHN010000043.1, read on the forward strand.
TTTTCATATATCCTTTCTAAAATCTATCTGATTACCCTTAAATTATACCAAGCAAACCATGCAAAATCAATCAATAAACTCTCATCCCGAATTCAAACCCCAAAGCCCCTTTTTCTGATAAACTAAAGCGTTAACTAAAATAACGCTATGAGTATGCCAAAAGGAAGACCCCTAACCTTCTATGAAAGAGAGAAAATAGAAGTATATCTTCGAATGAAGAAGAAAAAGATTTGGATAGCTGAAAAACTAAATAGAGACTATTCAGTAATCAAAAGAGAGATAAAAAGAAACTCAGGAGAGCAGTTACCCTACAATGCAGTTGATGCCCAATATTTTGCAGATAGAAGAAAAAGAAAAACAAATAAGAGAAAATTGGAGAAATGGCAGAATGTGAAATTAAAAGAATATGTTATCAATAGATTGGAAGATGGTTGGAGTCCTGATGAGATTGCAGGAAGATTAAAAGAATATCCCCCTGAAGAATTGAGTGAATGTAAGGATAAGAGTGTGAGTTATGAAAGTATATATAGTTGGATTTATGAAGGAGAAGGAAGATATGGAGGACTGTATAAAAAATTAAGAAGAAAACAGAAAGCTAGAAAGAAGAGTTTTTCCCGTAAATACAGGAGTTCTGGTATTAAAGAGAGAGTTTCAATTCATGAGAGACCTGAGATTATTGATAAGAGAAAAAGAATTGGGGATTGGGAAACTGATAGTGTGATATTTTCTGGAAAAAGTACATTATGTGTGAATTATGAAAGAAAGAGTATGAAAGTTTTAATTCGTAAATGTGAAGATAAGTCTGCATCTTCTTTTGAAGAATCACTCAGAGATTGCATTGAATCTTTGCCTGGAAATATGTGGCTGAGTATTACTAGAGATAATGGGAGTGAAAATGTTTTGCATCGTGAAACAGGAGTACAATCATTTTTTTGTGATTCATACTCTTCTTGGCAGAAAGGAGGCGTTGAGAATGCTAATGGATTAATTAGAGAATATTTCCCCAAAAGAAGTAATCTTGATAATATATCAGAAAGAGAGATTTATTTAGTTGAAGAGAGATTGAACAACAGACCAAGGAAGAAACTTAATTATCTAACCCCTAATGAAGTTATTGCTTTAGAAATTTCAAAAAAGGGGCTTTAAATTCTTGAATTCATACTCCCTTCAATTACTTCATTAAATAGATATTTAATTCCTCCTCTTTTTCTGCGCACTCAAAGGAAGTCTGTCCACTAGCGGAAAGGAGAAGCTTGATTTCTTTCCTCAACTCTCCCATCTCAAATCTCAACTCTCATTCGCCAGTTGTCCACAAGCGGCTTTGATGTCTCCTCCGAAGCTGTGTCTGAGTGTTGCGTTGACTCCTGTTTTTTTGAGGACGTTCAAAAACCTGTCCACATTCTTTTTTGAGGAAGGATTGAAGTTTCCTGTTGGGTTGTAGTTAATGAGATTGACCATGTAGAGTGGTTTTTTCATGAGAGTTGCCAATTCTTTCGCATTCTCCTCCGAATCATTCACGCCGTCAATCAAGAGATATTCAAACATCACTTTTCTTTTTCTTTTTGAAATATATTCATCCACTGCATTCAAGACATCTTGAAGTTTGTCCTTTTTGTTGATTGGCATGAGTTCACTCCTGAGTTCATCATTTGGAGCGTGAAGAGAAATCGCAAGATTGACTTGCCTTTCTTCATCTGAAAACTTCTTGATTCCCTCAATGATTCCAGAAGTTGAAACTGAAATGTTTCTTGCTCCAAGTCCGATTGCTTTTTCATCATTCAGAATTTCAATCGCTTTCATCACATTGTCATAATTCAAAAACGGCTCACCCATTCCCATGAAAATCACATTGGTGATTTTTTCATTCTCTCCAAATTTTTCTTTCAAAAATCGAGCAAAAAACAAAAATTGATCAACAATTTCATCTGAGCTCAAGCTTCTTTTGATTCCCATTTTTCCAGTGGCGCAAAATTTGCAACCCAAAGCGCAACCCACCTGAGAAGACACACACAGTGAATTTCTTCCGTCCTCATATCTCATCAGCACTGCTTCGATTTTTTCGGAGTCTTTGAGTGTGATGAGAGCTTTGAAAGTTTTCCCATCTTTTGATTCAAAAACTTTTCCATCCACCTCAAGCGAACACTGTTCATTCAATTTCTCTTGAAGATTTTTTGGCAAATTTGTCACTTCATTCCAATCACTAACAAGTTTTTTGAACACACCTTCAAAAGCCTGCTTTTCACGAAAACCAGGTTCATCTTTCAAAATAAGTTGTAATTTTTCTAATTTCATATCAATTGATTATAACCCAGATTCAACAATAAATCAATAAAAAACAAGAGGCTGTTCTGCGTTCCAGCAGTACAGCCTCTCATCGAAAACATGTTTGTTTTCGATCAAACTTCATTGATTTTTGCGTATCTCGCTCATGATTGCATCTTTCTCCCTTCCTTGCTGAGAAATGGGAGTGTTGAGAGAAAGAATTGAAACAGTAGACGGTAATTTTTTCTTGATTATTTCAATCAAGACACTTCTATCCACTCCCTTCAATGTAACGACTCCATAAAAATCATATTCTGGTTCAATATGATTACCGGTTGATATAATCACTATATAACAATAGCACTTGTTCCGGCACTCCTTAAGCCATCGCAAAACAGTTTTCATCTTCAGATTATTTACGATACTCTGTCCATAAAAAAACTGAAGAGCACTCTCCGATATATTACTATCATTCATCGAATCTCTCCCTTAGAGATAGCTTCTGGAAAATAAGGAACGATTTAAAACACACTAAAAATTCTACACTGCTGACATCTCATGTGTCAACCCAGATGCCTAGCTTTCAAACCTATGTTTTCTGAGATACAAAATGAGAAGCATCACAGAGCTTGCAACAATTGGCAAAATGAAAAGTAAATTCGGAACTGAAACCACCAAAAGAACTGACCCGAAAACCACCATGCGACCCAAAACCGTTGGAATTTCGCGAAGAATAATAAACTCTTCCTCATCACCATCTTTTTTCACCGCTTTATAAATCACACTAAAATATGAAATCAAAAATAAAGTCATCACGAAAGAAGCAATTACACTAAGCGCATATGTTGGAAGTGGGTCTTGAACAAAAATTCGAAATGCTGAAATGACCATCATTCCCAAGGAGCCAAAAACAACCATTTTCATTGAATTTTTGTTTGCATATTTTCCAATCCAAAGAGTGAATATTGCTCCTCCCAAGGCTTCAAGACTCCCAACGATTCCAGGGGTTGCAAGTGACCCAATCATCAAATATACATAAATTCCCCAAAACCACTCTGATTCTTCAAGAATATTGTCAAAACCTTCCAAAACAAAAAGTGTTTTTCTTTTTTTGATTTTTTTCCATGCATCCTTGAATTGTAAGGAAACACGAATGGAGCTTCTTTTGATTTGTGCCAATGGCGCATATGAAAGAATTAATCCGAGTCCAGCCAAAACAAACATTGGCCAAAATCCAAAAATAGGAATCACAATCGCACTCACAACAGGACCAACAATTTTGAAAATTTTTGGCAATGCAAAAAAAGATCCCAGATCACTTCCCATTTTGTCATACTTAGTGTGCTTGATCAGCAAAATATTGAGCGGAACCCAATAGAAAAAAGTTGCCATTCCTCCCACAACTGAAACCAACCACACTGACACATCAAACAAACTCAAGCTATACAAAAGAAAATAGAAAGCAATCTCCAGCGGATAATATACCTTAAACGTGCGAAGTATCCCCCACTTCTGAATCAAAGGATTGATGATCAAAAAGGTGAACACCAAACCAGACAAATGAAAAACAGCATAGAACAAGATAATCTGAGAAAGTGAGTATCCGAGAGTCAAAAGATACACGGGAACATAAATTGAAATGAATGAAAGCGCCACACTCCGAATGGTGTGTGCGACATTAATCCTATGAATTTCTCTCTTGTTTTCAAAAATCTTTCTTATCATGTATTTTTTCTATTATTAAAATATCTCCTTCGAATAAAAATGAATAATCCCAAAAGACAAACGCCAGAAACCGCTAAGATAAGCTGAAATTCAGCAGAAAACGTTCCGAAATATGCCAAGGAAATCACCACTGGGGTGAGGCCGAGTGCAGTTGTTGTCACAAACATTTTCCAACTAATCTTAGTGAAAATCCCCAACAGATAACTGAGAATGTCTACTGGCACAACAATGCGAAGAAAAATCAAATACCAAAACATTCTTTCTTCTGGAATGGAAGAATAAAATTTTTCCCATTTTTTGATTTCAAAAAATCTCTCCACCACAGGAATTCCATATTTTTTGGCGATCCAAAAAGCTACTATGGAACCAATTGTCCACCCAAACACACTGAGAACCACCGTCCAAAAAACTCCAAAAAATCCAGTGATGATTGGAATCAAAGGAATGCTAGTGAGTGGAATGATCACAATCGCAAGCACAATCACCAAAAAATACACCACTCCAGCCAAAAGCTTGTATTCAAAAACCATTCCTGAAAAAAAATCAGCATACTCTTGAGAGAAAAATGCTGACACAACAAAAAGCAACAAAACAAAACCCGCCCCTAAATATTCTTTTATATTATTACTCTTCCTCATACTTTCATTCTAGCACACTTGAGAAATATTCAAACAAAAACTCAAGAAAAAATATTCAAAAGAATAGCACCAGAAAACATCAGAGCGATTGCCACAATCTTGTGAAAAATATGCCCTTTGCTAATTTTTTCCGTACCAATTCCAGGAAAAAACTTTGTGATTGTGATTCCAAGAATCAGCATAATCAAAGGCTGAAATCCATTCACCACCCAAGCCAAGGCTAATGGCGCCATAATCGTTGCAATGTTCATTGTAATTTTTCCACTAATATTCACTATCTCATTCAATGCATTGATGTTGACCATAAAGAGTGCATTTTCCCTAAAAACAGAGAAGAACTGTTTTCGATATGATTTCACAAAAAGCAACAAAAGTGCTGAGATTGTGAACCCGACATATTCCCAAAAACTAGTTGTCCAAAAATCACTCTCAACCGCCAACATCTTGAAAATAAAACCATTTAACGCTGCCAAAAAAGATGAAAGCAAAACCAACCAAAAAATCTCATGCTTAAATCTGAATTTTTTTCCACTAAGATCAACAGACAACACAACAGCACCAATAATAATCAAAATTGAAGAAAAAATCTGCCCCACATTCAAAACCTCTTTCAAGAAAATAAAGGCAAGAACATAACCAAAAATCGGAATTGTTTGATAGATTGGCACAATAACCGATGCCTCATCTTTTTTGAGAGCATAAAAATATGGCAACGCGCACAAAATATACAAAAAACCACCTATTATTGCAAAAAGTGCATATGAAAGTTCAACAAAAACAACCTCAGGATGAATAAAAAAAATAATAGGAAGCAAAAAAATCCCAATTACAGCAGAAAAAATCATCACTGATCCAATTCCAAAGCCTTTCAATTTATCATCCACCAAATATTTATCAATATAGACGGAAACACTCCAAAAAAATGGAGCAAGTAACGCCACAAAAAACCAAGTCATACAATTAATCCAAAAAATATTACTCTCTTAATCCTACACCACAAATACACTAAAAACAACAAAAGTCATTGAATTCTATCAATGATTTTTGTGTTATATAAGACTACCCCCTTATTTTATTTTTTTTAACATACACATCATCATTCTTCTATGCAGAAAAATCTTCCCTCAAGTTTATTCTCCAAAAAAATGGGACAAAATCCACAAAAACAACTATCTGAGTCACCCATTTCACAACTAGTTTTTCCTCCTGCGCAAAAGAGACTGTCCAATTTATCCCGATTGCACCGAGTGAATGCTTTGCAGCTACGACAAAGACACTTTTTCTCATTATCCTCATTTCTCTCAGGTGTCATATATTTTAAAACTTAAAACATATTAATACTATAAGTATACTAATTCAACATAAAAAAAATATAAATTTTTAATAAAATAAAAATACAATCTCTCTGTTTTAGCAAAAACGCACTGAAAAATTAAAATACCATCTTACAAAATGGTATTTTAACTTTCAAAAAATAATAAAGTGCAATTTTATTCTTCTCTTCTAAGATTTGGCATCGCCACAACGACATACACAGCAGAAAAACCTACAAGGCTATATACGATTCGTGATAGCATCGACATGTCTCCAAAGATGGTCGCCACTAAATCAAAATTCAAAAGACCCACAAGTCCCCAATTTAACCCTCCTACAACCACAAGGATTAATGCTGTCCAATCTAACGCATTTAATTTTTTCATATTTTTTTTAAATAATTTAAAAACAATCAAACATTTCCAAAAAAAACAAACATCGACCTTGAAATTATTTTTTTGAAACCAACTTGCATCTAACTTTACAATAGCATCTCACGCATTAAATAATTTTAAGTTTTTATTAAAAAAAATATAAAATAACTCGAAATCAAAGCGTAAACCACCCTTGATGTATCGGGGGAGTTTATAATCTTTTCTACCTTATCGGAAACACGAAATCTAACTTATTAGAAACATCAAAATTATCATCTTGCAACAATTTGTCTTGTAAGGAAGCAACGTTTTACGATCCGCTAACAGTTACACTTCTAAACACACACTACACATTCATACAGATGGTTTTGGTGGTTAACAAAAAAACAATTCCATTGAAGTGGAATTGTTTTTTGTGCTATCTATTTCTTTTTTTTCTTTGCAGCTGTTTTTTTCTTTGCAGCTGGTTTTCTTTTTGCAGCTGTTTTTTTCTTTGCAGCTGGTTTTCTTTTTGCAGCTGTTTTTTTCTTTGCAGCTGGCTTTCTTTTTGCAGCTGTTTTTTTCTTTGCAGCTGGCTTTTTCTTTGCAGTTTTTTTGGTTGCCATTTTTTTATTTTTATTTATATTATAAAT
>JAOUHN010000051.1 GCA_029865125.1 Candidatus Moraniibacteriota bacterium
ACTTTGGTTGGATCTATAATTGGGCAGATTGCAGAGATGATTAGATAGAAGGAGTTTTTGTTGATAGCAAAACAGTGTAACCCTTCCATTTTTTTGATTAGTGTGCTAGAATTAGATTCATGTAATTTTTGATTAGGTGAATTTTTATTATATATGGGAAAAGACAACGTAGCAATCAGATTTAGTAATGTTTCTTTTGAATATGGTCGTGACAAGGAAATCTTGGACGAGGCGTCTTTTACTATTCAGCAAGGAAACAAAATCACACTAATGGGTCAAAATGGTGCTGGAAAAAGTACTATTTTGAAGCTTATTGAAGGTGAACTCAAGCCAGAAAGTGGGTCTTTGTTTGTGGACCCAAATTTGAAAATTGCCTATTCAAAGCAGGTGATCCCTCGCGATCAGCTGGAATTGACCGTGCGAGAATTTTTTGAAAAATGTTTTGATGAGAAAATGTATGATATCGACAAGCGAATCAAGGAGGTTTTGGAAGTTGTGAATTTTTCTGTTCCATATGACAAAAAAATAAAGCTTTTATCCGGTGGACAACAAGCACGTCTTTTGGTTGCGTCAGCTCTCATTCAAGATCCAGACCTACTCATCTTAGATGAACCTACAAATAATTTGGATCGAGCAGGAATTGAACATTTGATGCAATTTTTGTTGATGTATGACAAGACATGTATTGTGATTTCTCATGATGCAGACTTTTTGAATTATTTTACTGACGGAGTGATTTATTTGGATGTGTTCACAAAAAAGGTGCAACAATATATGGGAAATTATTATACCGTAGTAGATGAAATTGCAGCCCAAATTGAAAAAGAAAAAAGAAAGAACGCACAATATGAAAAAGAAATCATTGCCAACAAAGAGAAGGCAAACTTTTTTGCAAACAAAGGAGGAAAAATGAGATTGGTGGCCCGAAAGATGCGTGAAAAAGCTCAAGAGATGGAAGATGCAAAAGTGGATGTTCGAAGAGAAGACAAAGCAATTCGTGATTTTTCCATTCCTTGTCAAACCGGTTTGGTTGGAGATATTTTGAACATTTCTTCTTTCAAAATCATGGAGAATCATGAGCTTGTTGAAAAAAAGGCAAACATTTCTCTTTCAAAGAAACAACATCTTTTGATCAAAGGAAGAAATGGAATTGGAAAAAGTACACTCATTGAATCAATGGCTCGCGGGAAAGCAACTGGAGCAAAGATAGCTCCAGATGTGAAAGTTGGATATTATCGTCAAGATTTTTCAACGCTTAATTTTGAAGACTCGGTGTATGATGCGCTGATGTCAGTGATGAGTGTGAAAGACGAACAGGTGCTCAGATCAACTGCAGCTGGTTTTTTAATCGATCATAAAATTATTAATTCTAAAATTGGAGATTTGTCAGAAGGTCAAAAAGGATTAGTCGCTTTTGCTCAATTGGTGCTTTTGGAGCCTGGACTTCTCATTCTTGATGAACCAACAAATCACATTAATTTTAGACATCTTCCAGTTATTGCTGCTGCTCTTAGTGCATATGAGGGTGCTATGATTTTGGTGAGTCATGTTGACGAATTTGTAGATCAAATTAGAATTGATGATGTTTTGGATTTGGAAAAATAGAGGTAAAGAAGAAAAAGCTTGACAAGATTTTTAGACCTGCTACAATGCTTATTGCTGACTTAGAAGGTCAATACAAATGAATAGAAATTGGGGGGTGTTAAGAGCTACGCCTATTGAAAAAACATAGGGGAGTTTTTATTTAGAGTGCACTTGACTTCACAACTAATGTTGAGTATACTTAATATCGTTGTGCAGTTAAGATCTGCATAAGAAACTTGACAAGTTAATACTTGGTTAGAAAAACAACAATATTGCAATTTTTTGCGATTCCCTGTTGAAACTATATAAAAACAGTAAATTCATTTAGAGTCGAATTCAAATTTTAGATTTAAATTTTCATTCTATTTATAGAGTGAAAATCTTTTCTATATCCGAAAGTTAATTTATTAGCTTTCAATTTATTGAGAGTTTGATCCTGGCTCAGGATGAACGCTGGCGGCGTGGATAAGGCATGCAAGTCGAGTGGGTTTAGACCCACGGCAAACGGGTTAGTAACGCGTAGGAACGTGCCCTCAAGTCATGAATAATCCGGAGAAATCCGGAATAATACATGATGTGCTCTACGGAGTAAAGATTTATCGCTTGAGGAGCGGCCTGCGTCCTATCAGCTAGTTGGTGAGGTAATTGCTCACCAAGGCTATGACGGGTAGGGGGTGTGAGAGCATGGCCCCCAACATTGGAACTGAGACACTGTCCAAACTCCTACGGGAGGCTGCAGTCGAGAATATTCCACAATGGGCGAAAGCCTGATGGAGCGACGCCGCGTGCAGGAAGAAGGCCCTAGGGTCGTAAACTGCTTTTTTTAGGGAACAAATTTTTGAGCTTACCTAAAGAATAAGAGGTTACTAACTCTGTGCCAGCAGTAGCGGTAATACAGAGACCTCGAGCGTTATCCGGATTTATTGGGCGTAAAGCGTATGTAGGCGGATATGTTAGTCAGGTGTCAAATTTTCGGGCTCAACCCGGAAACTGCACTTGAAACGGCATATCTAGAGAGAGTAAGAGACCAGTGGAACTCATGGTGTAGTAGTGAAATGCGTTGATATCATGAGGAACACCAAAGGCGAAGGCATCTGGTTGGTGCTCTTCTGACGCTGAGATACGAAAGCGTGGGTAGCGAATGGGATTAGATACCCCAGTAGTCCACGCCGTAAACGCTGCATACTAGATGTAAGAGGTATCGACCCCTCTTGTGTCGTAGCTAACGCGTTAAGTATGCCGCCTGGGAAGTACGAGCGCAAGCTTAAAACTCAAAGGAATAGACGGGGATCCGCACAAGTGGTGGAGCATGTGGTTTAATTCGATAATAAGCGAGGCACCTCACCAGGACTTGAAAACTAGCTGCAAGCTTCAGAGATGAAGCTGCCTTCGAGGGTGCTAGTCAGGTGCTGCATGGTCGTCGTCAGCTCGTGCCGTAAGGTGTTCCCTTAAGTGGGGTAACGAGCGCAACCCCTGTCGTGTGTTATATATGTCACACGAGACTGCCCAGACTTTAGTCATGAAGCATAAAGCATGGAACATGAAACATTTAGTTTCTTTGTTACGTGCTATATGTTATGTGTTTCATGGTTGGAGTCTGGGAGGAAGGCGGGGATGACGTCAGATCAGCATGGCCCTTTGACGTCCTGGGCGACACACGTGCTACAATGGCCAATACAATGGGTTGCCAAACCGCGAGGTGGAGCTAATCCCAAAAAATTGGTCTCAGTTCGGATTGGAGTCTGCAACTCGACTCCATGAAGCCGGAATCACTAGTAATCGGGAATCAGCCATGTCCCGGTGAATACGTTCTCGGATCTTGTACTCACCGCCCGTCACACCAAGAGAGTTGGTAACACCCGAAGGCCCTGCCTCAAAATAGGGACTACGGTGGGATCGATGATAAGGGTGAAGTCGTAACAAGGCATCCGTAGCGGAAGCTGTGGATGGATCACCTCCTTTCTAGGGAGTTATGGTGATGAGAGTTGATATCTATTGTCACGTGATGCGCAAGCATTTTACGTGGTCAGTATCAGTTTCTCAAGATACCTATAAGGTCGATCATTTCACTTCGGTGGAATGATTCAAAAAGACTCTATTTCAAATGTTTTACTTGTTTGACAAGCGAAACAGGGAATCACAAAAGAATGCAAAAGTTTTCTAGCAAACGAAAGACAAGACACTCAATGGATGGGTGTTTTTTTTGTTTTGACTTTTGTGATTGTGTGTGATAGTATGATATATTCTTTGAAAAAAGAATAGTGTTTGGGTTTGGCGAGCCATTTTGGGCTTGAATCAAAAAGATGAGCGAGGAGACTTTTATCATGATCACAAAAGAAGATGACAAAAATGTTAAGAAATCAACAGTGATTGCTCTTCCGGTGTTTTTGGGTGCACGAACGCTGGATGGCAGTGATATTGAAGAGTTTGAGCATGAGTTTTCCTCTGAAAGAAGGTTTATATTTTATTACCCTTCAATTATGGATGCCTTGAATGTTAACCTGAAAAAGCATCACGGACATAGATATTTTGGTGACTTGGTCTGTGTGATCGAGACCATCAAGAGGATCATTGATTATGCTGATGAAGGGGATAAGGTTGTTATTTTCTATATCGTTACGGCTGATGTGGCCGAATCAAGCTACTTCGATATCTTTAAGAAGGTGTTAAAAAAGTATACGAGCAATTGCTTTGAATATACAATTATTGTCGGAGGTCGCTTCAAGAGACGCATCGGAATTGATCACGATAGTCCTTATAATATGTGGGAACAAATTGCACATCAGTTAGGCGCTGTTTCTTCATTCTTCAATTCTGATGCTCCAACTGCGGGGATAAAACGATTGGTCGAGTTGATGAATCGCATCATGGGCACAGATCTTCCCGGCGAAAATATTCCCGATTATAGCTTGAAAGATTTACGTCAGATGGCCTGGCACGTTAATCGGGAAAACTTCAATTGCCGGAATGTTCGCGAAGGAGCGATTCAAAAGTACAACATTGTGGATGGAAAGCCCGTTTTTAATGTAAGATAAGCATTTTCTGCAACCACACTTTTGAAGTTTATCAGGGTCTTTAGGTAATTACTTAAAGACCCTGTATTTTTTTTAAGATAAGATAAAGGTGTTGGATATCTTTTCCTTTTTAAAGGATGTGATTTCTGGAAAAAAGTACAGACATTCAATGGATGCACGTCTGCCTTGGGCAGGGGTGTTTTTTTGTTTGATTAAAACTGCAAAAGAGAATAGAATAAAAGTAAGTATGGCCGTACTTACGTGCGTATTTACGAAATTAAAAATAATA
>JAOUHN010000052.1 GCA_029865125.1 Candidatus Moraniibacteriota bacterium
ATACTCCTCATGAGAGTTAAAGCAATTCCCTCCATCAATAATCAAAATTTGCTTTTTCATAAACTTTAAAATTATTTCTTATTTTAACATTATAATCCCCGCAAACCTTCCGGTTTTCCCATCTCTCCGATAGGAAAAATAATCCTTGTTGCAACACGTGCACTCATCCAAAACCTCAATCCTTTCTTCGCTAACACCAGCCTCCACAAGTTGATCAAAATTCAAGGTTTTCAGATCTAGAAATTTTCCATTCACAATATATTTTCCATCAAAATTCTCATACACCTTGTCAATATTGCTCTTGTTCACTTCATAGCAACACGGTCCGATTGAAGGGCCGATGGAGACCAGCAGATCTTGCTCTTTGCAGCCAAACTCATCCTTCATTTTCTGAATGGTTTTTTGCACGATTCTCTTGAAAGTCCCTTCCCTCCCGGCGTGCACAGCCGCAATGACTTTTTTCATTCCATCCACAATCAAAATCGGGTTGCAATCTGCCACCATTGTCACGAGAGCCAACTTTTTTCTTTTTGTAATGATCGCATCACATCCTATTACTTCTCCTTCATTATCAATGACTTTTATCACGTCAGAATGAATTTGATTCATCCATGCGATCTTTTCAATTCTAAGTCCATCCAAAAGCATTTTTCTGTTTCTGAGAACATCTTGAAAATCATCTTCCACATGGAACGCGAGATTGAGTGAATCAAAAGGCTTTTTGCTGACACCTCCATGTCTGTTAGTGAAAACAGCCAAAACGCCTTCTGAGTCAAAAAATGCTTTTTTCATATCCCCTAGTTCTATTTAATCTTTTTTATCCCAACATAAATCAGGGCAGTGAGCGCTAATCCGAGAATAACCACTTGCAAATATTCACTAGCATATTGCCAATATCTTATTGATGCAATCACAAAACTCAAAACTCCTCCAAATGAAAGTGCTGTGGAAACCGCTTCAAACGCTCCTAAGAACAATCCAACCACAATGGAAGTGACTCCCAAAACAATCAGAGTGATGAAAACCTTTTTTTCATAGCTCTCTCTTGCTGTTTCAAAATTCTTTGCACAAATGAAATTCAAATCACATTGATTAATTTCAATCCCTTCATCTCTTCCAATAATCATTTCTTTTGATTCATTCCACTGGCCACCTCTTTCGATGCACACATCTTTGCTCTCAATCTTTTCAATAACCTGCTTTTCTTCACAGAAATCTTCCCACTCCGGAGCGTTATAGATGATTTTCAGCGAATAGCCAAAAAACAGGTTTAGCACGATGACAATTCCAAAGATTACTGCCCATCTCAAGTAAATTGATTGTTTCATTTTTTTTATTTTTAAAAATTATTTTTATTTTTTTCCTTCAACTTCTTCCCAAAATCTTTTGAAAAATTCTTTCATGAAATCAGATCTTTCTTTGGCAAATTTTTTCCCGGATTTTGTCAGCATTTTTTTGTAGGTATGCTTCAATTTTATTTCATATTCAAGAACCGCGCTATCTTCTTTTGTATAGGAATAATCCTTTCCTGATTTAGCAATCTCTTTCTCATTCCCAGTGTACAAGCACCTGGAACCATGACTCCCTGCAAACAAAAAATCTCTTCCTATCCCCACTGCGCCAATCCCATCAATTTTGTCTGCGTCATACAAGCACTTAGCTTCAATTGTTTTTGGCTTCAATTCGTTTCTAAATCTATGCGACTCAACACAATGCACAATATTTTCAATATCTTCATCTTTCAACTTATATTTTTTCAAAATATTCCTTGCGATTTTTCCACCTTCCAAAGCATGGCAAAACTTCACTCTACATCCTTCTTTCCTTCCTTCGTTCATCTCATTATTTCTTTCAACATCATGAAGCAGCACCGCCAATTCCAAAATTCCAAGATCAGCCTTTTCTTTTTTTCCAATCCGAAGAGCTACGTTTCTCACTCTTTCAACATGATCCCAATCATGACACCCATTTGCGTCTTCAAAATATTTTTTTGCCTCACCCTCAATTTCTTTGATTATTTTTTTTGTTATCATCTTATTTGTTCAAAATTATCTTTATTGGAAAAACTATCACTGCTTTCAAAATTCTTTTTATCCTTCGTGGTTGCACAAACAATCTCCACAACCATTCCAACCCAACAAACCGCATCCATTTTGGCGCACGTCTGATTTTTCCTGAGATGAAATCGAAACTTCCACCCACACCCATTGCCAATCTGATATTACTTTCATCATTCAGAGAATTAATGAATAGTTCTTGATGAGGAGCTCCGAAATTACAAAACAGCACATGAGAACTCAAAAGCTTTCTATTATTCCTGATACTTGAAAATCGAGATCGCACACCCAAATTCATTCCATCAATTTTCAAAAAAGGATATTTTTTTCTGATTTCATTTCGAACATCCCTCCAATTGCTCATCCCCGCCCTATTGGCCACCAAAAAAACTCTCAGCTTTTTTCTATCCGCTATTTCCAAAACATCCCAAATCAAATCAGCCCCAGTCATTCTAGATTGAGGAATTTTTCCAGCTTTCCAAAGAGCGAGATTGATTCCTATTCCATCGGCAACATTCAGATCAGCTTTGTTGATTGCTTCCAAAAAATCTTGATTTTCTTGCGCCTCCAAAACAAATTCTGGATTCACAGTCACAATTCTTTTCATTTCTTTCCCACACAAAAAACACCTCGCTTGGTCCAAGATATCCTTCTTTGGCATATTATTCACTTTTACTCCCAATACTTCAATTGCATTCATAATACTAATATACAAAAAATATTCCCGCCTGATTAATACTTCAAGGGACAGCTCTCAATGACCATAAATTTCCTTTTGCCATCCAACATAGTGCTTTCGATTATCTCCACACTTTCAACCGGAACAGAAACATGAAAATCTTCCTGTATTTCTGGAATTTCTTTCAATCTTTGCCATCCATACTGTTTGATTCTTCCGAGTGTGATGTGAGGACGAAAAACCTTCTTGTCTTCATGAAAAAAACCAAGTTCTCTCTCGATGCTTGATTGAAGTTTTTTCAACTCATCACTAGCTTCCCCAGAAAACCAAAACATCTTTGCATCTTTTCCGCCCTCTGGACCCAATTCAATCTTGCTCATGTCCATGTCAAAAATATCAATTTCTTCTACTGCGTTGCAAACTTTTTCGCAAATGTTCGATAGCATCTCATCATCAACGTGCCCAAGAAAAGAAAGTGTGATGTGAAGATTCTCTTCCCTGCTCCATCTCACTGGCAAATCTTTCCATTTTTCAATCTTTTGCATCAGTCGTTTTTTGACAGCCTGTGGCAAATCAATCCCAATAAAAATTTTTCTTTGCATACTCAAAAAATTAAACAAATATTAAAATCGGAAATCCAAAAAAAATAACTATTCTTCCGATATTCCTAGCCTACATCAAAAGCCCAATAATTTCAATGACTTTCCCTTTATCTACCCACTCCCTTCAAAGCCCGCTTTCTTTTGTCATTCCGGAAAACATATTTTTCCAGGCGAGGAACGAGTCTGCGAAAAATAGTTTATCCAGAATTCATTCTTGTCCAAGAAATTATACTTTCCGAAATGACAAAAAGTCGGACTCGCTATTTTTTTTGAAAAAAGTAAATAATTATTTTCCTCTTTATTAATTCTTTCTCACTTGCTAATATGTAAACACATAATCAAACTATATTAATTTACAGATAGTCATGACAAAAAACACACAACTTATTCTCGCTCCCATGGCCGGAATCACTGACAAAGCTTTCAGAGAAATTTGCACTGATTGGGAGGTGGATGTCACCTGGAGTGAAATGGTCAGCGCTGAAGGACTGGTTCGAAATTCACTAGAAGACAACAAGTCACTTGAGCTCGCAGAAAGATTTGGAGAAGGTGAAAAAAATTATTGGGTACAAATTTTTGGGTGTAACCCAAAATCAATGGCCGAAGCTGCAAAAATCATTGAAAAAGAAATCAACCCAACAGGAATAGACATCAACCTGGGGTGTCCTGTCAAAAAAGCACAGAAAGCAGGATACGGAGCCGTTCAAATGGGAAAAATTCCGGAAGTTATTGAGATTATACGTGCTATCAAAGAGACTACTTCCCTGCCCTTGTCACTCAAAACCAGAGTGGGACTCACCAATCCACAAGAAGTGCTGGAATTTGCTCCAAAGCTGGAAAAAGCTGGAATTGACCAACTCGTGATTCATGCGCGAACCCTGAAAGGAATGTTTTTCGAAACACCTCACTGGGAAATCGCAAAACAACTGAAAAATAACCTCAATATTCCAGTGATCTATAACGGAGGAATCAAAACTCATGAAGACGCCATTTTCTATCAGGAAAAAACCGGATGCGAAAAACTCATGATTGGACAAGCTGCCTTTGGAAAACCTTGGATATTTTGGCAAATCAAGAATGGAACCAACGACGACCCTCCCATTGAGAAGATAAAAGAAACCATTTTGAAACATGCAGACTTGTGCTTGAAATATTATGGAGAAAAATCTCTGGTAACCTTTCGAACCCATTTGTCTGCATATCTCAAGGGTCGTCCCAATGCCTCTCGATTGAAACAAGAGGCGGTCAAAATCAATTCACTAGAAGACATTCGTGCTGTTGTGGACAAGTTCTAGCTTTTCAAACTTAAATTCTATTCCAAATCTTAATTTAACTATTTAAAAATTAACCTGAATAAGATGAGATACATAGGTAACACTAAGAATTTAGCAAAATTAAAAAAATTTGCTAAAATCAACAGTTAAAAACCTAAGTATTTCAATCCAATGGAACAATCAAAAATATGGACAGGCTATGAGTTTTTCATCAGAAAACCACTCAAGCTATTAGAGCAATATGATCGATGGAGAAAAGTAGCAAAAATACT